>CBERPN010000291.1:0-5718 GCA_965524675.1 uncultured bacterium
AAACACCGGCGCCCCAACCCCCACCGGGGGGGGCTGGGGCCCCACCTGGGCCCCCCCCCCCCGACCAGAACGGATTTAGACTGCGAATAGTGGCGGTGTGCGATCCGCCCAGGGTTGGGCTTGCTCTAGCTGTGCGCTTAAGCGGATGAGCATGGCCTCGTCGCCGTAGGGTCCCATGAACTGAACGCCGACGGGTAGCCCATCGCTTGTCCAGTGAAGGGGCAGCGATACCGAGGGCTGGCCACTGACATTGGCCTGCGCCGTGAACAGGAGGGTTTCGGTAACCCGCTCCAACCCCAGTTCCGGATCGCTCAGATAGCCGATCTCGGGCGGTGGGGTGGCGATTACCGGAGTCACGAGCACATCGAATCCGTCGTCGTGCCACCAGCTGGCCAGGCGACGTTGCCAGGCATGGGTCCACCTGACCGCAGCCAAGTAGTCGGTGACCGAGATGGCTCGACCCATCTCGGCGAAGAATTCGTTTCCTGGTTCAATATCGCCCTCGACGAACGGCCCGCCGGTGAGGTTGGCCCAGGCGTCGATGTCGGACGCAGATGAACCGGCCAAGATGGTGATGAATTGGCCTTGGAAGTCCTCGTCCCAGAATGCGTCAGGTTGGGAAACCTCTACCCGATGCCCGAGGCCTTCCAACAGTGCACCGGCGGCCTCGACGGCCTCGACGCATTCGCGGTGGGTCGTGCCTCCCGAAACGGTGGGCGCCAAACCAATCTTCAAAGAACCGGGGTCGGCGCCAACCTCGTCGGAGAACGGCCGCGACGGTGGCGGCGCATAGTAAGGGTCACCGGGACCGGGAGCCCAGATGCCGTCGAGCGCTGTGGCGGTGTCGCGCACCGATCTGGTGATCACTCCATCGATTGTCGATCCGGCCCACGCCTCACCAAGATCGGGCCCCTGGGAGACTCGCCCGCGGGTTGGCTTCAAGCCGACCAGACCGCACTCGCTTGCCGGGATGCGAATCGATCCGCCGCCATCGTTCGCGTGAGCTAGCGGGACCAAGCCTGCCGCAACCGCTGCCGCTGAGCCTCCGCTAGATCCTCCGGTGGAGTGTGCGAGGTTCCATGGATTGAGCGACGGCCCGTAGGCGAGCGGCTCGGTGGTGATAGTCGATCCGAACTCAGGCGTATTTGTGCGACCGAGGGCGATAAGACCCAGCGCACGGAACCTCTCATACAGATAGGAGTCGGCCGTCGAAACGAAGCCGCGTTTCTTCAGCCCCTCACAGCCTTGATGATGTGGCTCTCCGGCGATCGCGCAGCCGAGGTCCTTGACCACGAACGGTACACCAGCGAAGGGCCCATCGCCCTGGGTAGCAGCCGCCTCAGCCCGCGCCGCCTCGTAGCGAGGGTGGATTACCGCGTTGATCTCAGGATTGATTCGCTCGATCCGTGCAATGGCCTCCTCGACCAACTCGAGTGGCGATGCTTCGCCAGATTTTATCAACCCTGCCTGTGCGGTGGCATCAAGTATTGCGTTCACTGGTTCCCTTTTCTACGCCCAACGTTGTGGCGCCCTAGCGCCAGAACTTGGTAAGTGAGCGAAGCGAACGACCGGCGCTTCGCTACCACTCTCAACCTAACAAACTCGCCCTCGCTAGCGCGACGGGACTACTAAACCGCCGCCCAGAGTCTTCACAGAAATTCTGTGGGCTGAACACCGCCACGGTGTTCAGCTCACACAAGAACTTCGATACCGCATTTTCTGGTGTCAGACACGTCCCTAATCACGCGTCTCTAATGGATCGGCTGGTCGAGTTCTCGCGGCTACTTCATTTTTCGTCGATCGCGTCTAACCATTCTGACCAGTAGAACTTCCACTCGGCCACGTCGTCGAAGTTGGGTAATTGCTCGTGGGCGATCGTTACCTTTGTTCGTCCATCTGGGTGCGAGATCAACGCAATATGGGCTACGCCAGGGCCAATCGATACTCGAATCGCTTGGGATTGCGGACGCGACCTGAGTTCGGTGTCGAGCCCAGGAAAAAGGTCGACACGATGAGTCGCGTCGAGCAGCATCGTACGCAGAGAATCGGTATCCCCCGATACCAGCCGCGACTTGCTAGCTGTGAAGGTTCCATCGGGTCTTTGAAAGGGCAGCCGCAGGCCAGTGATTCGTTCGTAGCCAACCGTGACGGTCTGAGCCCACCAAGCATCGACCTCATGCTCGCTCTGCAAGTACGAGGCAATTGCGGTGTGCCCAGCGGAATTGCCCGACCAACCGTCGATTAGGTCGCACCACTGCTCCCAGCCCTTCCCGGTTGCCGCCCGAACGGACTCTTCGCTCGATTCTGGTTCACCCACCCACGTGCGAGTGCCGTCACTGTCGGCTCGTTCGATCAGGACCTGTCGGGCCACAAGGTAACGCTCACCGGTTCTTTCCATGCGCTCGCGAATTCGACGTTTGAAAGATTCTTGTTGTGTCATGACCACTACTTCCGATGTCGCAACGCACAGCGAATCGGCTACCCACACTCGCCGCGATGTGCGAGGACATTCAGTAGGATTGAAGACCTTGTCGAGCACTCGATGGTCCCCTTTACCTTGCGGTATCGACGGTGTGGGCGCCGAAGCAATGGTCTGGCGTGACAAGCCGCCAGATGCCCAGACTACAACATCGCGACAGGCCAGTCTTCAAGCCGACTTCACGACCGGTTCTCGGTCGGGTAGTTGCTCACCAAATTCGGCCATCGCTAGCAGCACCGCTTCAAGGCTTCGACCCAAAGGGGTTAACTCGTACTCAGTGGTGGGAGGGACTGTGGCGAACACGGTTCGGGTCAGAACTTGGCGCCGTTCGAGCAATCTCAATCGGGCCGTCAGTACCTTGGGGCTAATCCCCTCTAGCGCCCTTTGAATCTCGGAGAATCGCTTCTTGCCCGGTAGAAGCTCGCGTATTACCAGCGTTGTCCAGCGGCCTTCGATCAACTCAGCAGTTTTCTTTACGGGACATTCTCCGTCGCATCCCTCTATTCCCAGATAACTCTCCACCGGGGTCCCTACTTTCCAAAAGGTAACTACTTCCTAAAGGGAAGTTACTTCCGTATGGTAACTCACTAACTACCTACGTCAAGGAGAAATTGATGAGAAACCTCAAAGCACTGCTACGGGTTGTCGGAGCGATCCAGATCGTTCTCGGCATCATGTACCTATTCGCGCCAGCCTTCCTTCTAGAAGCCATGGGGCACTCCGTGCCTGACGACGACGTCTTCTATCCGCTAGCCATGCTCGCGGGCAGGTTCTTGGCGTACGGCGCAGCGATGATCTACATCTCGTCCGAGCCCGAACGCCACCGCCTTTGGGTCGACGTAATGATCGGAATCCAATTGATTGATCTCGCTGCCGGGGTCTTCTATACCGCGACCGGTGTCGTGTCGCTATCGCTATCGGGCTTTCCTATCTTCAACGCAATCTGGATCGCTGGCCTGCTCTATTTCTGGCGGCCGAACCAAGAGCCTGTGCTTCACGAAAGGGCCGCCACAACCGCCGCCTCGGCGTGAAGCCGGGTCGTCGCGAAATACGGAACCTGCACATCCTCGGAGCCCACTAGCAGCTCGATCTCGGTGCAACCAGCGATGATGCCTTCGACGCCCCGTTCTTTCAGAGCGGCAATCGCTTCGAGGTATTGGTTCTTGGAGTCCTCAGTGATAATCCCCTGTACGAGTTCTTTGTAGATCACATCGTGCACCATCGTGCGGTCGGGTTCGTCTGGGACGATCACGTGTAACCCATGTTGTTCGAGGCGACCTCGGTAAAAATCTTGTTCCATCGTGTAACGGGTTCCTAGAACACCCACGGTCTGAACCTCGGCGGCGACCACGGCCTTAGCTGTGGCGTCGGCGAGGTGAAGGAATGGAACACCGATGGCCGCTTCGATCGCCGGTGCCACCACATGCATCGTGTTGGTGCACAGCAGAATCAGCTCGGCACCGGCTCGTTCAAGGTATTGAGCATCGCGGGCGAGTAGCGCACCGGCACCATCCCAATCGCCAGCTGTCTGCAACTCCTCGATAGCGGCGAAGTTATAGCTACGAATTATCAGGTCGGCCGATGCTGTGCCTCCGAGCCGAGCGCGCACCCCCTCGTTGATCATACGCTCGTATTCGATCGAGCTCTGCCAACTCATCCCGCCCAGCAGGCCGATCGTTTTCATGCCCACAACCCTCGCACGAAAATGCCAAGACACCGAACGGATTGATTGTAAATCGCCGAGCTGATGGCTGTACTCATTGGTCAGCCATCGAGGCCAATTGGCTGGGGTCGACGGCGATAAACAGCGCCGATGATTCGATGAAGACACCCTCAGAGCTTGAACCTGTGCACTCGATATAGAGTTTGCGACCTTCACGGTTGACCAATCGGGCACGAAACTCGATTGGAGTCGCTAGCGGGCATGGAGCGCTATACCTCAAGTTGAGTTCGCCGGTGAAGGCCATGGTGCCGATAATTGGTAGCAGCCCGCCGATCGTCTCGTCTACACATGCCGCAACCACTCCCCCGTGGGCCCGTCCGGGTGCGCCTTCCCAACCGGCCGCAAGTATCACCGAGCCAACCGACTCGTTGGCATCGCGACGAAGCCTTAGCCCCATACCTAACGGGTTCGCCGATCCGGACACTGGCGAGTCGTGAAACAGATCGACAAACGCACCGTCCTCGATGACGCCCTCCAAGGACCCGCCATCCATCGCCTTCACAAAGCGTGGATTCGTCAACATCTCATCGAGACGCCCTCTCAACGGCTGCGCTTCAATCTGTACCGCAAGCTGATCTGCGGCCGAAGCGATGCGATGAAGTGTGGAGATGTCGGCACGGTGCGACACGATGGCGTGCGACAAGCGTCGAATGGCGGTCGCCGCGTCGATCCGGGCGGGCAGGTCGGGGTGGTCGTCGGGTGTCTGGTCCGTGTTGTCGGTCATTAAGTCATCCTTGGAACTCTGCGAATCACGTTCAGTATTGTCTACCCCAACATCGTGATTTGGGCAGAAACCGTTCGCCGGGGCTTCATTGCGATCGGTATTGCTCCTCATGGCGTGGTGATAGAGGCCAGACTTAGATGATGCAGCGGCCTTTCTCAGATCTCACCGATCGAGGAAAGGCCGCGCGCATTCGACAACTTGCTCTCGACGGCCTGCAATCAGAGTACAGAGTGACCGATCCCGCTATCCGCCGACTGTCGATGAGTTCGTTCAACTCGGTGTTTCGTGTTGATCACTCGAGCCAACAAAGCGTGCTACGAGTCGGTGATGCGTGTCGAATCCATCCCCCCGGAGTAGAAGACGTCGAAGCAGCTTGGCTCCGCGACCTAGCCGATTCTGGATTCGTTGTGCCCGTGAACATCGCCACCACGGACGGGGCGAGCCATACCGTGTTTGATCACTCAGGGGTACCGGAACCCCGCACGTGCTCGATGTTTCGATGGGTTGAAGGTGTACCTCTCACCCAACGACTAAGCGCCGAATCGATGACGGCGGCCGGTGTGCTACTGGCTGAGCTACACGAACACGCTGGATCGGACACTCTCGCGTCCATGGCGACCGATGTTCGCGCTGACCGGGTGGTGTACTTTCATTCGGAGAATCGCGTACTAACCCACGAATCACGACACGGCACCCTATTGGTCGAAGCCATCGATCGAATCCAGCGACTGCTCGACGAACTATGGCGGTCGCCGCCTCATCAACCTCACCTCTTGCACGGGGACTTTGGCC
>CBERPN010000292.1:0-5695 GCA_965524675.1 uncultured bacterium
GAAGGAACGAGCGGAGATATCGATCTCGATCTCGTCAGCACCGACTACGGCTGGCTTGCCAAATTGTCGCGCAACCAGAGCGGCGTGGCTGGTGCGCCCGCCGCTGGAGGTAAGGATTCCGGCCGCGGCGAGCATTCCATGTACGTCATCGGGCTTGGTCTCGGGTCGTACTAGGACAACGTCTCGCCCCTCGGCCGCCCACCGCACGGCTAGATCGGGATCAAATGCTGCGACCCCAACCGCTGCTCCGGGCGACACGTTGAGCCCGGTAGTTAGCGGGTTGGCACTCGCCAGTGCCGAGGCGGAGAATTGTGGATGCAGGAAGAATTCGATCTGCTCGGGGGTGACTCGGGCGACCGCCTCTCGCTTGGAGATCAATCCTTCGTTTGCTTGATCGACCGCGATCCGAACCGCTGCTTGAGCGGTTCGTTTACCCGAACGCGTCTGCAACAACCACAGTTTTCCGTGTTCGACGGTGAACTCCATGTCCTGCATATCGCGATGGTGTTGCTCAAGGCGGGTTGCAATGTCGGCGAACTGAGTCGCGACCTCCGGCATGACCTTGGCCAACTCGGCGATGGGCAGGGTAGGGCGGGTTCCCGCCACAACATCTTCGCCTTGAGCGTTGATAAGAAAGTCGCCTTCGAGCCGGGGCGCACCAGTCGTCGCATTACGGCTCATGGCGACCCCGGTTGCAGAGTCGTCGCTGGTGTTTCCGAAGACCATCGCCACAACATTCACCGCGGTGCCTAGATCGTGGGGAATCTTTGCCGCGACGCGATAGTCGTAGGCTCGCTTGCCCCGCCAACTCTCAAAGACGGCCTCGATAGCCATCCGCAGCTGGACGAAAGGATCGCTCGGAAAGGGTTCGGCGGCTTGGCGATCGATAATTGATTTGAACGAGCTGATCATGTCCTGCAGATCTTCGACCGAAAGCTCTGCATCGGTGGCGAGGTGCCGGACGTCGCGCCGCGCTCGTAGAACCGACTCAAAGGCCTCGTCTGCGACACCCAGAACCACCGCTCCAAACATCTGGAGCAGCCGACGGTAGGAGTCGAGAACGAACCGCTCGGCGCTTCCGGACGCGATCATTTTCGCAACTACTTCGTCGTTGAGCCCAACATCGAGCACGGTGTCCATCATCCCCGGCATCGAAAACTTTGCCCCGGATCGACAAGCGACGAGCAGCGGTCTGGTCGGATCACCGAACCGCTTGTCGGTCAGTTCCTCGAGGTGTGTCATCGAGTCGAGAACCTGCTTCCAGAGATCCTCGGGTAGAACTCCGTCCGCCGAGCTATAGGCGTTGCAGGCCTCGGTGGTGATGGTGAATCCGGGCGGGACGGGCACCCCGATGCGGGTCATGTCGCCAAGGTTGGCGCCCTTGCCTCCCAGCAGACCCCTAGTCGCCTCCCAATCGCCATCAACCGAGGCTTGCGCAGCATCGATCTCATCGAATCGAAACACCCATTTGCTCATATCCATATGCTCGCCATTTCTCTGGTTCTAGCGACAGGGCCGAAGGTCACCGAAGCCTTGTTCGACGAATTCGCCGTCCACGGGAATGATCAGCGGACCGTCATCACCGATTAAAACGACCAGATCAGCTCCCGGCTGGGCAGCGATCTGTCGGCCGAGCAGCTCGAGGTCGATCGCCGGCGCATGAACATCGTCATTGCGATGCCACACCACCGCTGAGATCCCGGCAGTCGATTCTAAGTCTCTGGCCAATTCGACGCCGTCGGGTGTCACGAGAATTACTCGCTTCTGCTGCTCCGGCTCACCCGAAGCGGTGCCTGGCTCGTAGTCATCGCGTTCGGATCGATAGATCCGACCATGAAACCACGCCACTCCCGATGCTGCCGCCAGGACCGCTGCCGCATATCGATTGTCGTGAACGGTCCACCGAGAAAGGTTGCTGTCAAGGAGGTCCTCGAGCCCCTTCGCCAACACTAGGACGGCGGCCAAGAGCGATGCCGCCGCCGCGGCACCAAGAACCGAGAACACGTAGACCCTCCGAAGTGGCGACTGCAACTCCGCCAGTCGGTGGACAGCCAACTCAGCTCGCAAGGCACCCCACGACCACGACCACAGCGCCATGCCGACGCCCACCATCGCGGCCCCGGCGATGACCCGGTTTGGGTCGGTCGACCCCGCCGATAGCGCCTCGGCGGTCAGCAGCACTACTCCGAGCACCGCCGTCACGGAGGCGGCGGCCGAAATGAGGTAGTCATAGGATCGCACCGCATCGTTGCGCTCCGGTTCACTGCCCCGTTCCCTTAGTTGTGCACGGTGGTACCACCAGGTCACGAACCCGACGATCAATGCCGCCGACCATCCTGGAAGTGAATCGAAATGGCGAGTCGCTTCGCTTGATTTCGGGTCGCCGAGGACCCACACCGCGACGACGATTAACAGCGACGTAAATGCGACCACCGCGGCGACGAACCCGGCTAGCGATCCAATCGGCACGACGGTGACAAACCACAGCAGGGAACGCGGCGACGACCGGTAGCGAGCAATCCAGTACCACGACCACACGACCGCCCCGACGATTGTGGTGGCGGCCCAACCGCCGAACTCTGGACCACGACGGAAGCGGTCGACGTCGTCGGTGATCAGGCTGTATAGCTCATCGGCAGCGACATAGATCACGCCGGCCGCTCCAACAGTCAGGACTATTAGTCCGACGATGCTGCCGATCGAGAGATGAAAGTCGCCGCCGACGCCAAAAACTCGCCTCAGCACAAACCAGTGACCCGCCCAGATCGACGCCCATACCGCCGCGGCGACAAACCCTGCCAAATCGAACTCGATCGAACCATCACCACCAAACAGACCACGCAGCACCGTTTGGGTCGAGACCATCGCCGCAACCAATGTGGTGAGCAGCATGAGGTTTAGGTAGAAGGTCCACGCGAATGAGTCGGGCTCGTCGGGATCGGTGCGCAGGCGGCGCACGACCACCCGAAGAAGTAATAGAGAAACCGGAACTCCGACGATTACGAACGCCGCCGCCCCGGCAATCTCAGAGTTTGTGCCTTCACCCCGATCGATCAGTTGCTGGGCAAGGGTCACAACTCCCTGCATCGCCACCATGATGGCGATAAAGAGCAGGCCGTACAGAACCGCCCGGCGAACCGACACCGCTGGATTGCCCGAAGTCGAGTCTTTGCGAGAACCGACCAGCCGAACGAGGGTCCAGCCGACCAGTAGGAGTACCGTCAGCGGGAGGAATCCTGAAACGAAGTCGAGCACGCTCATACTCAAGTCTCACCAGTTCTGTGCGCTGATCGCTAGGGCCCGAAGTCCCGCGGCCCGCGGCTGGTAAGACGTTCCACTAATAGTGGAGCAAGGACCGAAGGCCCTAGCGCTGTCGGCGCCGCTGGGGTCAGCTGATTTCCTAAGCACAATCGCTCGCTGGAGGACGAAGATGCCGACAACCCACGACGAATCCACCGAAACACCGCTGGCGGCGTTAGACCTTGTCGATCGTCGCATAGCGCAACTCGACCGAAGGCTCGACACCGCGACTGCCGAAGACCAGGAGAGAACGCGACTACATCTCGGAACGATCAGCGCAAGAAATCAACAACTTCGCGGCTCGCTCTCGATCGCCGATCCCGATCACACCATCGAAGTCACTCACGCGCTCCTTAGGGTGCTCGACAGCCTCGAGTCAGATCTTCATTTCGTCAGCTTCCCCGATCTCTACCCAGAACTCGATCGGCTTGAACGACAGGTCCGAGGCTGGCTAGGCAGCGTCGACGACCTCCGAGTTCAGGCCGCACTCGGCCGGATGGAGGCGCGCGACGACATCGAACAGCTCGTTCAGCGAAGTCGCAGCGCGTGGCACCAAGTGACCGAGAGTCTCGCACTAGCAAACGTGGACAGTAAGCGAGTCGTGCACGATGTCGGCATAGTGGTGCACGACCTACGCGACGCTGCCCGTCACATCGTTACCGGACACTAGCGCTGTCGACTTGTGGCTAGGCTTGGAGCGGCGGCCAAAAGCAGGGACCGAAGTCTCTGTCTAAGTGGCGTCGCCGGATCGATGATTAATTGATGAGCGACATAGGAAAACCTCCGCCATTACCAGAGACTCCTTGGGAGTTCTTCCCCGACGACGACCTCCGTAAAGAGCCCGAGCAGCCCGCGGAAGATGCCGCAATGCATATCGAGACTTCTGATGGGCCGATACCTCTGCGCGAGCAGCCGTCTGAGGAGCCCGGTGAAGTAGTGCACTACTTAGAGGACGAGGATCCAGAGATAGCCGACTCATCGGAGGTGTCGCAGCCGGACGACAGCACTCCTGAGGTGGAGGATCTACTGATCCGCCAGCATTATTTGCCGGGCGACGAGACCAATTAGGGCGTTCAGACCGCCATCTTGGGATGGCTAACCAGAACCGGGCAGGTGGCTTCGTGAACGACCTTTATCGCCACACTTCCCATCGCTAGGCGACGTAGCCCAGTGCGCCCGTGGGTGGCCAGCGCGATCATGCCGGCGTGGCCATTTGTCGCGTAGTCGATAATGGCGGACGCTGGATCATCGTTGTGAAGCACATCGAAGTCGACTTGACGCTCCATCATTCGCCCGAGGGTTCGCGCGACGCCTGCCGGATAGTTGCTCTCAGCGCCCACGCTAACGCCCTTCGGTAGCGCCATCGGCTCCACGACCGTGAGAATCCACGGGTGCATATCGAGCACGTTGGTCATCTCGGCGGCCCCCGAAAAAATCGTTTCCGCGAAGTCCGAACCATCGGTGCAGACATACATTGGGCCGGTGGGCCAGTCTTGGCTCATCTCTGCCTTTGGACCCAGCAGCAGCACAGGCTGATGGATGAAACCCAGCAGATCCTCGGCCGTGCTTCCAATTATTCCTCCGGCCCGCGGTCTCGCTGCGGTGCTCATCACCACCAACGTGTTTTCCTCCAGTGCAAACTCGTCGGCAATCTCATCCGCAACCGAGTAGACGACCGTGCGGAACCGGTGATGCAACGATGCGGTTTGCTCGTCGACAACCCTTTGCCGATCATCGAGATCGTCGCCAAGCGTCAATAGCGAGATCACCTCAAGTTCCGCATCACAGATATCGGCCAAACGTTCCGCCACCCGTAGTGCGAGCACACCGCCGACGCTGCCGTCGAGAGGCACGAGAATTCGTTCAAACATGGATTCGTTTCTCCTTCGTTTCAAAGTGAGCCGGTGCCCAAGAGTCGGCGGCCCCCTGTACAGGCTGGCTCGCCACACTCTGAGCCTGACCTCTCAAACCTGCAGCCAAACAGGGGCCAAGGTCACTCGCTGGCGATCATCTCAGTGGAAGTGAACATGACCGAAGGCCCTAGTTAGCTACGTTGCCAAAAGTTAGAAATCGTGGTGGCGGGCCCGATCCGCCGATCGGTTCGTCTACCCATTACAGGAGTATTGGCAATGCCTGACGCCGACGAGGTGACCGGACTTGAGATAATTCCTCTTACCGAGTGTGTCCGTTTAGTCGAATCAAAAGAGATCGCACGGGTTGCGTTTAGCGCCGCTGGCTCGGTACAGCTCTTCCCCATCAACTACGTCTGGGATGGTGAGGGCATCGCCTTTCGTTGCGAACCTGAGAGTCCAATCGCTGATGTGGTCGGACTTGAGGTCGTCATCGAGATCGATGGCTCCGACGCTCGCAAACGGTCGGGATGGAGTGTTATTGC
>CBERPN010000293.1:0-5666 GCA_965524675.1 uncultured bacterium
GAGCCATCGGCCGACGCATTGGCTGGTGTTGCACAACCGGCTCCGGTTCCCTCTGGCTTTACAGATACCGATGCGCCCGCTGGGGCGGTTCCGGTAACAACGTCGTCCCAACGGGTGACCTTGTCGACCTTGGTCGAGATCGTCGTGGTCTTGACAGCACCGTTGGCTACGTCGGTGACCGTGATGAGTGCCCCTTCAGCAGCCGGTGGGTTGGTAATCGTGCAACCGCTCGCAATGAAGTCACCATTAATGTCTTTGCCGCCGAGGTCGCCCGAAGCGTTGGCCCGGCAGTCGAGGGTGTCGCCACCAGCGATTACTACCGTGATGTCACCATCAGGACTCCAGCCACCTGAGGACTTGACAGCTCCGAATGGGTCGACCTCAAACTTGGTGTTGGGGATCGAGTCGGCACCATCGACGATTCCGTCGCCATCAGCGTCGTCGGTACCCGGCGTCGAGTCACAAACGTCGCCATCGCCATCGCTATCAGCGTCGGCTTGGTCGGTGTTTGCGTCGGTCGGGCAGTTGTCGACACCATCGAGAATGGTGTCGTTGTCGTCGTCGGTGTCGCATACGTCGCCCTCGGCGTCGCCATCGTTGTTCGCCTGATCAGCGTTCGCGTCGTTGACACAGTTGTCGGTAGCATCGAGAACGCCATCGCCATCGGAGTCCGCTCCGCCACCGTTCTCGCAATTGCTTACGGTCTCAGCGGTACAAACGTCGGTGTCGGGGCCACCGTTGGCGGTATCGGTATCGGAGCCACCATTGAGTTCATCGTCGCCGTTTCCGCCGACCAGTTTGTCGGCACCAGCGTTTCCGAACAGGCGATCGTCGCCGTCGTTGCCGCGCAGGATGTCGTCGCCGTCGGCACCGTCGAGCAAGTCATTGCCTTTGCCGCCAACCAGCTTGTCGGCGCCGGGTCCACCGTTGATGGTGTCCTTACCACCACCACCTTGAATCTTGTCATCGCCGGTGTCGCCATTAATGGTGTCGTTTCCGGGCTTGCCCTTAATAAAGTCATTGCCGGGGCCACCGTTGATCGTGTCGCCACCGCCGCCGCCTTGGATGGTGTCGGCTCCCTCGCCGCCAGATATCTGATCAGCACCGCCGAGACCGCGGATGGTGTCGTCCCCTGGCCCGCCGTTCAAGATGTCGGCAAACTTCTTGTTGCCACCCTTGATGAGGTCGTCACCGTTGCCGCCATCGATCGTGTCGGCTCCCAAGCCGCCGTTAATGGTGTCGTCGCCACCGCGACCAAAGACGATGTCGTCGCCGCCCTTTGATTGAATATCGTTCGCGCCGTTGCCCGCGCAGATGTAATCGTTGCCAGGGGTGCCGACGATCACGGCTGCGTTGGACTCGATTACATTGTAACCCTGGGGTGCGTCGCCGCAGGCGGTCGTGGCTTGTGCGGAAACGGGTCCGGCAGAAAAGCCGAGACCGGTTACCACAAGTGTGGTTGAGACGGCAGCAGCGCTAAGGCGCCGCCGTAACGATGACGTTGACTTCATTTCTACCTCTGGGTGTGTGGGGAAGTGGAGGTCGACGGGTTGCTATTCGCGCCGACTAGCCATATATCACTCTATGTGGTAGGGGTGAGATTGAAACTCACCGGTCTCAAAGAGAGTTCTATACGTTGGCTGAAAGTCTGCCCCCTGCTGGCACCAATGTGGATGATGCTTCACCCGCTGGCTCATAGTGAGCCAAGCAACTGCTCACGCCCGTTAGGCTTCGTCCGGTGAACGATGCAGTGCCAAACGAGCGCGCCAGCGTCCTTGCGAGACCCAAGTCGAACGGTGTCGAATCTTGTCGCGAGCTCTCCGCTGCTACCGACCGGTGGCTGGCTGGCATCTTCGACTCGGCGATCGCCGCAACGTCTACCGTCAAAAGCGAGGTCGCTCTGGTTGCCCTCGGCGGATATGGCCGCGGCGAGCTGGCGCCCCGCAGCGACATCGATGTTGTGTTGCTACACCGCAAGACCGTCGATGCCGCAGCCCTGGCGGAGGAAATCTGGTATCCGATCTGGGATTACGGGTTAAAGCTCGGCCACAGCGTACGCACCGTGGCCGACACGCTGTCGCTTGCGAGCAACGACCTCATCACGGCCACTTCGATTCTCTCAGCACGAGTCATTGCTGGTGATGAGTCACTGGCCAAAGAATTGCTAGAGGGCGCCCACAGCCAGTGGTCGAAGTCGAACAAACGCTACCTAGCGGATCTGTACGAAAAGCTGCGGCAACGAGGTTCCGAGCATGGCGAGTTGGCTTTCCTGCTCGAACCCGACATCAAGGAATCTCGCGGCGGTCTGCGCGATATTCACGCGATGGGATGGGCAGAAACCACCGAGCCGTGGATCCCCGAGGTCGATCTAGCTGGCCTAAACGATGCGTATGAGAAACTCAACGATGTTCGAGTAGCCCTTCACCGCATCACCGATCGCCCTTCGAACAAACTCCTTCTTGAACTCCAGGACGAGGTGGCGGCACAGCTCGGCTATAGCGACGCCGACGCGTTGATGGCCGATGTTGCCGCCGCTGGCCGCTCGGTGCTGTGGACTAGCAATGGTGTGTTCAACCGGATCCACCGCTCGTTGCGGGGCCGCCGACTTCGAGCCGGCAAACCCCGTGAAGTCGCGCCTGGTGTGATTCTGGAAGATCGACGTGTGCACCTCGACCGCCGTAACCACGCCACCTTGGACCCGCTCGCGCCTCTGCGGGTCGCAGTGGCGGCTGCAACCCATCAGGCGTTTATCGAACGAGAAACCCTGACCCGGCTCGCCGAAGAAACCCCCACGCTTTCAAACCCATGGCCAGATGAGGCGCGCGGCCTACTTTCAGATCTGCTCCTCACCGGAAAAGCGGCCATTCCGGTCTGGGAAGCTCTCGATCAAGTCGGACTAATCGTAAAACTCATCCCCGAGTGGGAACCGTGTCGAAGCCGTCCACAACGAAACGCCTACCACCGGTTCACAGTCGATCGCCATCTGGTCGAGGCTGCCTCCGAGGCTGCTGCGCTCGCCGATCGGGTAGACCGTCCCGACCTGCTTGTGCTCGGGGCATTGTTGCACGACATCGGCAAGGGCTACCCGGGCGACCACACAGAAGTCGGCGTCGAACTAGTCGCGTCGATAGCACCGCGAATGGGCTTCGACGAAGACGAGACAACAGCTCTTGTCGATATGGTCCGGCACCATCTGCTACTGCCCGACGTCGCCACCCGGCGCGACCTCGACGATGACGGCACCTTGCGTCACGTCGCCAATGAGGTTGAAACCGTCGAGCTGCTCGAGCTACTCCATTGCCTCACCGAAGCCGACTCGATCGCGACGGGTCCAGCCGCCTGGGGTAGTTGGAAGGCCGAACTCGTCGCAACCCTGGTCGAGCGAACATCCCATCTTCTACTCGGTGGCCAGCCGGACGAAGTGGTCGACAGTTCCTTCCCCACAGCAGAACATCTGCTGCTGATCGAACAAGGGCGACAACACATTGCAGCTGTTGGCAACACACTTACAGTGGTTGCTGCCGATCGGCCAGGGCTCTTCGCTCAGGTTGCCGGAGTGCTCGCTCTTAATGGTGTCGACATTTTGGAGGCATCGGTTCATTCCGAAACCGGAATAGGGCTCGAAGTCTTCCGCGTTGCATATGAGCATGGAAATTCAGTGCCCTGGCCAGAGGTAATCGCCGACCTTGAGACTGCGCTGTCGGGTGGTCTAGCGATAGCAGCAAGGCTCGCCGAGCGAGCATCGGTCTATCGCGTGAATAGGCCTCGAACCGCTAAGCCGATATCGCCCAGTGTCACTATCGACAACTCGATATCGGGGGTTGCAACGGTCATTGAGGTGAGTTGCCCGGATGGCATCGGTGTGCTCTACCGAATCGTTCGGTCGTTTCTGCAGTTCGATATGGATGTGGTCGGAGCAAAGGTGCAGACCCTCATGCACGACGGTGTCGACACCTTCTACGTGCGTACCACGTCTGGCGACAAGATCACCGACCCAGCAGTACTCTCCGAGATCGAGCGTGCCGTGTTGTACTCACTCGCAAGTTAAGGGGCACGGCCCGAGTCAGTTACGCTGAGTTCGTGCCAGACGCAACTCAACCACCGGTCGAACCTGCCACCGAGGCCGATCTGATCCGCTGGGGGGAGACGCTTGCCGCCACAGCTCGCACCGGCCTCGGGTTCACCGAGAACTTGTACGAGCGCGAACGGTTCGAAGAAATTCTTGAAGTCGCGGCGGAGATCCGGTCGAAGGCCACAACCCCCTTCGATAGTGAAACGCTGGTGACCGAGTGGTTCAACCTGGTCGGCCAAGGCGTCGCCGGGTACGTCACACCAAAGTCCACAGTAGGTGCGATCGTCGGCAACAACGACGGTGAGATCCTCCTTATCGAACGAGCCGATTCCGGTGTCTGGCTTTACCCAACGGGATGGGCCGACGTCGGCTACTCACCAGCAGAAATTGCGGTGAAGGAATGCCAAGAAGAAACCGGTATCGATGTCGAGGTCACCGGGGTGCTGGCCGTGCTCGACGGTCTGCGGCTTGGTTTCACCCGCATACCGCTCTACTCGGTCGTCTTTGTCTGCCGAGCGGTTGGCGGCGAACTCAAGGGGCACCCTCTTGAAACAAGCGATGTCGGCTTCTTCGCCCAAGACGATCTACCACAGCCACTGGCGGGCGCCGACCACTGGGTCGAGCCCGCGTTCGCAGCGATCCGAGGCGAACCCTACGATGTCCTATTCGACCAACCGAGAACTCCGCCTTGGCAGGGCCAGTCATAGATTCTCGGTTACTTGCATCCACAAGTAATCAACTAATGAGAGACGGACAGGCATCACAAATATGAGCGTTGAGCAATCGGGGACAACCGCCGACGGACTGCCTCAATATCGGCGCCGATGGGTGGCCGACGAACCGTGGTGCGCGATGGTTCTCGTACACGGAATCAACGAACATGGTGGCCGCTACGAACATGTCGGCGAGATTTTGTCCGCCGCAGGGGTAGACGTGTTAGCGCCCGACAATCGAGGCCACGGGCTATCGGGCGGACCCCGCGGACACATCGAGTCGTTCGACCAGTTCACCGCCGACCTGGTCGAGCCGATCGCTCGCCAACGCGAACACGGTGTGCCCGTTGCGCTATTTGGCCATTCGTTGGGCGGCCTCATCTCAACCCGGTATTTGCAGAGCGCGCACCCTCAACCCGATATTGCTGCCCTCAGCGGCCCGGCGCTCGGAGCCGTGGTTCCGACGTGGCAACGAAAAGGGGCACCGATATTGTCCAAGCTGGTGCCTCGGCTGCGGATCCCCGGAGAGATCGAGGGCTCGTTGCTGTCGAACGATCCCGAGGTGGGTGCCGCGTTCGATGCCGACCCACTTCGAGTTAAAGCCACCACCGCGAATATGGGAAACGAGATCTTCGAAGCGATGGCTGCGGCCAACAGCGAGATCGGCCGAATCGATCTGCCGCTACGAATAATGCACGGCGAGCAAGATCGGGTGGTGCCGCCCAGCTACTCCGAGATCCTCACCGATGTTCCTGGCTCGGTTCGGATCACCTACCCCGGACTACAGCACGAGATTCTCAACGAGGCCGAGCATCCCCAGATCCTCGCCGACCTGATCACCTGGATGCGCGAGAACCTCTAACTTCATTTCGTTCTGGTCG
>CBERPN010000294.1:0-5664 GCA_965524675.1 uncultured bacterium
CCGTCGCTCGTCCCTCGCTCGTTGGCTTTGGTTTTATTGTGGCGCCTTGGTGCTGTGGTGCCGGTTGCCTTTTGGCTGGCTGGTGTTTACCTGGCGGCTGGTTGTTTGGTCCTGTTGGCTTTCTTGCTTCTGCGGGTTGCACACTCTTGGGTTGTGCGTTGCCGCGCCGTGAACCGGTCGGCCGTACCAGTTTTGTGGGCGGGGCCTGATTATTGGCTTCCAGCCAGGCCGTTGCCACGGAGGCGTCGCAACGCCCGGCATCGTAGCCGAGACGAAATTACTGTTGTAATGATCGGTGAGCAGTTATTAGGGCAGTAGTTTCGGTTCCGTTGCCGTAATTACTGTTGCAATGATCGGTGAGCGGACACTTTGATAGTAATTTCAGGTTGGCAGGAGTGCTGTATGACGGAGAGCGCTAGCCCGTAGCCTGAGCCCGCCGGAGGGAGGTGGGGCGATCTAGTAGTCCCGTCGCGCTAGCGAGGGCGAGTTCACAAAGCCGAGGGCCATAGCGGAGCGCCGGAGCCGAAGGCGGAGATAGGCAATAGGGCCTGCGTGGCCGGGGAACGCCAGCAAGCGACGCGATCTAGTAGTCCGTCGCGCTCGCGAGGGCGAGTTTGGAAGGCGACGGGTGATAGCGAAGCGCCGGAGCCGGAGGCGGAGAAAAGCAATAGAGTATTCCCTTATGACTGGAACGATTGTTACCGCCGACCGGCTGTCGGAGATTCTGCTCAGCGACGATGTTGCTGATGCTTTGTGGTCGGCCACCAATTCCAGCGAACTCGACGAGTTGGTCCCTGAACTCGCCCTGTTGCAGATGGAGCAGGACCCAATTCACAAACATAAAGACGTGCTGTCGCACACCTTTGCGGTGGTCGGCAAAACCAGCCCCGATCTCATCGTCCGCCTGGCAGCCTTGTTTCACGATATTGGCAAGCCAAAGACGCGCTCGTTCGAGCATGGCGGTGTCACCTTTCGTCATCATGAGGTCGTGGGTTCGCGAATAGCCCGCAAACGGCTAGCTGCGATGGGCTATGACGAAATGACTGTCGACACGGTGACCGAACTGGTGCGATTATCGGGCCGTTTCAAGGGCTACGCAGACGGTTGGTCAGATTCGGCAGTGCGGCGATACGCCCGCGAGGCCGGGCCGTTGCTCGGTCGCCTCAATGAGCTAATTCGCTGCGATTGCACTACCCGCAACAAGAAGAAGGCCGAAGGTATTCAGGCTGCGGTCGATGAGCTCGAGGAGCGCATAGCAGACCTCGCCGAAGCCGATCGGCGTGCTGCGGAACGCCCCGACATGGATGGCGAAGCGGTCATGGTTTACCTCGACTTGCCACCGGGACCAGCAGTCGGCAAGGCGCTCAAGTTCTTGCTCGCCCTCAAACGGTCCGAAGGCCTGTTGTCGCCCTCAGAGACCGAGGCGCGTCTCGACGCCTGGTGGGCAGAACAGCAGTAGCTCCGCAAAACGATTGGCGGGCTTGGTTTGGGGTTCTATTGTGCGGTGATGCCCGCTGACCTTGCCGCCCTTGTCGATCCGGCTCATACTGCGATCATCACGCTGGAGATGCAGCGCGGCGTCGCTGGTGATTTGGCGATCCTGCCCGAGCTTCGCAACGAGATGTTGGCGAACGGAGCGGTCGACAATCTTGTCTCGCTCGTCGACGCTGGCCGTTCGACAGGCGTGCGCATTGTGCACGCAACCGCCGAGAGCCGGACCGATCGAACTGGCCAGGCGCTCAACTGCCGCCTTTTGGCAGCCACTGCTGGTCGAGACTCCTTCATCGCGACCGGAAGCGATGAGGCACAGTTGATACCCGAGTTGCGTGGACACGAAAGCGACGTTGTGTTGGCGAGGCTGCACGGCCTAACGCCATTTACCAGCACCTCGCTCGATCAACTTCTTCGCAACATGGGAATACGTACCGTCGTCGCAACTGGCAACTCGGTCAATGTAGGTGTGTTGGGACTTGTGCTCTCGGCCGTCGATCTTGGTTACCAAGTGGTGCTTCCGCGCGACTCCGTAGGCGGAGTTCCCCAGGCATACGCCGACATGGTTATCGACAACACACTGGCGTTGCTGGCGACGGTTACCACGGCGGCCGAGCTCATCGAGACTTGGTCGTCCGGTTCCTGATTGGCCCGATCAGAGCGTTGCGGGAATCGACACGGTTTCGGTGTCGCGCCCCGACCGGAGGACCGTGCCGGGAAGCGCGTTGGTGGCCACGCCATCGACGACGGTGACTACGCCGTTCACCAACACCCGGACAATGCCAGTCGAGTCGGCGACCAGGCGCCCGGCACCTCCGGGTAGGTCGTTCGCCATTACGACATCGCCCGAGTTAACCAATTCAGGGTCGAACACCACTATGTCGGCGTGCCACCCCTCGCGAATCTCGCCGCGTTCTCGCAACCCGAACAACCGTGCGGGTACTTGGGTAAGACTGTGGATTGCTTCCTCGATGGTGTTGAGTTGTTTGCCGTGCAGCGTGTCGTGAAGCCAAGAGGTTGTGTAGGGGGCGCCCGACATCCGGTCGAGATGGGCACCAGCGTCGGAGCCGCCGATCATGACTTGGGGGTGGCGCCAGGTGCTCTGGCGCATATTCCAACTGGCCGGGTCGTCGTCGGTCGGACCCGGCCAAAGCACGGTGCGAAGATCGTCGGCCAACACGATGTCGAGTAGACAGTAAAAATCGCGTACCCCGCGTTCTCGCGCCAAATCGGCGATCTTGGCTCCTTTGAGCCCCTCGTTTTCGGCTGAGAAGGTGTCGCCGATCTCGTACAAGCCCCAGCCAGCGAGGCGCGAGAATACCCCGGCGTCGGGCGAGGCGGCCCGCTCCTCAAGGAAGCGTCGAACATCGGGGTCACGAAGCTTCTCGATCCGTTCGTCGATCGGCAACCCGAGAATTGGGCCCCAATCGGGCATCAGGTTCAAGCCGCAGAAGGTCAGGAAGCTCATGTTCATACCGACCAAGACCGGCATGGTCAGAGCTATCGAACTCGCCCCGCGTTCGTGCACTTCTTCGATGGCTTGCAGTTGGTTGCGGTACCCGTCGGGCCTACCGGAATCGATGGTGAGCACATTCCAGTTGAGGGGTCGACCAGCGCGCAGCGACATGTTCGCCATCAAGTCGACCTCGGACTCGTCGAATCCGCTGAGGCAGCCGCTGCTCGCCCACTCGAGTGTGGTTCCCTCGTGCTCGCCGACAACCTCGCACAACTGGAGAAGTTCGTCCTCGCTGGCTACCCGCGACGGCACGGGCTTCCCGTCGCCGTCGCTATGAGTATGCGATCTGGTGGTTGAGAGCCCGAGTCCGCCCGCCTGAATTGATTCCGCCAGGAGCAGCTTCATTGATGCGATTTGTTCTTGGCTAGCTTCGCCAGCGGTCGCTTCGTCGCCCATTACCATTCGACGGATGGCGCAGTGGCCAACCATGGTGGCGACGTTGATGGCGACCTTGTCTTCGAGTCGGTCGAGGTATTCGCCAAATGTGTTCCAGTCCCAGGTGAAGCCGTTTTCTAGAGCCTCTAGTGGCATGCCCTCCACCTTGACCATCATGTGACGGATGTAGTCGGCGTCGGCTTCGTTGCCAACCGGAGCGAGCGTGAAACCACAGTTTCCCATTACCGCCGTGGTGACTCCATGAATATTTGACGGTGTTGCGTGCGGATCCCACAGCAGTTGCGCGTCGTAGTGGGTGTGTGGGTCAACGAAGCCCGGGCATACCACCATGTTTGTTGCATCGATTACTTTTGCTGCTGAGTGCTCCGGTCGGTCGAGCTGTCCAATGGCGACGATCAGGCCGTCGGAAACCCCAACGTCGGCTACTTCGCCGGGGCTGCCAGTGCCATCTATTACAGTTCCGCCTTTGATCAGAATGTCGAACATGATCTAAAACTAGTCTTTCTGACGGTCCGTCAGGAGCTTTGTGGGTGACGGGATCGCAGAAATGTGCTCTGTGACTTGCGCCACAATGCTGGACACTGCAAGCTACCCTGTACTCGTGGTGGCCACTTCTGGTCGCCACAGCTATTTCTGTTCAGTTTCTCTTTGGAGGGGACACGTACATGTTGAGACGTCGCGGTTTGAGGCTTTTGGCCATATTGCTTGCATTCGGATTGCTTGCTGCAGCTTGCGGGGGGAGTAGTGACTCGAACGCAACGAACGACGATGTTGAGACCGACACTACAACGGCTCCCGCTGGCGACGACGATGCTCCGGAGACTACCGAGGCGGATACTCCTGAAACCACCGAGCCCGCTGAGGACGACTCTATACAGACCGACACCTCCGGCGATGGCGATGCCGACCTTGAGGCTGTCACCGGCGGAACGTTGCGAATCGGCACAGAGGCCGAGGTCGACGGCATCAACCCAACCGGCTCGGCATTGTCGCAACCCGGCCTGCTAATGGCCCAACAGGTCTTCGACAGCCTCGTCCGGTTCGATAACAACGACCAGTGGGTTCCCTATCTCGCCGAGTCGTTCACTCCCAACGACGACTTCACCACTTGGACGATGAAGCTTCGCGAGGGAATCTTGTTCCACGACGGAACACCACTCAACTCTGATGCGATCCGAATAAACTTCGAGACCGTCATCGCCGACCCGTTGGTCGGGCTAGCCGTTGCACCCTTTTACCCGGCGGTAGAAGACGGAGCGCTCGAAATAGTTGATGACCTAACGGTGGTCTTTAACCTGTTGGACTCGCGGTCTGACTTTCCGACAGCGTTGACTGGTCAACTCGGCTATGTCGCCTCGCCAACTTGGCTAGCAGCCGCCGCCGAAGACCCGACTCTCAACCAGGCCCCCGTTGGGACCGGGCCGTTCATCTTCGATAGCCGCACAGAAGACTCCGTAACCCGCTTTGTTCGCAACGACGATTGGTGGAACGGAGTTGCACATCTCGATGCCATCGAGTTTATGCCGATTCCCGACCCCGACGTTCGGGCCAACCTGCTCCTCGAGGGCGGGCTCGACGGGCTTATTACCACTGTCATCTCGGCCACCCAGACCGTGGCTGAACAAGACGACACCATCCAGAACTTCCTCGACGACACCGGCGATGAGTCGTTCGCGATGCTCAACACCTCGAAGGCTCCCTTCGACGATATTCGAGCTCGCCAAGCACTCTCCTTTGCCTCGCCGAGGGACAACTACAACACTCTTATCGGCCTTGGAATCAACCGGCCATCCGACGGAATGTTCACCCCCGAGAGCCGTTTCTACAACCCCGACGTTACCCAGGAGGCCGACGACCCCGATGCCGCTGTGGCGCTGGGCGCCGAGTACTGCGGCGATGTTCCCGACGCATGCACCGACGGCAAGATCAACATGGAACTTCAGTGGTCGGGCCCGTCGGTTGTGCAGACTCGCATCGCCGAGATTCTCGACGAGGGCTGGAGCGTGGCATTCAACGTAACTTTCCAGGAGCTACCACAGGACCAACACATCCAGGAGACAGCGTTCGGTCTTTACGATGCTGTCACTTGGCGTCAGTTTGGTGCGGTGAATCCCGACGACGATGCCGTCTGGCTGATGTGTCGCACGGTTGGCGGAATCTCGTTGAACTGGCCGAAGAAGTGCGACGAGAGTCGGGACGCTCTAATTCTCGAATCGATGGCTAGTACCGACGAGGATCGTCGCAACGAAATTTACCAAGAG
>CBERPN010000295.1:0-5659 GCA_965524675.1 uncultured bacterium
TCGACATCGTGGGGACAGTCGATACGAGAAACCAGCCGGGCGCGGGCGATGATCTGGCGGCTCACCGGTAGATCCAGCACCGCCTGAGGGATACCTCGAACACCGGGGTCAAGGCTTCTCGCCTGCTTCACCACGAGCCGTTTAGCTTGGTCGGATCCGTTGGTGGCTGCTGGCCAACCTTCGGCCATCATCTTGAACTCGAAGTCGAGGGTTACTGTGGCTATCTCTTGACTAAAGGGAAGCGATCTGTTGATGCGTTCGCGCCAGAGCAACGTGGCTGCTTCGATCTGACTCACGAGTTCAAGAACTGCGACGTCCTCGAGCACCTTCTGGTGGTCAGCGATAGTCGACTCGGCGATTCGGTTAATCGAAGCGGGCTGGCCAAGGCGCAAGGTCACCTCGATGATCTCTGGTAAGCCTGCTCCTGGATCGGGGTTGGCGACGCTTACGTCGCCTGCTTGCACATTGATTCGGGCTATCGATACCGCCGACTCCGGGTACGACAGCGTGCCGGGTGCCCCGTCGGGCGACAACGTAAAGGTTGCAACACCGTTGCTTAGCTCGAGTGGGTCGTCGAAGCGGGCGTGAACCAGCACGGCCATGGCACCGCTCAGATGGTCGACACGTTCGCGTCGGCGTTCTTCGAATGCCTCGAAGCTCCAGTACGAGGCCCAAGTTTTCTTCAAAGCTCTCTCGACGGACTTCTTCTTGTCCTTGGCCTCTTCCTGCGCGCTTGGGTTCAGGAAACCGGTATTCGAGTCGTAGAGACCGGCCCCGTTAAAGCCTTCGATGTCTTCTACCGAGCTCGATGACCGGAACCGGAGACCTTGGGTTTGGCTGTAATCGCCATAGGTCTCTTCGAGCATTGCAGTTATCTCGTCGAGGGCGGCTGGCCTGATGGCTTTGTCGCGCAGCACGTTCATGAAGCCGCCGGCTTCGATGATGTCGCCGAGCAAAGTGCCGGGCGGATTGTCGTTCATGAACTCGGCAGCTGAGAACTTCGGATCGTCATCGGTCCCGTAGAAGTCACCGTATTGTTCGAGACCTTCGAGCAGAAGGTAGCGGGCTCGGGCATGATCCTCGAAGTCGTCGTCCTCGAGTATCGCTGCCACCTCGTCCTTAATGAGGAAGAGGTGTTCCAGGTAGGCCCGAACCGTGATCGCGGTGGGGCTGGGTGGGGTGGTCACCCCGGCGGCTTCGAGCAGGGTCAACATTCCCGCCGACTTACCGCCGATGACCGGTCGCCATTCGTCGAGGTCGTCGTCGCTACGAATGCTTCTGGCCAGCTCGGTTAGGTTGACCGTGTACGGCATCGAATCGGTGTTGACCTGAGGAACTGCTATCGATTCTTCCGCGCCGAGCTCAACCCAGCGAGCGTACTCGCGCTCGCTAATAAGAATCACTTCTAGTTCGCCGGTACCGCTTGCCCGAACGATCGCCGGTGCTCGCACTCGCGCTGCTTGGCGAATACCTGCATCGTCGAGGATTCCAGATTGCGACGCGTTCGGAATACCACGGTTTCGAGCCAACAAATTTACGTGAGACAGCGGAGTCTGGGGAGCCGATGAGATGAGTGCTGATGCAGGTGGCAGCCAATCGGGCACCGTCTCCACCACCAAGATGTCGCGATCCTTTGCCTGGCTGATGTCGGCTCCGTCGTCGCCGATATACAGCAGGCGACCCGCCGCGATTCCCTCGTTGTAGACCGCAACTTCACCGCTCGGAACAAGATCACCATAGTGAACTATGCGGTCGCCATATTCGAGTGATTGCTCGATCATCGTGGTGGCTGTTCGCTCTTGAACCGGCGACCGGACGACCCACGAGAGGTTAGAAGCGATCGACTCGGGCAGTGTTGCCGCAAGCCGCGAAAAGAAGTGCGCGATATCGGTTGGCGAGGCATCGTCGCTGTACTCGAGTTCGATCACCCAGTACTCGGCCGAGTCAGCGGCTCTTGCTGGGTAATGCACTAGCGAACCAACGCCGTACTCGCGCGGTTCGGCGTCGAGTGCGACCTTGTAGAAGTTGGGTGCGTAGAGCCGCCGCTTTCCATCGGCTCGACCATTGACCCAAACGAGGCCCGCTGGGAGTACCGATGGAAAGCTTGCTTCCACCCATTGGTAGCCCTCGGCAATGGTGTTGAACCCTGGTCCGTCAAACGGCTTGACATTCACTTCGGGAACACGTTTCCCATTGAGAATCCGAAACCAGTACCACTCGTCGTGCAGAGTAAAGAAGTTGCTATCCATCCAGTGCACTGCAGACCCGCCAACCAGGTCTGGTACCGAGAACTTCACGACCGACTGGTTAGAAACTCCCGATCGCGCCAGTGCAAAGTAGTCAGCGACGGTTTCAATGCGAGGCACGGAGTGGTCGTTGAAGCCGTTCTCGTCGACGAAGGTCGGCACGTCTGTGGCTTGGAGGATTGTCGTGGAAGTCGAAGTTGGAGCCACGACATCGCTGGGCTCGCTAGTCTGCGGCGTCGTGCTTGTAGTAGCTGGCGTGGTGCCGGTAGTAGTGGCCAGCGTGGTGCTGGAACAGGCGCTGGCCAGCAGGGCCGCGACGATGAGGATCGCGACGGCGATCGATCGCTTCTGGTCGGTCGCTGGGGAGGTGCGCTGGCTAGTCACTACATCATGAGACGGCCCGGCGCCGTCAAAAGTTCCACCTTCCTTCGTTGTTTTAGTCGTACTTCTCGCCGATCTTCTTAAGGATATCGACCAGGGCGGCCCCGCTAGGCCCCGCCACCTCGCCCGGCTCCCAGTGTGCAGAATGCAAGGTTCCGGTGTACGTGAAGTTGCCATGGCGCTGATGAATATCCCACGACACCGGCGAACGGCGGTCGATTCCAACGTCGATCCCTTGGAAGGGCGCGATTCCTACAAAGTATTCAAAGGCCTGTCCCGAACCAACCTCAACCCCGTCGACGTGCAGGCGAATTCCGTAGCTCATCGCCTCGAGGTTATATGCCTCGACGAGGATCGTCTTTGTGCCAGCAGCAACCTTTCCACCGCTGATGGTGTGCATCGTTCCGTACTCGTTGATCACCAAGGCCAGTTGGCCTCCCTCGATGTAGAGGCAGTAGCCGCCACCCTGATCGCCGTGCGCGAGCAGCATTCCCTGATCGCCGGCCTGGTAGTCGAGGCTCACGGTGACTGTCCAGGCGCGGCGCTGCACCAATAGACCCGAGCGCCAATGTTCGAGCGATGGGGTTCCCGGGTACACCGTTAGCGACCCGTGAAAGGATTGGTCAGATGGTGGCCGCTGGCTCATCATTAACCAGGAGCCTTCGTCGAGCGGTCGAACTTGGTTGGCGGCTGCTGCCACTTCCCAGGCCTCGGCCAACTCGGTCACCCTGTCGGGTTGCTCTGTCGACAGATCGTTGGTTTGGGATGGGTCGGCCTCAAGATCGAAAAGTTCCCAGTGGTCGTCGCTGAAGTGAGTGGCAGGGCGATGATCGGTTACGGCTTCCCAACCGTCGCTGTAAAAAGCTCGGCTGCCGCCGAGTTCGTAGTACTGCTGGTCGTGATGTTGGGGTTCGCTTTCGTTGGTCAGCGACTTGGCGAAGCTCTTCCCGGCGAGCGGTTTCATTACCCGGCCATTGCGGACCTCGGGGCGTTCTATGCCAACCAGGTCGAAAAGGGTGGGCATCACATCGGTGATGTGGGTGTATTGAGTACGTAGTGCGCCAGCGTCGTCGATGCGGCCAGGCCAGCGCATGATCATGGGAACTTGGTGACCTCCAGCATGGGTCGACTTCTTGTACAGCCGTAGCGGGGTGTTGCAAGCCATTGCCCAGCCGCGTGGATAGTGCGGCAAGGTTTGAGGTCCGCCGATGAGGTCGAGCGCCTTGTAGTCGCGGTCCAACGCATACGCGACCTTGGGTGGCAAGACTTGGAAGTACTGGGTGCTGCCCATCTCCTCGCCCTCGCGCGAT
This sequence comes from uncultured bacterium, assembly GCA_965524675.1. Classification (GTDB taxonomy): domain Bacteria; phylum Actinomycetota; class Acidimicrobiia; order Acidimicrobiales; family SHLQ01; genus CALLQB01. The sequence goes on from CBERPN010000295.1 coordinate 3,938, forward strand.
GCCCCGTTGTCGCTAGTGAACAAGATGATCGTGTTGTCGAGTTCGCCGAGTTGTTCGATTGCTGCCAACAGCCGGCCGGTGTTCTGGTCGATGTTGTCGACCATCGCGGCATAGACCTCCATGTAGCGGGCGTATACCGAGCGCTGTGTTTCGCTGAGCTGGTCCCAAGCGTCGACCTCATGACCGGCTTCGGAGTTGGGTTCGCACAATCTGGCCTGAGGAAGAATGCCCAACTGCTTTTGGCGTTCGAAGCGCTGGGCGCGAACGGCATCCCAACCTTGATCGTAGGCTCCGCGCTGACGGGCGATGTCGTCAGGCTTGGCATGTAGAGGTGCGTGTACCGCCGGGTGTGCCATATATAGGAAGAAAGGCTTGTCTGGTGCGGCGGCTTTGGTGTTGCGCACCATCTCGATCGCGCGATCGGTTAGGTCGTCGGTGAGGTAGTAATCGTCGGGGTATTGATCGATGCTCACCTGACTATTGCCATCGATGAGCCGATCGGGGTGCCAGAAGTTGGTGAACCCGTTGAGGATTCCGTAAAACTCGTCGAAACCGCGCTGTACCGGCCAAGAGTTCTTGTCGCCAGCGGCGTTCTTGTCCTGGACTCGGCAGAGGTGCCACTTGCCCACCATGAAAGTGGAATAGCCGTTGTCGCGAAAGACCTCGGCAAGGGTTGCGCAGTTGCGGGTGAGTTCCATCGCATAACCCGGAAAGCCCGGATCGGCCTCGGCGACGAACCCCATACCGGCGTCGTGGGCGTTGAGACCTGTGAGCAGCGACGCACGGGTAGGCGAGCACATTGGGTTCACGTGAAAGTTGTTGTAGCGGACCCCCTCTGAAGCCAGCTTGTCGATGTGAGGAGTAGCAATCTCAGAGCCATAGCAACCAAGGTCTGAGTAACCCATGTCATCGACCATGATGACCAAAACGTTGGGTGCGCCGTCGGGTGCGGCGGGTCGGTTTGGCCAATGCGGCTCCGATCGCGCAACCGTCGCGCCAACCGAACCTTCGAAGTCGGCGTACGGCGCAGTTTCGTCAATCGGATGACCCATGTGTGGACGGTAGTACCAGCCACCCATCCCCCCGAAATTACTGCCGTAATGACTGCTAGGCGGTGTTTTTGGCAGTAATTACAAAGCGGTTCTGCAAACTACTGTTGCAATGACCGCTAGCCGGTGATTTGGGCAGGAATTTCGGGTGGCTCTTGGGTAGTGTGCGGTGATGACTCAGCAGTGCGAAGTGGTGGTGGTCGGCCGCGGGCTTATCGGAAGTGCGGCGGCACGTCATCTGGCCGAAGCAGGAATCTCAACTGCTCTTGTCGGTGCGGGTGAACCCTGCGATTATGAGGCGTCTGACGGCCCGTTCGCCAGCCACTACGACGAGGGGCGAATCACCCGGATCACTGCTAGTAACCCGATTTGGTCGGAGCTGGCGACTCGTTCTATCGGACGTTACTGCGACATCGCCGAACGCTCGGGGATTGAGTTCCATAGTGCCTGTCGGCTCGCGTACTCGTCGAATACCGCAGAAACCGACATGGACGACGCCGTCAAACGGGGTGCCGATGTTCGCCTTGTTACCCAGCAGTGGTTGCGGGAGACGACCGGTATTCAGGTGCCTCGCGAGAACTCCGGACCGATTGTGTTCGAGGGTGCACCCGCTGGTTTGATCAACCCCCGACGGTTGGTAGCTGCTCAGACCGCGCTTGCAATCAATGCTGGT
>CBERPN010000296.1:0-5639 GCA_965524675.1 uncultured bacterium
GAGAGAGTCGGCCGCGGTTTCAGAGGCCGCAGCATCGAGGGCGTCGGTGGCGTCGTCGATTCCGTTGCGGTAGCCGATCGACATCAGCGCACCCACGACGGCGATTCCAATTGCGCCGCCGAGTTCGCGGGTGGTGTCGTTCATCGCCGATCCAACCCCGGCTTTGGATGGTGGCAGCGAGGTCACCAGCGCCGTTGTTGCGGGCGGCATCAACAGGCCGGTCCCCAGGGCGGCCAGTGTCAACCCGACCGCCATGGGTAGGTAGCTCGATTGGGGCTCGAGTGTGGCGAGCGTTGCGAACCCCATGGCGGCGATGACCATGCCGACGACCATCACCTTGGCGGCACCGAAGCGTTCGGCGAGGTCAGCTGCGCGGGGTGAGACCGCCAGCAAGACGAGCCCGTAGGGCAGAATGCGCAGGCCGGCCCCCAGTGCGTCGTGGTCTTGAACGAACTGCAGAAACTGGGTCAAAGTGAAGAACATCCCGAAAATTCCGAAGAACGCCACGGTGATCGTGAGCGATCCGAGCGTGAAGCGGCGGTCCTTGAAGAATCGAGGATCGAGCATCGGGTGCTCGCTACGTAGCTCCCAGACCACGAACAATCCCAGCCCGAGAGCGGCGACTGCAAAGGCGATCGGAGCGGGGCCGGTCGTCCAGCCTTGTTCGGGGCCTTCAATGATGCCGAACACCAGCGATACGAGTCCGATGATGGAGAGCACAGCTCCCACCGGGTCGAGCGGCGTCGACTCGGGGTCTTTGGACGTCGGCACCACCAGGGCGACGGCGATGATCATGATGGCGACTATTGCGGACTCGACCACGACCTACTACGGCCTTCCGGTGCGCTCCTAGCAGCCCAGATTTCGCTGGCGGCGGCTATCGATAGCGAAGCGGTCGCCGGCACCGGACTCGACTCGACCACCCTCGATTTGTTGGTCCGGCTCGAACTGGCTCCACAACGGCGACTTCGTGCCGTCGAGCTTTGTCGACAACTTCAGCTGAGCCCGAGCCACATCTCCCGCATGCTCGACCGGGCCGAGGAAGCCCAGCTGGTGGAGCGCCGCGCTGATCCCAAAGATCGACGAGCGAAAACGGTGATACTGACCGCCAAAGGGCAACGCGCAGTCGACGAGTTCGCTCCCCGGCTTCACGCCGTTCTCGATCAAACCATCCACCAAATCCTCGATCGCGCCGAAATCGAAAACCTCATCACCTATCTGCAGCGAATCGAATCCGCTGCCAGTCGCTGCATCAGCGAAACAACCTGAAAGGACCACCATGCTTCTCCAAGGCATCGACCACGTCGCCACCATCACCAATGACGGCGATCAACTCAAGCAGTTCGATATCGACGTCTTCGACGCGACCATTGAAAGCGACGGCCCCGAGTATCCCGGCGGCCCCCGTATGATCATCATCAACCTTGCCCAAGGCACCGAGCTAAATGTCTTCGAAATCCAAGACAACACCGAGGCCGACCACCAGACCCCGATGTTCGAGCGAGGACGAATCGACCACATCGGCCTGCATGCAGCGAACCTCGACGCGTTCAGCGAGATCCGCGACCGCCTCATCGAGGAAGGCGCGTCCGACCACATCGTCACCGAATTCGGTCGCAAGCTCAGTATCTTCTTTCGAGATCCCGACCAGATGGAAGGCGAAGTCCTCGTCGCCAACCCCGACGCCGAACCTGACAACCTTAGATTCGGAACCCCCTCACCCCGCTTTAGCTAGTGGTTCTCTCGGCATGGACTACCTGCTTTGGTCCGGTCAAGGTTCCAGGTTCAGGGTGGTTCGCATGTGGTGTCCCCAGTCGGGTTGGGTGCCGTCCAGGTCGGTGAATCCGTATCGGTCGTAGAGCTCCCAAGTGGCTGTGGCTGTTCCGGTGTAGTCCATCTTGTTGGGGTCGGCGGCTAGGGCGGCTATAGCGCGCCCGATGTAATGGGGGGTTTCGGAGAACGCGAAGTGCGGGTCTGAGGCGATGGCAACTCGCCACGTGGCCGTGCTCACGCCGAAGTGCTCGAGCATTGCTTCGGACCGTAGGAACCCTGGGCTCATGGCCACGACTGCGACATCGTGAGGGCGGAAGTCTTCGGCTTGGGCGACGGCGAGGCGGATCACCGAGGATTTGGCGAGGTCATAAAACAACGACCCGCGGTAACGGCTGGAGACGCCATCGGTGACTTCGACGACCAGGCCGCCTCGGCTGTCGGCGGTTAGGAGCGGTGCTGTGTGCCAGGAGGTCATGAGGTGGGTATCGATTGCCTGACGCAGCAGGGCGAGGCCGTTTGAGAGGTCCTGTTCCCAGAACGGGGCCTCCCATTCGGTCATCGGGTCGCCACCCCAAATGTCGTTGACGAGTATGTCGAGGCGGTTATGGTCGGTAGAGATGATGTTGGCCAGGGCCTCGATTTCTGCTGGTTGAGAATGATCGGTTCTGATCGCGATGCCCGTGCCGCCTGCCTCATCGACTAGCGCAGCGGTTTCGTCAATGGTTTCGGGTCGCTGCATTGGCGACGCCGATGTTGAGGTGGTTCGGCCGGTGACATAGACGGTGGCGCCTGCCGCACCGAGTTCGATCGCGATGCCGCGGCCCGCGCCGCGGGTCCCTCCGGCCACCAGCGCCACGCGACCTTCGAGATCGGGAGTCAGCGTCATGAGCCGATAATACGGCTTCGGAGACGAACTCGGGCGGAATGTGGTCGCCATAGCGCCCAGATATCGCCCCGGTTCACGAACCGCGGAGCCGGCCTCGAATGTACTTAGCAGCCGATCGGTAGTGGCTCGGCCCGGCCGCCTCGGCCCACCGACCTGGCGTCCAGTCGTTCTTCGCCCCAATCATCGGGCCGCCGTACAGGTCAGCGTCGCAAGATTCAGTGATGAAGTGCATGAGTCGGTCGTTTGCCTCGACGAGCAGTGCCTTGGTCGGTTCCCACCCGAGACCAGCCTGGGCGCGGCGCAAGTCAGCGTTGTAGCGCTTCAAGTCGTTCCACTTGTAGCCCTCGGCCGGAAAGAATACTTCCTGGCCGGCGAGGCCGTCCTCGTACCAGCCGAAGTAGAGATCTATCCAATGGGCCCGGTGTCCGATGATGTCTTTGATGGAAGTGTCGTCATCATCTTTGACGAGCGCTAGCTCCGGCTCGACCTGATCGAGAAGCTTGGCCAGCTTGTCGAACTCCTTGTTGGCCACCATCAATAGTTCGTCGGTCGTAGTCGCAGCCATCCTCGATCTGAACCTCTCATCCGAGTTGTCGTCGGATCAACTCGCCTCGGACGGTCGACAGTAGAACGGGCCAATGCGATACCGAAGGGCCGAAGGTCCCTCTGCATCGCCGAAGGTGTCAGCACTGAAACCCATCATTTCTAAGGCCTGCCCAGGAAGTCGGTATCATCGGTGCGGCCCTGCTAGCGAGCTAAGGAGGTCGATGTTGACAAGTATTTCCATCGCGAACGGAATAGCACTCACACCGAACGGCCTTTGCCGTAGAACGATCACCGTCGCCTCCGGCACCATCGAATCGGTCGGCGAAGCCAACGAAGGAATCGGCGCCCCCACTATCGACGCGAGCGGGCTGATCGTCGCACCAGGATTTGTCGATCTGCAAATAAACGGTGGCTTCGGCCTGGATCTTTTAACCGATCCCGGCGCCATGTGGGACCTTGGACGGCGCCTTCCCGAACACGGGGTGACCAGCTTTCTGCCCACGATTATTACCTCTCCGCCAGAGTTCACCGATCGAGCGCTCACCGCGCTTACAAACCGGCCGAGGTCCTATCTTGGGGCTGAGCCAATCGGCCTTCATTTCGAAGGCCCCATGATCAACCAGCGGCGAGCGGGCGCGCACCGACCCGAACACATTGTCGCTCCCGAAGTTGAGGTCGTCGAGAGCTGGTCTCGCAGCGGCGGGGTGGTGTTGGTGACTCTGGCGCCCGAACTCGATCGCCGCGGCCAGGTGATCGGTGAACTCACACGGCGAGGTGTCACGGTGGCCGCTGGTCATACGATGGCTACCGTGACCGACGCGCAAGCAGGTGTTGCAGCGGGAGTCTCGATGGTCACGCACCTCTTCAACGCAATGGCCCCGCTGAACCATCGCGAACCAAATTTGGCGGGCTTTGCCTTAGCCGAGCGGTCGTTGATCGCGGGCATCATTGTCGATGGCGTACACGTTCATCCCACTACGGTCGCTGCGGCGTGGAACGCGAAAGGCCCCTCTGGAATCGTTCTCGTCACCGACGCAGTGGCAGCCATGGGGTGTCCGCCCGGCGAGTTCCAACTAGGTGGGCGAGTGATCATCTCTGACGGAAAGTCCGTACGCAATCGCGAGGGCACGCTGGCTGGAAGCGTGCTGACCCTGGATGATGCGGTACGAAATCTAGTCGAATTCACAGGCTGCACAGCCGCTGATGCGATGACTGCCGCCTCCGCTACCCCAGCCGACGCGATCGGCGACGCTACACGAGGTCGACTCGTCCCTGGATCAATCGCCGACCTCGTTCTGCTCGACCAAGACCTGCAGGTCCAGATCACCATATGTGCAGGGAAGGTGGCCTACGCCGCCGCAGCGGCAAGGCACCGTATTCCTGTTGGTCTTATAGAACCTGGCTAACCAATGGAAATCGTAATCACCTCTGAGCCCAACGATGCGGCCGACATTGCCGCCGATGCGGTGCAACTCCTCCTCGCTGATCTCGCACATCCCGTCTTGGGGTTGGCCACCGGCAGCTCGCCATTGCCCACCTATCGGGAACTCATCAGGCGCTACGACAGCGGGCGTTTGACCTTCGGGCATGTGCGAGCGTTCCTGCTCGACGAGTACGTCGGACTGGGAACTGACCATCCTCAGACGTACCGCGCCTTCATCGAGCGCGAGTTCACCAGCCAGGTGGACCTACCCGCCCAAGCGCTCGCGGGGCCGGACGGGGCGAGCAGCGAATTAGCGGCCGCCGCGCCGCAGTATGAAGCTCTCATTGCCGATGCGGGAGGAATCGACCTGCAATTGCTCGGAATCGGTAGCGATGGCCACATCGGATTCAACGAGCCGGGTTCCTCTCTCGGCTCACGGACTCGGCTCAAGACACTGACCGACGAAACCCGAGCCGACAACGCCAGGTTCTTTGATGGCGACATCGAAACGGTGCCACGGCATGTCCTAACCCAAGGAATCGGCACGATCCTCGAGGCTCGCCACCTCGTCCTCATCGCGACCGGCGAGGCCAAGGCCGCTCCCATTGCCCTCGCCGTCGAAGGCCCGCTTACCGCGATGGTTCCGGCAACGGCACTTCAGCTCCACCCGCACGCGACCATCATCATCGACGAGCCCGCCGCCCAGGCGCTATTGCATGCCGACTATTACCGTCAGGCATACGCCAATAAACCCGAGTGGCAACATATCTAGTGTGCAGTGAGCCGAGCGCGGGTGTTTGATGTTTCGCCTCGATGACGAGCTGCAGGTCGAACTCGGACGGAATGTGGCCGCAGGCCTATAGAAAGCTCGGCATCGATATCGGGTAATACTAACGGTTGTCGCCTCAGAACGCTTCAGATCCGACCCCGACCGAGGCTCCGTGCTGTAACCCTGCTCTAGGTATAACTACTGATGACACGAGCCGCTTCGATCTTTAGGTTTGGATCGAG
>CBERPN010000297.1:0-5597 GCA_965524675.1 uncultured bacterium
CGCTGCACCGGACCATCGATGCGGTAACCACCGAGATGAGCAACCTGCGTTTCAACACCGCCATCGCCAAGCTCATCGAGTTGAACAATGACGTTACCAAGCTTGATGCCGTACCGCGATCGGTCTTAGAACCAATGGTGCTGATGCTGGCCCCGTTGGCCCCACACCTATGCGAAGAGCTCTGGAACCGGCTGGGCCACCATGACACGCTCACCTACGAACCCTTTCCCGTCGCTGACCCGGCCATGCTCATCGACGAGTTGATCGAGTACCCGGTTCAGGTGAACGGCAAGGTCCGCGGCCGCATTACCGTCGCCGCCGACGCCGATCAGGGCACTATCGAGACGGCAGCCCTAGCGGAAGAAAACGTTGCCCGAACACTCGCTGACGGCACCCCCAAGAAGATCATCGTCATACCCGGCCGGATGGTAAACATCGTCGCGTAGCGTGAGTCTCTTTAATTCTGGCGCTGGTCTCGGCGACGGCTCTCCGTTGTTCAATCGAGGATCTCCAGTGGGATTCTCCACTAGAACCGACGCTATCGGTGACTGATCAGGCTGGCGGCCAGCGCCGTTCGAGACGTTCACTTCCAACCACGTAGACGTACGGACCCGACTTCGCCGCTCGCTGCACGATGCGGTTCAAGTGACGGTCGAAGCGCTCAGCCATTTGTGGTCCGGTCAGATTGGCGTTGCTCAAGGAGAACACGCGAAGTTTCGTCCGGCGAAGGGTGCTGGCGTGGTCGCGGATAATCGGTACCGCCCGAGTCCGCGATCCAAAAAGAAGACCGGCTTGGCCGGCTCAGACTGCTTGCTGCGTCGGCCAGATGGCATCGAGCGCTTCTTTGATTTCGTCAGCCGGAACTTGGTAGTCGCGGGCTATTGAAGTAATCGGTTCTCCGGCGACGTATCTCGTGCGCACCGCCGACAGCGGAGCACCACCGTTCATGAACAGTGGGTCGCCACCCTCGATCTCGGGAACTACGCGAAGAATCTCGCGCTCGGTTACGGGCAATATGAGTTCGCTGGCCCACGTGTGTTCGAACGAGATTCGCCTCAGGTAGTGACTGATTACGTCGTGAAAAACACGCTGTCCAGAGCTGACGATGGTCAGCAGGCCGAGCTGTTTGTCGTGGGAACTTTTCGCATAGTCATAAAGCACCTCAGCCCCGTCGCTGTAGAGCTGCTGTGACGCTAGAGCATGACCGAGTTCGCCTTGCTTGTTAAGAACGTCGAGAGCCCCACGGATGCGCTGCATCGGCAACCCGGTTTGTCGAAAAGCCTGAACAACGGTCGCCTCGACAAGCCCGACGAACGGGATGCTAAGGGAGTCTCCGGGAGCCCGTTCTAGCGAGGTGACAACGGGGCCCTGAGTGACGGCGGGGCGCCCCTTCGGGCGACGTTCGTAACCATGAGCCCAGGTATCGAGGGTCGAAGGATGCATACCGACGAGCCTCGCGGCCTCGGCAACGGAGTACAGACTACGAGTAAATCGCTCATCATCCATCACAACACCTCCCTGCTCAACCGAGTGACGATCGTCAGTCTAGTAGCGGTCTATGACAGCCAGCCAGCATTCCAAACCACCGCCATCAGGTTCGCCGCTGGTTTCCCTTCGACAGACAGACATTGCATTCCGGTCGGCCGTTCCGGTCGGGAGGATTATGCTTCGACGATGCGTGATATGCGTGCCCACGAACGGCGCTTGAGGAACACTGACGCGGATGAGTGATGCCTCATTTGCGTTAGGCCGACGCATCGTAGTGACCGGGCTGGCGGGGTCCGGGAAGAGCACCTTCTCGCGCGCTCTCGCTGCGAGGACCGGCTTGCCGGTAATTCACCTCGACCTTCATTTCTGGAAGCCCGGTTGGGTTGCACCCACGGACGCCGAGTGGCGCAACAAGCAACGCCAGGTGCTGGCCGGCGATGCGTGGATCGCCGATGGTAACTACCATGAGACGCTCGATCTCCGCCTCGAACGGGCGGACACGATCGTGGTTCTGAACACGCCGTGGCCGATATGCGTAGGACGTGCGCTCTTGCGAGGCGTGAGAAGGTCGGGCAGCGAGATGCCCGAAGGGTGTGACGATTCAGCCTGGCGAAGGCTGCGCGATGAGTGGGGAGTTGCCGTGCGTATCTGGCGCAAGCGCCGCTCAGAGCCCGAGCGCGAACACGAGATCATTTCGCGGTATGGGCAACACGCGGCCCTTCATGTTCTCCGGTCCAAGTCCGCCGCGAGCAACCTCCTCGAGGGACTGAACGTCGGACGCATGCCATCTGACGATGACTGAAAGACCTCCACCGTCAACCGCTACCAGGTGGCGACCCAACATTCGCATAGTTGTGTAGGCGAAGCATTCCCGCCTACCCGGATGGTAAACATCGTCGCCTAGCGTGCTGTGGCCTATCCACCTGCCAGCATGCCAACCGGCACGAACCAGTGGTCTAGATACGGCACGCACCTATCACCCAAGTAAAAGACGTAAGTACGAATTCGACGGCCGGGTTGATGATATCGCTCGCGAAAACTCGTCAACCACTTGACATGCGATGGAGACGGTGACCGGCTCGCCTTCACCTCGATAGCTACTAAGTCGCCCGACGGGAACTGTAGGACGAGATCGACTTCAGATCGGTTCTTGAAGCGCCAATGACCGATAGACGGCTTCGTGTCTGGCGGCTGCCATGATGCCTGGGCGCGCAGATCGTTAGCCACAAAGGTCTCGAGTCGACTTCCAAAGTCCTCGTCTCGACTAGGACCCGCCATTGCGGAGCTGACTCCCGAGTCGAAGGCCACGAGCTGCGCTCGTTTCATTTCACCTGCGGCCCCTACAGAGAACCCTCGCTGACGCCAGATGAGAAACGACTCCTCCAACAGGTCGACGTGAGCCAAGATCGTATCCCTGCTCACTTCGAGCTGACGGGCCAACTCGGTAGAGTTCTCGGGCATCGGGGACTGAGAGAAAATGTGCCGAACAAGCCTCATTGTGATGCTATGGCGTGCGCCGCCGGTCATTGCGGCTCCGACAGACCGATCAACGTACGACCCGAACCGGTCGACGCGTCCGGTTTCCGACAAACCGATGGCGCCTGGCATTCCACCCTTTTGGACGCGTTCGATGACTTCGTCCGGATCGAGCGAAGACTGCCAGCCGTCGACCGATCCGCTCATCAGGTGCGCCAACAGCGACACCGGCTCGCCGCCCCGCTCACCAACGGTGAGCGGGTGGAGTTGGACTCGAACCGACCGGCCAGCGAGCGCATCGGACCCACCGAGCGAGTCGGTTCGAAGACGACTTGATCCAGTAAGCAGGAACCGTCCGGGAGCTGGATCTTGGTCGACCAGCTTCTTGGCAGCAAGCAAAAGTCCAGGGACGAGTTGAGCCTCGTCGACCACCGAGCCAAACGGCAGCGATGATAACCAGCGCTGCGGATCGGCTCTGGCTATTTCGAGTTCGTCATCCAGTGAAACAAACCGCCCTCGCATCTGCCCTTGGTCAATTAGTTGACGAACCAGCGTTGTCTTGCCGACTGCTCGCGCGCCTTCAACGATTACCACCGGATGCTCGGAGACAAGTTGTTCAAGGCGCGGACCTAGACCTCGCCCAAGAAGTTCCATCACTCAACCATAGCCAATGTAGTGGAATATTCCACTAGGTATTAGTGGAATATTCCACTAATACCGAGAGGATAAAGCGCCCGGGAGCCGGTAGACACTGGCTCAGCTCCGATCGGGGTGGGAGTGATGCCTACCTTTGTCGATATGCACTTGATCATACTTATGTTACCATTAGGGTATGAGTACCAAGAAGCAGCGGCTGACGGTGACCGTCGACCCCGAGTTGATTCAGGCAGGTCAGCAGGCCGTCGAATCAGGTGAGGCAGACTCGGTGAGCGGCTGGGTGAGCGCGGCCCTCGAGGATAAGATTCACCGCGATCGCAAACTCCGGCTCCTTGCCGCAGCCGTTTCCGACTTCGAAAGCAAGTTCGGCGAAATTACAGCTGAGGAGATCGCCGCACAACAGCGCCTCGACCGCGAGCGGGCGACGGTCGTTCGCGGTCAGCGACGCCATGCCCAGGGCAAGGCAAAGTCAGCGTGAGCCTCGTGCTCGACGCCGGAGCACTCGTTGCGCTCGAAAGGAACGAGCGCCAGATGTGGGTCCGATTGAAGGCGGCACAACTCGGCGGCGAGGTGCCAATGACCCACGCGGGGGTACTAGGCCAAGTCTGGCGAGGTGGGCCCCGCCAAGCCCGACTGTCTCAAGCGCTCGCCGGTATCGATGTGCGGCCACTGGACGAGCAGATAGGAAGGAAGGCGGGACAACTACTGGGTGACGCGAAGCTGTCCGATGTGATCGACGCCGCCCTCATCCTTCTCGCCCAAGACGGGGACGAGGTCATCACATCTGACCATCACGACCTCGAACAGCTAGCAAACGCATCTGGCAGACACGTCGAGCTGATTCACCCCTGACCAGGACTCCACACCCCGAATGGCAGGAAATCCGGCCGAGTTGACCATGTCGACCGTTGGCTACCGCCACTATCCAACAGCCTGCGATCCTGCTATGTCAGTTACTCGATACGCAATCCCGAGATGGCCCGTGCGATCACCAGTTGTTGAATCTGTTCGGTGCCTTCGAAGATGTCGAAGGTCTAATTCGGTAATATCCGCTAGTGCCCGATGTTGCCCATTTATGGTCCTTGACCAGGGAACACGTTGACCTTTACACTCCGGTAGAAACCGCCCGAAACTCTTGCTCCCGACGAATACTAGGGATGAAACTAGGGATATTTTGCTTGATCCACATGTCTCCGTCTCAGACCAAACCCTCCTTCTGATCTCGGTGATGCTGGATTCGCGATCATCTCGGTCAAATCACAACTCGCCTATTGCCCTAGCATCGTTCGTCTCGCTGAACCGCGGTCATGGTCGTCAACGACCTTCCGGTAACGACCTCGACGAGACAGTCTTCGGGAACATGCGCCACCAGGGTTTTGGCTGCAGGTGATGGCAATCGAAGAAGTCAGCCCGGTCGTGGGGATCCGACTCATGGGGCAAGTTTAACCGAAAGTACACGCGTCGAACGTGCCAACACCCGAACGCGACCAGGCCCAGCGTCGCACTCGTTGACGGTCAAGCCCTGGCCCTCCAACAACTGAGTGAGAGAATCCGCGTCATAGAAACGGACGCCACCAGGCACATTCCGATAAAGCGCTCCACGTAACCGCCAATACAAGTTCCGATACATCACCGAGCGGTTGTCTCGAACAGGAGCAACGATCAACAGATACCCGCCCGATCGGAGGCAACGCCCGACCTCAGCAATAAACGCCTCCGGACGTGGAGATGCTGCAGGACCAGGATCGCGAGGACGCCCCCGAGTGACGCGTCGCACTAGCGTCGCGCACCTCGAACGAAGCGTCGACCTTGTCGCTCTCGGCCCTCGGGTCGAGACTGGTTCCAGTCTCGGCTCTATGGTCTGCTCCAATAGCGCTGTCGAACAGATCGAGCACCATGTCCGACGGTGATACCAAACCCTCGACAAGAGTCGCTACCACGATGGACTAGCGACGCTCGGGTGCCATCCTGGTCAA
>CBERPN010000298.1:0-5577 GCA_965524675.1 uncultured bacterium
AGAACCTGACGCGGGTGAAGCCATTCGTCGGTTTCGGCTTCGGCCTCGGCGATCATTTCCAGGCTGAATTCGTCGGTCTCGTGAGTCCAGGAATCGAGTTCGTCCTCCCAGGTCTTCTTCTCGGTGGCGATTGTGGCGGCCCGCTCGTCACGGTTGGCGTCGGCGACCATCTCGCGACCATCAAGGCGCCCCAGCAGGGCCGTCGCTGCTGCTCCGGCGTCACCGTGGATTCCCACCGAGATCTTCTTGACGAGCCCAAGCATGGTGTGATCCGCGTCGACTTGGATGATCTTGGCGTTCGCTGGCCAATAGTCCATATCGTGCTGCGGAAGGGTCCCGAATGGGCCGAGACGGGTACCGAGCGCCAGCACAACGTCGGCTTGCGAGATGAGTTTCATAGCGGCCTTCGAACCCTGGTAGCCGAGTGGGCCGCACCAGAGTTCATGGCTGGCCGGAAAGGAGTCGTTGTGCAGATAACTGTTGACCACCGGTGCACCAATGCGCTCGGCGAGAGCAATGCACTGCGCCATAGCGTCACCCATAACCACGCCACCACCAGAGATGATCACCGGAAACTCGGCGGCCGCCAACATGTCGGCGGCATCGTTAAGCGACTTCTCGCCACCCGCACCTCGATCGAGCACCATTGGTTCGGAGATCTCGACATCGATATCGCCGTAAAAGCGATCGCGTGGAATGTTGAGTTGGGTTGGCCCCATCTCTGACATTGCCCGATCGAAACACCGCGCGGTTATTTCCGCCATGCGGTTTTCGTTGTTGATATGGCCTTGATACTTGGTGAACTCTTCGAACATCGGAAGCTGATTAGCCTCTTGGAACCCTCCAAGTCCAATACCCATGGTGCCCGTCTCAGGCGTAACCATCACGACAGGGCTATGTGCCCAAAAAGCCGCGGCGATGGCGGTGACGCAGTTGGAAATCCCGGGGCCATTCTGACCAATGACCACACCGTGGCGACCACTGACTCTGGCGTAGCCGTCGGCCATGTGCGCACCGCCCTGCTCGTGGACCACGGGCACCAGCCGAATCCCGGCGGGCGCGAAGATGTCCATTGCATCCATGAACGCTGAACCCATGATGCCAAAAGCGGTAGTCACACCGTTGGCAACCATCGTCTCGACAAAAGCCTCGCTCGGTGTCATTCGGGTCATAATCTGGGCTCCTACTCAGCTTTTCTGGCACTTCTCTTGGGTGGTGAGACTCTATAACCAAACCGCAATGCCAGCTAGTGTCCCGAGTCTTCAGAGCGAGTGACCCCTTATTCCGGCGATTAGCAGATCGACCAGGTGCTCGAAGCTGTCGTCGAGATCGTGGGGAAGCGGGTGCCCATCGCCCGCCTCTAGGTGAGCAAACCCATGAAAGGCGCTGCGTAGCGTTCGCGCAACGTGAACCTGATCTGCCGGATCGAGGGCGTAGCCGGCTAGTGCAAGCTCGAGCACTTCAATCACTTGGTTCACAGCCGCTTCGAGCTCGGCATCGCCAGCGCACGGATAACGATCGGTAGCCGCGTAGAGCCCCGGGTGAGTCGCAACGACTTCGCGCCAGGCCCATCCCATTGCCCGCACTGCGTCATCGCCAGCTATGCCCACCGCTGAATTCTTTAGCGCATCCACCAGGACCTCTCGGCCCCTGAGTCCGAGGCTTCGTATGAGGTCGTCATAGCCATCGACATGTCGATACAGAGCTGGCTGGCTAATTCCGAGTTCTTTGGCAACCCGAGTGAGCGTTAGTGCATCGAGGCCGTGGGTGTCGGCGACCGACGCCGCAGTCTCGACAACCTTGGCGCGATCGACAGACCGACGAATTGGTTCTCCCGCCTCGCTTACGGTCTTTGCCGATATCGGTTCGCTAGAGAATGCCAACAGAGAATTTCCAAGTAGTGATGAATTAGGTTGAAGGTCCTTCAACCTAATTCAGCGACTACACCTCGCCTGGGCTTGGAGTGCAGCTATTACCGCCACGTTCACGATGTCGTCGACGCTCGCGCCTCGCGACAAATCGTGCATCACCCCGCCGGCACCCTGAAGTAGTGGGCCGAACGCTCGCGCCCCTCCGAGCCGTTCGGTGATCTTGTAGGCGATGTTCCCACTGTCCAGATCGGGAAATATGAATACATTTGCTCTGCCCGCTACAGGGGAGCCAGGGGCCTTGCTCTCGGCCACCAGTTCGACCCAGGCGGCATCGAACTGCAACTCTCCGTCGACCGCCAGCTGAGGGGCTCGCGACCTGACGAGCTCGGACGCCGCCACCACCTTCGCCACTTTGGGATGTTGTGCGCTGCCCTTAGTCGAGAACGACAAGAGAGCTACCAGCGGCTCTTCACCACTGAGCTCTCTATAGGTTGCCGCCGAGGAGATGGCCACAGAGGCCAACTGCTCGGCATCGGGGTCGGGAAGTACTGCGCAGTCGCCGAAGGCGATGGTTTCACCAGTGGGCAATACGAAAAAGAACGAGCTACTAATCGCACTCGCATCTGGCGATGTTCCGAGGACCCTAATCGCGGCCCGCAACACGTCGGCAGTGGTACGGGCGGCGCCAGCAACACAGCCATCTGCTAGCCCCGCCTTTACTGCCAAGGCCGCGATGTTTAGTGAGTCGTCAAGGTCAAAGTCTCGGTGGACGAATCCTGAATGATTGGTGGCCTCGGCGATTATTTCTGGATTGATCTGTTTGAGCAACGATTCGCTGTCGTCAGCCAGATAGGCATTGGCTAGGCCCCGACAATTTAGCTGATCGACCGCCTCGATCACTCGATCATCATCGACGTCGGCAAACACCACACGCATCGGCTGCGAAGCGGCGCGTTCGTACCATTGGTCGAGGATCATCGCGCTTAGTCTGCCAGCGCCAGCATGGTTCTCGAAAGCCAGAAGCCTTTACGGATTTTCGGCCAACCAGCGACCCGCACGGTCGAGTATTTGATCGACCTTTGCGACCAAGTCGTCGATGGTCGCTCGGTCTGCGATAAGTGGGGGCGAGATGGTGAGCATCGTGGCGCCGCGACCGTCGGGGCGGATGAGCAGCCGAGCCTGTCGACAGAACCCCTGAAGCACACTGGTGAGAAGCGCCTTCGACTGCTCGTCGGAGAGCTCGATGCCCGAGACGCGGTCGGCGCACAGTTCGATCGCATAGAAGTAGCCGGTACCGCGAATCTCTTTGACATGGGTGTGAGTGTCGCTGAGCCCACTCAACTGCGTGGAGAAATAGTCCTCGTTGTCGAGCACGTTCTCGAGTACGCGTTCATCGCGCATCGCGTTGATGTTGGCGATGCTCACCGCTGTCGCCACCGGGTGCCCGCCAAAGGTCGAGCCGTGCATGTACATACCCATCTCGGAGTCATAAATCGACTCGACGAGCGGGGTACGCATGACCACACCCCCAAGCGGCTGATACGCCGAGGTAACGCCTTTCGCGAAAGTAATCATGTCGGGCACGACGCCGTATCGTTCGCTGGCGAACCAATGCCCAAGCCGGCCGAAAGAGTTGATTACCTCGTCGGCACAAAGCAACACACCATACTTATCGCAGATCCGGCGAAGCTCCTGCCAGTAGCCAGCGGGTGGAACAACTGCGCCGCGACCATTTTGTACCGGCTCAGCAATGACCATCGCCACGGTGTCGGGACCCTCGGCGAGGATCATTTTCTCAACCGCGGTGACGCACGGCAACTGCGATGCGGGAGTGCCAGCGGGAACCGAATGGTCGAGTGTGTGAGGCACGTGCCGTACTCCGTCCCAAAGATTTGGCAGGAACGGATCGCGAAACTTCGGGATACCGGTGACGGCCAAGGCACCCAGTGTCGTGCCGTGGTACGCCCACTCGCGAGCGATCACCTTGTACCTGCCGGTATCGCCCGTGGAGAGGTGGTAGTTACGGGCAAATTTGATGGCGGACTCGACCGCTTCGGAACCCGAACTGACAAAGAACACCTCATCGAGATCGCCAGGCGCCACTTCGCCGATGAGGCGCGCCGACTCGATCGCCGATGGATGAGCCATCCCCCAAGCGGGTGAGTAGGCGAGTTTGTCCATCTGCTTTGCCGCTGCCGCAGAAAAATCGGGGCGCCCGTGGCCGATGTTCACACAAAACAATCCGGCCAACCCGTCGAGATACTTCTCGCCAGCGGTGTCATAGACATAGCAGCCTTCACCGCGATCGATAACGAGAAGATCGGAGCTACGCCACGCCGAACCCGAAGTAAAGTGCGGTACGAGATGCTGCTGCGCCAGCTGCCGCTCAGTTGTAGGTGCATCGGTCATTGCAGTTCCCCTAGCGAAGGTTGACTCGAACAGAGATTCTCTCGCAAGGTACCAGAGATCTGGTTACGGGCTCTAGCGAAAAGGTAACGGCTCATAACTAGCGTTTCGAGCAACGTGTGGCGAGCAGCTAACATCGCGCTATGGGCAATGAACTAATCGACTCAATCGCCAACGCATCGGTCGCCGTTTCGGCCGACGTAATCGAGCTACGGCGAGCCATTCATCGCCAACCCGAACTGGGTCTCGAGCTACCTAAGACTCAACGCAAAGTGCTCGATGCTCTAGAAGGGTTGGGCCTCGATATCAGCACCGGCACAACGTCGACCAGCGTGGTCGCAGACTTGCACGGAACTGGCGACGGGCCCACGATCTTGCTGCGAGCCGACATGGACGCACTGCCCCTCGACGAGGACACCGACGAGTCGTTCAAATCGACAATCGAAGGGGCCATGCACGCCTGCGGTCACGACGCGCACACCGCGATGCTGCTCGGAGCGGCACGAGTCATGGCCGAGCACCGTTCGGATTTTGCAGGCACGGTTCGGTTCATGTTCCAGCCCGGCGAAGAAGGCTTTCACGGGGCTAAGCACATGATCGCCGAGGGAGTTCTGGAGGGTGTCGAGCGATCGTTCGCGCTGCACGTAACCCCAAACTTACCCACCGGATATCTTGGCAGTCGCGTCGGAGCGATGTTGGCCAGCGCCGACGTCTTTCAGACAACCGTCACGGGCAAAGGTGGGCACGCCTCGATGCCCCACGGTGCGATCGATCCCATACCAGCGACGTGTGAGATGGTGCCAGCGTTGCAGACAATGGTCACTCGAAACATCAACGCGTTCGACCCGGCGGTGCTGACCGTCGCCCACATCAACGCGGGGACGACCAACAACGTGATACCCGAAACCGCCTTCTTCGAAGGCACGATACGGACCTTTAGCGAACGCACACGAGCGGCTGCTCATCGCGGTGTGCATCAAATAACTGAGGGCATCGCAGCCGCGCACGGCTGCACGATTGTCACCGAGATCATCGAAGGCTACGGCGTGACCACCAACCACCCCGAGGACACCGCGATTCTCGAGGCAGCTGCGGGCAAAGCACTCGGATCCGATCGCTATGTGGCGATGCCCACCCCGATAATGGGAGCGGAGGACTTCAGCTACCTGCTCAACGAAAAGCCCGGAGCGATGGGATCGCTCGGGATGTGCCCTGCCGATATCAGCGACCCGACAACCGCCGCGCCATTGCACTCAAACCGCATGCGGATGAACGAAGATGCATTGGCTAACGGCGTCGC
>CBERPN010000299.1:0-5544 GCA_965524675.1 uncultured bacterium
CGGACGAAATCTTGACCGCAGCACTTTCGCGGCGGATCAACCTCCGTCGGGTTTCTGATGATGTGGTTGGCATCGCCTTCGACGAGACGAGTTCTCTTGCTACTGTCCAGGCGGTTCTAGAATCGTTCGGCGTTAGCGACGCGCCAAGCGACAATATCGACGCCGACGTGCTCGGTCCGGGTGACCTGCGGTCCGACGAAATATTGGCCCATGCGGTTTTTCATAGCTATCACAGCGAAACCGACATGCTCCGCTACCTGCGTCTGCTGTCGGACAAAGACCTCGCTCTCGACCGGTCCATGATCCCCCTGGGGTCGTGCACGATGAAGCTCAACGCGACCACCGAGATGGAACCAATCAGTTGGCCAGAGTTCGCTGGTATTCACCCGTTTGTGCCCACCGACCAGACCGTCGGCTATCGCGAGATGATCGCCGAACTGGAGGCGATGCTGGTTGAGATAACCGGCTACGACGCTGTGTCGCTGCAACCAAACGCTGGCTCACAGGGTGAGCTTGCGGGGCTACTGGCAATCCGCAACTACCACATTGCGAACGGCGACCCAGGGCGTACGACGTGTCTCATCCCAGCTTCGGCCCACGGCACCAATGCAGCTAGCGCGGTGATGGCTGGAATGAAGGTGGTGGTGGTGGCATGTGATGACGACGGCAATGTCTCGGTGGACGACCTCAAGGCAAAGGTAGTGGCCGCCGACGAGAGCCTCGCGGCAATAATGATCACCTACCCATCGACCCACGGCGTGTTCGAAAGGGCCATCCGCGAGATCTGCGACATGATTCACGACTACGGCGGTCAGGTCTATCTCGACGGCGCGAACCTCAACGCCATGGTCGGCACTGCCAAGCCAGGCCAGTTTGGAGCTGATGTTTCGCACCTAAATCTGCACAAAACGTTCTGCATTCCTCACGGCGGCGGCGGCCCTGGTGTTGGTCCGATCGGCGTCGGTGCACATCTCGCACCGTACTTGCCCAACCATCCACTTATCGCTGAGGCTGGCCCTTCGACCGGTTCGGGCGCTATCTCAGCCGCTCCTTGGGGTTCGGCGGGAATCTTGCCGATCTCTTGGTCCTATATCAACCTGATGGGGGCTGACGGCCTACGCGCCGCTACCGAGGTGGCGATACTTAGCGCCAACTACATCGCTACCCGACTCGATCCTTATTTCCCTGTGCTGTACCAAGGCGAAAATGGCCGAGTCGCCCACGAATGCATCGTCGATCTCCGCCCAATTAAAGACACGGTCGGGGTCACTGTCGACGACGTAGCGAAGCGTCTCATCGATTACGGCTTTCATGCACCGACCATGTCATTCCCGGTGCCCGGAACCCTGATGATCGAGCCCACCGAATCGGAGTCAAAGGCCGAAATTGACCGATTCTGTGACGCCATGATCGCAATCAGGGGCGAGATCGATAACGTCGCCGACGGCATTTGGCCTAGCGACGACAATCCGCTGGTCAACGCGCCGCACACAGCCGAGGTTGTGGCAGCTACGCAGTGGACCCACCCCTACTCTCGCGAGCTTGCCGCCTATCCGGTGCCGTCACTGCGACAGCAGAAAGTCTGGTCGCCGGTGAGACGCATCGACAATGCTCACGGCGACAAGAATCTCATTTGTAGCTGCCCACCAATGTCGGACTACGAATAAGCAACTCCAGAGCGGAGTCGAAGGTGCCGATGTTGCTTAGATGGACGATGCCAAGGCGCGATCGGTAGAGGCGCTCGAGGACGCAGCGCAGGCGACGCCGCCGCTGTCGTTTGCTCGACCAGCCGAGAACCACGTCTTTGGTTGCCGGCTCCACGCCATAGACGTAGCGACGCTATTTGGACTAATCGATGGTTCAATCCGCAGCGGCGAGCGGCGGGTAATTGCGAGCCAGAACATTCACGGGGTCCATACCCATCTTGTCGACCCGGCGTTTCGGCTGCTGCACGACAGTCCAGAGACGATGGTGCACATCGATGGCACACCGTTGGTGTGGCTCTCAAAGCTAAAGGGCGACCAGGTTAGCTACCAGCATCGCACCGGCTGCATCGACTGGGTACCCGAACTGTTCTCGCTCGCATCGCAACGAGCATGGCGGGTATTTCACCTCGGCACCACCCCCGAGACGCTGGCCAACGGCCTCGAACAAATCCGCGCTACCCATCCGGATCTACTTATCGAGGGTCGTAACGGATTCTTCGATATCGACCCGGCTAGCCAGGAGAATCGTGAGGTGGTCGAAAAGATCAACGCCGCCGATCCGGACATTCTGCTGGTCGGATTGGGTATGGGTCGCCAAGAGCAGTGGATTCTGCAGAACAAGGAACGCCTGAATGTTCCTGTGATTATCACCACCGGGGCGTTGATAAAACTATTGGCGGGCGAACTCAACATGGCACCGCGCTGGCTCGGCCCGTTGGGACTCGAATGGGTATTTCGTCTATTCGACAACTTCGGTGAGACTTCACGTCGGTACCTTCTCGAACCATTTCAAATCATCGTCAACTCGACCCGGCGAACCATTCGCACAAAACGAAGCGGCTTGGCTTCAACCCATGAACTCAAGCTCCAACAGATGCCGTTCTCTTTGCCTCGCCCTAGCGAACGACGACCGGCAGCCTGATGCGTCTCATCGTCTCGGCGGATGACTTCGGTTTCGACGAAGACACCGTCGCTGCAACCATCGACTGCTTAGAGGCCGGAACGATTCGCAATACCTCGCTGATGGCCAACATGCCAGCGACAAAGCTTGCGGCAGACTACGCGGCCGACCACCCCGAGCATTGCTACGGCGTACACCTCACCTTTACCCGCGATACGGTCGAGATGCCCGTTCTCGACGCCTCCACCGTACCGCGGTTAGTCGATGAGCAAGGGCGATTTCTGCCCGGCCGAAACGCACAGTTCAAGGCCTTGCTCTCACGGTTTCCTAGCTCGCAGATCGCTGCTGAAATGGCGGCCCAAATCGGCGAACTCGTCGACCTCGGGGTCAGAATCGACTACGTCGATAGCCACAAACATCTCCACAAGTATCCGAACTTCCGCAGGGCCCTTCCGTCGGTTCTGCCAAAGTTTGGAATCTCGATGGTGCGAACGGTACAGAACGTGTTCTTGCCAAGGCCCAGTCCAACCCGGCCGACGGTGCTTCTGGGTCGCTTCTTACGCGAGCCGATTCGGCGGCGTTGGCGAACAACCGATGATTTCTTCATGAGCGACGGCGACCTCACAACCGATTGGTGGTCGGCGCTGTCGATGCCTACCGCTGGCCGAGTCCTCGAGGTCGGGGCGCACCCCGGCCGGGCCGAGCCTTGGCGAGCGCACGAGACCGACCAACTCACCAGGTTTGCACAGCGAGCAAGGTCCGAGGGTGCAGAGCTGATCCGTTGGCGGGACCTCTAAGCTCGCGCACCTAGGCTCCTACACAACAGCAACGGTCTGACCAGGTTGTAGAGATTGCCAAGTAGGGTAAATCCATGAGCAAATGCGCGTTTCTAGGCCTTGGTGTCATGGGCTACCCGATGGCCGGACACTTACTTTCTGGGGGGCACGAAGTGGTCGTGTGGAACCGGACGGCTTCGAAGTCACAAGACTGGTTGAGGGACTACCCCGCCGGGTCTGTTGCCGCCACCCCGGGCGAAGCCGCGGCCGACGCAGAGTTTGTATTCCTAATCCTCGGCGATGACGCAAGCGTGCGTTCGGTGGTGTACGACCATGAACAGGCCGGGGTACTCAATGCTATGGGGCCGGGTTCGATCCTGATCGACCACACCACGGCTTCGGCCGGGCTAGCCATCGAGTTGGCCGAGGCCGCCACGGCCAAGGGTTGCGGATTCATCGACGCTCCGGTATCGGGCGGCGAGGCCGGAGCCCAGAACGGCGTTCTAACCGTGATGTGTGGCGGAGACCCTGCCCATTTTGCGACCGCAAAGCCGGTCATCGATAACTACGCGAGGGCCACCACTCTGCTCGGCCCACCCAGCAGCGGGCAGCTAACCAAGATGGTCAACCAGATAACAATCGCCGGGCTTCTTCAGGGTCTGAGCGAGGCCATCAACTTCGGAGCCAAAGTTGGGCTCGACATGGATTTAGTGGTCGATGTCATCTCGAAGGGCGCTGCGGGCTCGTGGCAACTCGAGAATCGCGGCAAGACAATGGCGGCCGATGAGTTCGAGTTTGGCTTCGCGGTCGAGCACATGCGCAAGGATCTCGGGATTGCGATCGCCGAGGCGCACCGACAAGATGCAGATGTCACGATCGCCGAACTGGTCGACGGCTATTACGCCGAAGTGATCGAGATGGGCGGCACCCGCTGGGATACTTCCTCGCTGATCCGACGCATCTCTGGTTAAGGATTCGCCGGATTGGCGCCTGCGCGCCGGTAGTGTCCACCCGTGCAAGAATTTGACCTTATAATCATTGGCAGCGGTTCCGGCAACTCACTGGTAACCCCCTTCTTTGACGACAAACGAGTCGCAATCGTCGAAAAGGGTGTCTTTGGCGGCACCTGTCTCAACGTCGGCTGCATTCCGTCAAAGATGTTCGTCTACACCGCAGACCTCGCCGCCTACGCCGGAGATACCGACCGATACGGGATCTCTACAGCGTTCAATGGCGCTGACTGGCCAGCGATCCGCGACCGAGTGTTTGGCCGCATCGACCCGATCGCCGCCGGGGGCGAACACTACCGGATCCACGAAAATCCCAACGTCACCGTCTTTAAGGCGGAAGCGAAGTTCGTCGGACCAAAGATCCTCGACGTCGCGGGCGAACAGATCACGGCCACCAATATTGTTGCCGCCGCAGGTGCCAGAGTGTTCGTGCCCGATCTCGAAGGGCTCGTCGAAACCGGCTATTTCACATCGGACACCGTCATGCGGATCGACGAACTCCCGAAGCGAATGGTGGTGCTCGGGGCGGGTTACATCGCATCGGAATTGGGACACGTCTTTGGAAGCCTGGGCAGCGACCTCACAATTATCAACCGCAGCGAGCTCTTCCTGCGCTACGAGGACGAAGACATTTCGAGACGGTTCACCGAGGTTTACGGCAAACGATTCAACGTGTTGTGCGGAACCGTTGTCGACAAGTGTTTCCGCAATGACGACTCGTCCATCACGCTCGAGATCGATGTTCGAGGGGACAAGCGCTCCATAGATACCGACATGATTCTGGTAGCGACGGGGAGAATCCCTAACGCCGACACGCTCGATGCGGCCGTCGCTGGCATCGAAATCGACGACGCCGGATACATCGTCACCGACGACCACGGCCGCACCAACGTCGACGGAGTTTGGGCACTGGGCGACATCACCACGGCGCTTCAGCTCAAACATTCGGCCAATCACGAGGCACGGGTGGTGGCCCATAACCTAGCGAACCCCGACGACATGATCACCCGAGATCTATCGCTTGTTCCGCACGCGGTCTTTGGCCACCCACAGGTAGCGGCGGTGGGCTTAACCGAGTCCGAGGTCATCAAAGCTGGCACACCGTATGTCACAAAGACTCAGAACTATGGTGACACCGCCTACGGTTGGGC
>CBERPN010000300.1:0-5532 GCA_965524675.1 uncultured bacterium
GAAACCATTGGTTACACCATTGGTTGGCAGCGAACCGTACGCAGCCTGGAGCAATAGCAACGCTGTAAGGCGGAGGGCGCCAGCCCGTAGCCTGAGCCCTGCGGGCTGCGTGGCCGGGGAACGCTGGCAAACATAGCGGAGCGCCGGAGCCGGAGGCGGAGAAAAGCAATAGAGAGTTTTGGCGTAATGCCTCGTCATCGTCGAGAATAGCTATTGTCCGCAGCCGTTCGACAACCATTCTTCCAATGAGGTGCCATGAAAGCAGCCGTACTCAACCAGATTCCCGGTGAACTCGAGATCGAAGAAATCACCATCGATAAGCCTGGTCCGCGTGAGGTATTGATCCGTACGGCGCACGCTGGTCTGTGTCACAGCGACCTGCACTTTCTCACCGGCGATTGGGAGATGGCGCCGCCGCTGCTGATGGGCCATGAGGCCGCGGGTGTCGTCGAAGAGGTCGGAACCGATGTCGACTACGTCAAGGCTGGCGATCACGTAATCACTTGTCTGTCGGGTTTCTGTGGAACCTGCCGCTACTGCACCAACGGACAGTTGTCGATCTGCGCCAACAGGTTCGCACTACAGCAGCGGGCAACCCCGTCGTTGACCAATGCCGATGGGGTAGCTGTTACACCGTTTACCGGCCTGGGCGCCTTCGCCGAGCAGATGTTGGTGCATGAACACTTCGTGGCGAAGATTCGCGACGATATGCCGCTCGACAAGGCCTCGCTGATCGGCTGTGGCGTAACCACCGGCCTCGGCGCAGTGTTTCGCACCGCAAAGGTGGAACCCGGATCATCGGTGTGTGTTATCGGTGCGGGTGGTATTGGGATGTCGGCCATTCAGGGTGCCCGAATTGCTGGCGCCGGAAAGATCATCGCGGTAGATCTTCACGACTCGAAACTCGAACAAGCCCAAGCCCTCGGAGCTACCCACGTCGTCAATGCTGGCGATGGCGACCCTGTTGCAGCGGTGATGGAGATCAGCGGTGGGGGAGTCGATTACTCCTTTGAGGCAATCGGGCTCAAAATAACGGCCGAGCAGTCGTTCGCAGTGCTTGGCCCGGGTGGCACCGCGACGGTCATCGGTATGATCCCGCTCGATCAGAAGGTCGAGATTCCCGGCTACGAACTGTTCCTTCTAGAGAAGAAGCTGCAAGGCTCGATGATGGGATCGAACCAGTTCCGCACCGACATGCCGCGCTATATCGATCTCTATCTCGACGGTCGTCTCAAACTTGACGAGATGGTGTCGCAACACATTAGCCTCGAACAGGTCAACGACGGGTTCGACGCCATGCGCCAAGGCGAATCGATGCGCACGGTGATCGACTACTAGAAGCCTTAACCGGTTACGAATCCGGCTCCGGCGTGAAGCAGGAACAGGTAGGTGACCGTGCCAGCGAGAGCTAGCAGCGACGCCATCTTTCCCGACACGCCGTTGGCCCCAGCGATGTTCATGGTGATCCCGTTTGGGCGCAGGAACAGCAACGCTCCCATGGCGTACTTGCGCGCTATCCCGGTTCTCTCCAAACGCGATGTTAGCCAGCTAGGAAGGCGCCTCTTACCGCTGAAGCGAGACTGAACTCGGGGGCCGAGAACCCGCCCGATCGAGAAGTTGACCGGATCTGCTACGCAAAGGCGGAGCGTACCAACAAGTAGGAATAGCGGCAGCGAGGTAACTGCGGCAGCGATGGTCAAGAACAACAGACGTGGCGCGAACCCGACCAGGATTATCGGATGATGGATGAGCAGGGGAGTCATCGCGACCCCGATCCAAGAAAGTGCTGTGAGGACCCCAAGAATTGTTAGCTGAGCGCGTACCAACGATCCATCAGCTCTCAAGAAGCCAACACCACGGCGGAAGGGATCAACAAATGCCATCACCTCAATGTTCGACCTTCCCAGAGACCGACCTAAGCGCAAATCCTGGGAAATTTGCGCACGGCGCGACGCCCGGTCAATTCCAGGGGGTTCCTCTACCGCTGATCGTCTAGCAGCAGGCTCTGGTTGGCATGACCTAGATGCCCCTGTTGGTCGTGCAATTCGGCATTCGATTGGCCGATTCCGTTCGCCTCTACATGACAATGCGCCTCGAGGCCGATCCATTCGCCCACGGGCATACGGTGCAAATGAATGCTCAGGTCGGGGTTAATGAATAGCCAACTGTCGAACGGCAGCGGCGCCGAGACACCATTGCCGAAGTCCGACACAGCGACGACTCGAACCGTTGGCGATATCGCAGCTCCGGGAAACACCGGCACCAGTAACCGAATCCAATCGAACACCGGGCCGTTATCGATCCAGGTTCCCTCGGCGAAGCGATGCTCGGTGCTGTGCGAGTGAAAGCGGACTGTGTCATCTGCACCGGGAGGCAACGATCTATGCGAGTCGATCGGCTTGAGCACGTCGGCGACTCGCGGACCCTCATGTTCGGGCGTTTCAGAGGGGAGTACTAGCTTGGTGGTGCGAATCTGAGCCAGCCGAGCCGAGGCGACCCGCCTGTCGCCAGCAAACAGATCGGCCTCGATTAGGCGAATCCGCTTACCGTCGCGAACCACCTTTAGCTCCGGGCGTAGCGGCGTCATTGGCACCGCAGACAACAGCTCCACCGTAAGTCGAGTGGTCTGCATTGGGACCATCGATGGCTCTGATTCGCAGAGATCTACAAGCAGCGCCGCCGTTGGACCACCGTGAAGCGCGTCGTCTACCCAAGGCCCGCGGCTTCGCTCGGTCGCGACGATGTAGTCGCCCTCGCGGCGAAAGAGGCTGTCAGCGATCATATGCCACTCTGAAGCCGAGGTTGCCGGTGCCGCTGTCGGGAGTGTTCGAGCTTCTAGCCGAGTTTCGGTATCGAAAGCAGTACGACTTGTGACATAGGTAGGAACCGCCGCGCATTGCTCGGGCGTTGCCGACCGGCGGGCCGGTCGGATCGGTGAGTGGTCCCGCTTCGTGATTAGCGGTGAACCAGTCGCTGCACCATTCCCAAACATTGCCAACCATATTGTGAAGTCCGAATCCGTTAGCGATGAAAGAGCCGACCGGTGCGGTGTCGTACCAGCCGTCGTCGACTGTATTCGATAGGGGGAACTCGCCCTGCCATGTGTTGCATCGGTGCTCGCCACCGGGGGTTTCGTCGTCGCCCCACGGGAAAGTTGCCTGTTCGATACCGCCGCGCGCTGCATACTCCCATTCGGCTTCGGTCAGAAGTCGTCCTCCAGCCCAATGCGCATATACGAGCGCGTCGTTCCAGCTGATGTGAACGACCGGATGATCAGGCCGATCATCGACTGTGGAGCCAGGGCCAACTGGCTGATGCCAGCTTGCGCCGAACACCTGGCGCCACCACGGAGTCGACGCGACGCTACGAGTCGCTTCGAAATCGTCTGCTAGTAACCCCGCGAACACGAACGACCAGCCCTCTTCTTCCGCCGTAGTCCGGTAGCCGGTCGCTGCGACGAAATCTCGGAAATGCTCATTGTCGACCGCAGTCGATTCGAGCGCATAGGCGGACAACCTAACCTCGCGCACCGGACCCTCGCCATCGCTCGGGTAGCCCCACGGGTCATCGCTGCCCAGCAAGAAGGTAGCGGAGTCGATCTCAACAATCATTTGGCTCTATTGCTTTTCTTCGCCTTTGGCTCCGGCGCGTTCGCTATGACTCTAAGCCTGTGAACTCGCCCTTGCTTGCGCGGCGGGACTGCTAGATCCTGGTTTCTTCGCCTTTGGCTCCGGCGCGTTCGCTATGACTCTAAACCTGTGAACTCGCCCTTGCTGGCGTTCCCCGGTCACGCAGGCCAGGCGGGCCTCAGTTTCCGGGCTGGCGCCCTCCATCTTACAGCGGTGCTGGCT
This sequence comes from uncultured bacterium, assembly GCA_965524675.1. Taxonomy (GTDB): domain Bacteria; phylum Actinomycetota; class Acidimicrobiia; order Acidimicrobiales; family SHLQ01; genus CALLQB01. The sequence goes on from CBERPN010000300.1 coordinate 3,852, forward strand.
GCGGTATTGATTTTCTCCGCCCGCAAGGTCTGGCGCCCCCCCTCGCTGGAACCTCGCTGGGTTGATTCCGATCTACGTATAAGTACTGATGACACGGACAATTGCCAATCGTACGCTGGAGCTTGGCGGATTGTCGTGGCGTTGCACCGATTGGTAGCGCGCCAAGGCAAATTTGGACAATAACGAGAGGCGAAACCAGATGGCGGGACGAATACCGAAACGTGCGATCGGGGTCATCATCGAGGCGACCGGCGACGAATGGATTGCCTATTCGCCAGACACCGATCAAGCTCACGCTCTAAATGCGCAGGCTGTCGAGATCCTGGATCTCATCGACGGCCGCACCGACATCGGCGGGCTCTGCGAGCGTCTTGACTTGGGCGTCGATGTTGTCCTGCTCGGCCTGCGGGAGCTTCATGAAGCTCATTTAATCGAATATGACGTCAATTCCGACAGCAAGACGGACTACAACCTCGATCCGGCCTCTGCAGATCGCCGCGCACTGCTAATGAAACTGGGAATCGGTAGCGTCGCTGCGGCGACCTTGCCGGTAGTTGAGACCATCATCGCGCCGACGCGCGCCGCGGCTGCCTCGGTGCCCAACCCCACTCCCGTCCCGACCGACTTCCCGACTCCAACTCCGACCGGGTTCCCGACTCCGGCACCGACCATGGCATTGCCGACGAGGTCTCCCACGGCTGGTCCGACTCCGGCGCCGACGGCTGGTTCGACTCCGGCTCCGACTCCCGGTCCGACTCCGGCACCGACGGCTGGTCCGACCCCGGCGCCGACTCCCGGTCCGACTGCGGCAAGTTGCGCATGTAGCGGCGTAGTTGCCACCGTTGGGCAGCAGAACGAACACGGTGAAGCAGACGTTCTTATCAGCGTTGAGCTCAGCATCTGCGCACTAGGCACTGTGCAGGCCGTGCTCCGCCAAAATGGGTCCTTTCTCAACGCACAGCCTTTTCTTCATCCTGACGGAAGAGCTGTCTTTGGTCTGGTCGGCTGCAGTTCTAGCTCGTTCGATGTCACGGTAGAAATCATCGAGACGGGCGAAGTTCTTTGCAGCACCACATTCGACCAGCCGTGCTGTAGTTGCAGAGATCTCACTGCAACTATGGGACCGGTCGTCGACGGATTTGCTGAGGTTCAAGTTAGTGCGAATCTCAACGACAGCTGCCCTCTCGCGCTAATGGGGATCGATTTCCGCCGAAACGGCGCATCGATAGTCGGCGGTATAGCCTCGTTTGACGGATCGACGACGGTCGCACTCCCTTGCGGTTCTGACCCCATCAATATCAGGGTGGGAATTTTCGACCAAGGGACTCTCTGCAGCATTACAGTCGATATCCCTTGCCCGCCGCCATCACCATGTTCTTGCGCTGGCATGTCCATCGTTGTGGGACCACTCGAAGAGAACGGCACGGTCGGAATTACTCCAAGTGCGAGCCTAAGCAACTGCGCCGACGGCACTACGCAGTTCGTAGTCAATGTAGACGGCGTACGCATGCACACTGCTTCCCCTGTTTCCAACCCGGGGATTCACACCTTTTTCATACCCGTCGAATCGGTCGCAAATCCGGGTTCGGTCACAGGTGTCGAGGTCCATGTGGAGGTCATCGATACGGGCGAAGTTCTCTGTAGCGCCACAGTCGATATCGGTGCCTGAAGTCAAGCCTAG
>CBERPN010000301.1:0-5523 GCA_965524675.1 uncultured bacterium
CGCCAGCATCAGCAGCGCGCATCGAGGGCGCCCAGCGCCCGGATTGCGCCTGCGCGAAATAGAGTACTCCGGTGGATCACTATGACATTGCCGTTATCGGAGCTGGGCCTGCTGGCGCGGCAGCGGCCATCCAAGCTGCTAAAGCTGGGGCGTCGGTGGTGGTTTTCGAAAAGGCTGCCTATGGGCGCGACAAGGTCTGCGGCGACGGCCTCACTCCACGAGCTGTCGGAGCGCTCAACGAGCTAAAGATTGATCTCGAAGGTGCGCACCCAATCGACGGACTGCGCATGATCGCCAACAACACCGAACGTGAGCTGTTGTGGCCCCAGACGGCGAGGTTCCCCGCCCAGGGGGCGGTCTGGCCTCGCCGCCGCCTCGATGCCTATCTGATCGACGCCGCTACCGAGGCGGGTGCCGAGGTTGTCTTCGAAACCGATGCACTCCCCACCGTGGAGGGGTCCCGAGTTACCGGGGTAGACGCTGCCGGACGGAAGATTTCGGCCGACTTGGTGATTGCAGCCACGGGTGCACAGGGAGCGGTCGCTCGAATGCTCGGAGCAGAGCGGGTCGAAGACGAACCGTTCGGGCTCGCCATTCGAACCTACGTCGCTTCGCCACGACATGCCGATAAGCACATCGAAGCTTGCCTGACTCTCAAGGACGAACACGGCACTCCCGTTCCCGGTTACGGCTGGATGTTCCCCGCCGGTGACGGAACCGTCAATATCGGGGTCGGAGCGTTGTCGACCATGAAGGGTTTCAAGAAGCTCAATCTCAACTCGCTTGTCGACTCCTACCGCAACCTGGTGCGAGACGACTGGGATATCGGCCCAAACCTTGAACGCCCCCGTGCGTGGCGCCTGCCTATGAGCACTCAGAAACGCCACGGCGATGGTTGGGTGGCAATCGGCGACGCGGCCGGACTGATCAATCCAATGAACGGCGAGGGTATCGACTACAGCCTTGAGTCAGGGATGCTGGCCGCCGATCTCTTCATAGAGAATCCGGCCACAGCGCCAGCCCGCTACGACCAACAAGTGGGCGAACGTTTCGATGCATTCCTTCGGACCGGTCGAAGGTTCTCATTTCTGATCGGCCACCCGCTAATCCTGCGGAGCGGCCTGCGCCTCGCGGTCGGAACCGACGCAATCGCCAAGATCACGCTGCAAGTAATGGCCAACCTTGTCGACTCGGAGTCGCCGGGGGTCTCCGGCAAGGTTCTACTCCTAGCCGACAAGGCCTTGGCAGCCGCCGACCCGCTGCTTCGCCGCAGTCGCGCGACCCCGTAACCCAATCGCGAATTCTGGTTAACCCCAGCCCTTGGCGGGTCGATCATTCAGTCGTGAGTGATAACGAGCCCGATGCTGGCGTAGTACTAAACGACGAAGACTTCGAAGAACTCGATGCTGACGCGGTCGCCCAGCGACTGAGCTGCACCATCGGCGAGGTCATCGAACACGTCAATACCGGACGATTGGCCGCCTACCGCCTCGGCGACAAGGTCTGGTTCCTCGCAGCCGACGTCGACGCGCTGAGTTAAACGACCACTGCTCCGACGGCGATCAGCTACTACAGCTAAGCATTGAACAACCGGCCCGTTGACGTGCCCACTCGGGCCGACGCTCGGCGTAGTACTCGTTGCCCGGTTGCTCGTCGTAAGGGCGGCGCAAGACTCCCAACAGTTCGCTTACGAGCGAGTCGTCACCAGCGTCGGCCTTGTCGATCGCGACCTGCGCTAGATAGTTGCGCAACACATACTTTGGATTTACCGCGTTCATGCGCTTGCGCCGCTCGCCGTCGCAGGTACCGTCGCTGTCAACCCGCTCGGCGTACGCGTCGAGCCACCGGTCGATTTGCGCCCGTACTTCGGTTGTGAGTTCATCCGGAAGGTAATAGGCGTCGAGAAGTACGCCATCGATGCGCTGCGCATCGGGCTCTTCGCTTATCGCAACATCTGCCAGCTTGCGGTAAAAGATCGTCATGTCGGTTTCGGTGAGCTGCAGAACTGCCAACAGGTCGTTCACCAACTGTGCGTCGGCATCGCCTTGCCACTCGTTCAATCCAAGTTTGGCCATCATCATTGCCTGCCACTCGACGCGGAAGGTTTCGCTGTATTCGTCGAGGGCGTCCTGAAGCGGTTCAGCCTCCTCAACCAATGGATAAAGCGCGTTCGCTAGTCGCATGAGATTCCACTGTGCAATCTGCGATTGTGCTCCGTAGCGATAGCGCTTGTGGCTGGCATCGGTTGTGTTAGGAGTCCAACCCGGATCGAAGTCCTCTAACCAGCCGTAGGGTCCGTAATCGATGGTGAGCCCGAGTATCGACATGTTGTCGGTGTTCATCACGCCGTGCACAAAACCAACCCGCAGCCAGTGCACGATCATTGTGGCCGTGCGGCGGGCCACTTCTGCGAACAGAGCCACGACCGCGTCGCGACTGGCTAGGTCGGAGAACTCGGCCGCGATATCGGAGAACTCGGTTCGAATCGTAAACTCGACCAGGGTGCGGAGCTCGTCGAGTTCGTTTCGGGACGAGAATAGTTCGAAGTTACCGAACCTGATGAAGGTTGGAGCCACTCGACAAACAACTGCGCCGTGCTCAAAGGCGGCGTGGCCGTCGTAGAACATGTCGCGCATCACTTGGTCGCCGGTGCGCACGAGGCTCAGAGCTCGGGTGGTGGGAACCCCGAGGTGATGCATGGCCTCGCTGCACAAGAACTCTCGAATCGACGAACGAAGCACGGCCAGACCATCGGCGCTTCGCGAATAGGGCGTTGGCCCAGCTCCCTTTAACTGCAACATGAAATGATCCCCCGACGAAGTCACGACCTCCCCTAGGGCTATGGCTCTACCGTCGCCCAGCTGTCCAGCAAAGTTGCCGAACTGGTGGCCCGCGTACGCCATTGCGAAAGGGTCCATTCCTGCCAGAACCTCGTTGCCGGAAAACACCCGGGCGAACTGATCAGTGCCAGCTTGCTCTGCGTCGAGTTCGAGCAGTTCCAACATCTCGGCGGCCACTGCAACGGTGCTAGGTGCGCTTGTGGTTTTGGGCATGACCCGAGAGAAGGCGGCGCCGTACACCTGGCGAGGAATCACATCGCTTTTGGGGTCGGCTGGTAGTTGGTCGGTGAAGCGATTGTCGAACTTGAGCTGGTCGAGGGTCTTAGCGGCTGGCATGAGCAATCCTGTTACTTCGGGTACTCCAGTGTGCTCCCAAGAATACTCACCGAACGTAAGACTCAGGACACCAACACAACAAGAACTCGTTGATTAGCGAGTTCGGCGAGCTGAATCTGGCACACTCGGTCGGTGAACAAAATCAAATGCGTTGTGCAGGATTACGCTTGGGGTAAAGCGGACGCCATCCCCGAGTTGCTGGGGAACGTACCTAGCGGAAAGCCTCAAGCGGAACTCTGGATGGGCGCTCACCCAAAGGCACCGAGCCTGCTCAATGGGCGCCCGCTCGACGAATTGATCGCCGCCAACCCCGTCGACCTACTCGGCTCGGCAGTGGCCGATCGCTTCGGTCAGCTCCCATACCTATTCAAGGTTCTCGCCGCAGGCCAGCCACTGTCGATCCAGGCTCACCCTTCGCTCGACCAGGCCGTTGCCGGATACGACAAAGAAAACGCCGAGGGCATCGACCTTGGCGCAGCCGATCGCACGTACCGCGACGCCAACCACAAACCCGAGTTGATCTGCGCGCTAACCCCGTTTGTCGCCAAGTGCGGGTTCCGTTCCTTGGGCCTGACGCGTCAGCTCTTCAGCGGATTGGATCACCTCACCGTCGAGCCTTTGCGCGAGCTGCTCGCTCGCGACTCACCCGACTCTGAAGTGCTCGCAGGGGTGTTGGCGTGGTTGCTTCGCCTCAACGCGGGTGAAGCAACCGAGTTGGTCGAGTCAGTGGTCAGGGCGGCCGCGGTCGATCCCGACCCACGGTTCGCGCCCGACCTTGAATGGACCAACAAGATCAACGACTTCTTTCCCGGCGATATTGGTGTGGTCGTAGCTCTGTTACTCAATCACATTGTTCTCGAACCTGGGCAGGCGGTTTTCCTAGCTGCAGGAAACCTCCACGTCTACCTGCAGGGGGTCGGCATGGAGTTGATGGCCAACAGCGACAATGTGGTTCGTGGCGGCCTCACTCCGAAGCACATCGATGTCGAAGAACTGCTTCGAGTGGTCGACTGCACTCCCATCGACCCGCCGATTCAGCAAGCCGAGTCGCCAGCGCATCAATTCGACTCGCCGGTACCGGAGTTCTCGTTGACTCGGCTGCTATTAGATCCGAGCACCGAACACGCCGTCGAGCCGACGAGCGCAGAGATCCTCATCGCCACCGACGGAGTGGCGACCCTCAGTAATCAGACCCAGATGCTCTCACTAAACAGAGGTGAGGTGGCGTTCATCGGCGCCAACGACGGCCCGTACAAGGTCACTGGGAGGGGGACAGTGTTCCGGGCGGCCGTTGGCTAGCCGACTAATTGGCGCAATTCCCGGCAGATCTCGGTTCTGTCCGCCGACAGAACCGGAGGAATCGATTCCGCCAGGCATGATTCCTCTGTGACCTGCCGGGAACAGGTTCCCGCCAGGGCTCCATCATCGAACATTTCGTAGTCAATTTCCATCATTTGGCCATGACAAATCGGTGTCACCCTTTCGCCCAAGTTGATCTCGAATCGATATGGTTCCGAAGGCGCACGAATTCGCCAGCTACTGGAGCAAAGCCATGACCACCCTCGAGCACTTCGCAACCCTTACCGGCACCTTAGATTTTGAAATGCAGGGAACGGTGCCAGCCGGTACCCGAATCGATATTCGTTTCACTGGCGTGGTGACTTCGGCGCATTGGGCAGGTGAACGGCCGGCAGCCGGCATCGATTACGTAACGATTCGTAGCGATGGTGCTGGCGAGCTCCATGTTCATGCAACGGTGGGCGAGGGCGATGATCTAGTCAGTTATGAGGCGCGCGGACTTCAGACCAAGGCCGGGGTCGTCGAGACGATGTACTTTCAGACGGCCTCGGAAGAACTGGCGTTCCTAAACGAGGCGGTCGGCGTCGCCACCGGCGGGGTCGATGGTAACACTCTGACCCTCGAAATATCGTTGGTTAAGCCCTAGGTATCACACGGGGCTAAGTCGCCAGATCGCGGGCGACATCTAGCCAGAGTTGGGTCGACAGGCTCAGCGATTCGACATCGATTCTTTCGTCGTTGCCGTGAAAGCGCGAACCAAAATCGGCCGCGTCGAGCGTTGGGCTAAACAGCCCTGCACCGTAGGCAATGGCACCCATGTTGCGAAATACTCGGGCGTCTGTGAAACCGACGATCATGCGGGGCGAGAGTCGCGCCGATGGAAACTGTGCGCCGATTGCCTTTTCGAGCGAGTGCCAAAGTGGCGTGTCGTGACGACTTATGCTCGCGGGATCGTTCATGATAATCTCGACATCTACTTGGTCGCTCAAGTCCCCAAGCGCGGCATCGAGGTGAGCTTGCACCTCCTCTTCGCCATCGCCGGGGAGCG
>CBERPN010000302.1:0-5521 GCA_965524675.1 uncultured bacterium
CACAAAAAGACAAACCAAATACCCCCCAAACCCTAATTGGGGGCGGTGTGGCCCCCTTTTGGTGCAACAGCGCCGCCAGAACAGATTTGTTGGCTAATTCCGTTGACACATTGCTTTTCATTCCGTACTACTGGTGACCAGCAAAGCGCACGAGGTACGTGCCGAGCGCCAAGACGATGCAGCACTCATTTTCAGAACAACTAAACAGCAAGCCCCTCGGTATAGGCGCCGAGTTGTTTGTGCTGCCCGTCCATCAGCGGGAACGTACAAGCGAACCCCAGACGGCTTCGGAGGTGAAGCTCTTCTAAGGAAGAACCCACCACACGAATTTCGAACTTCTCAGTTCCGAAGCCGCAGCTCTCACTGAACGAGAGTGCGGCTTCTTTGGTTTTTGGACCAGTTCCAAGGAACGAGGAGTGAACAATCACATAGCTGCATTGGTGCATGTCGGTTCAGGAACAGACCCCGCGAAAGTTCCGACGAAGAGGTCAGCCAGGCAGCGTTTAGTTCCAAGAGGCATTTAGTGCGAGGTAGCTCAGACGGCGAGAGCGGATGGTTGTTACCCATCGTCAGCGGAGGTTCGAGTCCTCCCCTCGCAGCGAATCGCTTGCTTGCCCCCCGTAACTCAGCGGACAGAGTTTCTGGCTTCGAACCAGCGGGTCGGAGGTTCGAATCCTCCCGGGGTGCCACTCAAAACCTAGTGCGGTAGCTCAGTTGGAAGAGCGGCTGTTTGAAGCGCAGCGCGTCGGTGGTTCGATTCCACCCCGTACTACTAGGAGTCTGGATAGGTCCCGCTCCTCTGGCGAAACCGGAAAACGCAGCAGGCTCAGACCCTGTGGCCTTCGCGGGCTTGTGGGTTCGACTCCCGCGGGGAGTACTCGTCTTGCCCTGGAGGCACATGTGGAAGTGCACTCGTCTTGTAAACGAGGGGTTGCGGGTTCGAACCCCGCCCGGGGCTCGGTTGGTCGGCGTCAAGTCGGCTGTCTCATGGTGTTCGAGGCGACTGTTGGTTTGTCGCGCCAGGTTGTGACCCTGGTGTTCCGTAAGGAACTCGTCGGTTCGATTCCGATCGATCACCCCAAGCTCTACCGGGATGGTCCAACGGTTCAGGATGGCGGGCCTTGAACCCGCAGGTGAAGGTTCGATTCCTTCTCCCGGTTCTACAACACGAGGTCCATGATCCGAACTCGGGAAAGTGAACCTCTCACCGAATCGGTTGCCAGCTAGTAGCAGCCGATGACTGTGTCGTTAATGCCCGCTAGTTCGTTGCGGGCTACGAGGCAGTAGTCGACCAAGCCAGCCGGAAGCTTGATAGCGAAGCCGCGCTGTTCGCCGTTGGTGATCCCGGCCAGATCGATTCTCACCCGGCTGGCCTGAGTGGTGGCCACAACCTCGAATTCGCTTACCACGTCGACATGTATCGAGCGCTTTCGGTCGGGATCGTAGGCCCAGCCGCGCACAACGTCGCCGTCAGACTTTACGACCACTCGCTCGACCGCCCCCACCGGTTCATGGGCAAGAGAAACATTTCTACATCCGAGCACGACAGGATCGTGACCATCGAAGTTGTTTACCTCGATACAAACCTGATGTTTGCCATCGGGCAGTTTGAGCTTGGTTTTGAAACCAAGGCGGTCGTCGACCCCTAGGAACTTACCTACTCTGCGCCGCACCTTGGCCGACCGCACCCTGGCGATTCTTTTACCGTCGACAATTATCCGCACCCGCGCTGGTCGCCCCAGATCTGGATCGTGAGCCCACCCTGCTACCCGAAGTCCGGTTCTTCGGTCGAGAATCCGTTCGATGCGTCCGAAAGGAATCCGGTTCCAAGGCACTTCGCCTTCGAGGTGACGCCGGATGAGAGTGGCGATGGCATCGGCCCCGCGCGAACGAAGATGTATACCGTCGTTCCAGGTAAGCAGAGGATCAACTGCGGTGACTTGGGTCCACTCGCCAACCTGGAGGTTCGGGTAGCGGCGCGCGGCGGCCCGTATCTCTGTGTGGACCTGATCCATACGCCCCGTGTAGCGGCTCGGGGTCAGCCACAGCACGTGGTCGACTCCAGCGAGCAACCCCATTAGACGATCGAGCTCGCGACGAAACAACGACCTGCTGCCCAAATAATTGGTCCCGAGTTCCACCACCACCTTGTCGGTAATGAGGTCGGGTCGACTGGCCAATATATCGGCGGCAGGTCCGACGCGCAGGCCTCCGAAGCCGATGTACTGCACCTTTGTGTCGGGAAAGGTGGCTTCGATCTGGCTGCGAGCACCGAGGATTACCGAATCGTGGATCACCAGCAAACGGTCGCCAACAACAGCCCCGGCATCGCTAGCTGCCAGCGCAGGCGAATGGTCGTTCGGTTCAGCGCTAGCTGATGCCAGACCACCAAACGCGAGCAATGCCACGAGCGCTGCTGAAGTTGTCCTCTTGAGACCCACGGATCCGCCTCCAGCAGATCCATCGGACAAACGCTCGATGACCAAATAGCCCAAACGGACCCATTAGCAGCCCCGAATTCGGTTCGATTCGAACTGGCGGCCCTGATGCACACATAGGATGCAGGATCGCCGCAATTTGGTTATTGAGGGGGTTAGCGGCCTGAGATTAGTTTGCGCCGGTTTTCGACGAAGTCGACCAGCACGTAGTCGCCAATGTTCTCGTTCGTGGTGAAGAATGCTCGGCCACCGTTGAGTTTGCTGATGCGCTCGATGAAGTTGGTGAGATAGGTGGTGGCATCGAGCATGAAGGTGTTGATGCGAATGTCCTCACGGGTGCAGCGCATCACCTCCTTCATCGTCAGGTCGACGGTTTCCTGCGACGGTGGGTAGTTGAACAAGGGGGCGCCCGAGGCTGTCAGATGCGCCGTTGGCTCGCCGTCGGTAATCATGATGATCTGCTTTGTGCCGCTCTGGCGCGCCAGCATCTGGCGAGCCAACTGGAAACCGTGCTGCATGTTGGTGCCGTAGTCGTAATCCCAAGACACTTCGGGAAGTTCCTCGGGTTTGATCTCGTGAGCCACCGCAGCGAAGGTCACCACACCCATATAGTCGCGCGGATACTGGGTGCTGATGAGCGAATGTAGAGCCATCGCCACCTTCTTCGCCGGCAAGAAGTTGTCGCGCATCGGCATCGACAAAGACAGGTCGAGCATCAGTACGGTGCTCGACCGCACCGACCTTTCGTTGCGTTCAACCTCAAAGTCTTCAGGAAGAAGCTTCACCGGCGTACCGCCGCCGCTGCGAGTGACCGCATTGCGAACCGTGTTACCGATGTGCAAGTTGAACGGGTCGCCGTACTCGTACTCTTTGGTTTCGTACGCCCTTTCGTGGCCGAACCCCGTCTGCTCGAGCGAATGTTGACCCAGCTTGTCGGCGCTGAGTTTCCTAAAGAGATCGCCGAGCGCGTTCTGGCCGATCTTGCGGATCGCTCGTGCTGTGAGCTCATAACGGCCCTCTTTGTACTGAAGGTAACCAGCGTCTTCGAGCATCTTAGCTATCTCGGCCATGCGATCGAGGCTGTTGGCCGCGTCATCGCCCATAAGCTCTCGTGCCCTGTCGATGTCGACCTCGGCTAGCGCCCCGGGGCTGCGGGCGCCGCGCAGCATGTTTTCGAGTTGATCGAGGTCGCCGAGGTCGCGAAACATCTCGCCCGCCGACCCAAGGTCGAGTGGGTCAACTCCCCCGAACTCATATGATTGTTCCCAACCAGCGCCTGGAAACATGTCGCGAAGGTTCTCGCCTAGTTGGTCCATCTGCCAACGAAGATCCATGTCTTCGAGCATTGCGTCGCTGAGGTCCTGCATCTGCTGGCGCTGTTCTGGAGTCATCGAGTTGAGCATCGCCTGCATCGCCGCCATCCGGCGGGCCATCGTTTCGAGGAGTTCTTCGATGTTCTTGGGGTCCTCGGGAAAGAAGTCGCCATGGCGCTCCATGAATCCCTCGAAGTCGGTCGGCTCGCCCTTCTGGTGACTCTCGAGCATCTGGTTGAGCTCGGACATCATGTCCTTCATGCGCGAGAAATCGTCGGACGACATCTCGTTCATGGCGCCGCCAGCCTGGTCGACGTAATTCTGCATCAGCTGTTCGCGCAGCTTCTCGACCAATTTTTCGAACTGTTCGCGGGCCTCGTCCGAAGCGAAGTCGTGCGGTAAGAGTCCCTTCATTTGCCCAGCGAGGTCGGGCGGCAACATGTCGAGTTCGATCTGACCGTTCTGCGCCTTGGCCGCAGCATCGCCGTCGTCGCTGCTGCCCGCTAGGTCAAGCATTTCCCCAAGCGCCTCGCGCTCGGTTTCAATAACCTCGCGAAGCTCGTTTGCGATCTCGTCGTAGACGCCACCTAGATCGTGCTCGTCGAGTGCTTCTTGGCGTCGTTCACGCAACTGTTCGAGCATTTCGCGAAGGCCCTGAAGCTGTTCGCCGTCGCGCGTCTCGAACCCGTCTTGCATCATTCGTCGCATCGCCGCGTTCAAGTCGCCGTGATAGAGCAGATCGTCGGTCATTTCAGCAAACAAATCGTCGGCCTTAAGCTCGAACCCGACTTGGGTGCCGTCCCACTGCGAGTAAGTAAAAGCGCTGCCACCGTTGGCTGTGCGCGCTCGACGACGTTTCCACTTCATGACCGCGACCTTACTGGTACCCCGACCCTCTCCGAAGTCGGAGGGGGTTAGCTTAGGATTCCGGCGGCTGCTAGTTGAGCGATTCGGGACTGGTCGTAGCCGAGCAGTTCGCGCAGGACGAAGTCGTTGTCGGCACCCGGCAATGGACCAGCGTGACGCAGTACCGCTGGGGTCGCGGAGAAGACGGTGGCCTGGCCGTCGAAGGGGGTAACGCCCAAGGTCGGGTGGTCGAGGTGGGCGAAAAAGCAGCGATGTTCCAACTGCGGATCGTTGTGAAGATCGCTCGATCTCGCGACGAGCGCTGCCGGTACTCCCGCTGCGATCAGCAGGTCGACCGCTTCAGTCGCTTCGCGAGTCGAGGTCCACGCTTCGATCGCCTCGTCGATCAGGTCGTGCTCGGCCCGACGATCGCTGCCGGAATCGATTCCGACGAGCTCGGCTAGCGAGCACCACTGCTCGTCGGTCTCCACACCGATAGCTACGTATCGCTCGACACCACTCACCGCGAAAACACCCTGCGGCGCAAAACGGCTCGAACGATCGCCGAGACGACCTGCAACCACCCCGTTGAACGCGGCATCGAGAGCTTCGGGCTCAAGAAAGCAGATCGGTGCTTCGGTCTGAGCGATATCGATCAACTGCCCCTGCCCGGTTAGGTCGCGGTGGCGAACAGCCGCTGCGAGTGCTGTAAGCGCAAACCGAGGCGCGACGAAGTCGGTGTACGCGCCCCAGGGGCCGTCGGGTGGGAGGTCGGGCCAACCGGTCAGAAGCGTGAAGCCGGAGAGCGCTGCGCCCTGACCACCGAAGCCCGTGTAGAGGCGTTCGCCACCGGTCTGGCCCCTAAGCGATGTGCTCACCATGATCAGGTCGGGACGACAAACTGCTAGCTCTTCGTACCCAAAT
>CBERPN010000303.1:0-5506 GCA_965524675.1 uncultured bacterium
GTTGGCCGGTGCGCGGCTTAGGTCTCGCCATGTCTCTCCCTCGAATCCGCCAAAGGCGGCGACGAACACCAAGATGCTAAATGCAGAGAGAACCAAAAGAAAACGTAGTGAGCGAGGCACAATGGCGACCGCGACTGCGATTACGAGTCCGGCGAGAGCGGTCCGGCTTTGAGTCCACAACAACGCCATCACACCTACCGGCAATCCCAAGATCGGTAGCCACGGGACGGCTCGCTTTCGCGACAGAATCGCGAGGCTCATTAGAACTAGAACCGCCGATGCCGCCCCTAAGGTGTTGGGGTGTAGCGCGATGCCCTTGAGCCGGTCGAAGTTTATCGACGCTATTCCCGGGTTCTCTTCGACTCCGATCCCGAGAATGTCGGTGACGGTAGCAAGCGACACAAAGATCAGCAGTCCAAACGCTGTCGCGCGTTCGAACGCCTCCCAACCTGCACGGTCGACCGCGGTGACAAGCCAAAGCAAAGTGCACGAGAACGATACCGTCGCCACGAAGGTCAGCGGCGGGCTGATCGATAGCGGGATGGTTGCGACACTCCACACGAGGGCCATGGTGAGCCCGGCGACCGGGTGCTTGACCAAGCGCTCGAATGCCTTACCGGGATCGTTGAGCAGAAACAGCAACGGTCCTCCGGCCATCAAGACCCGCAGGCCCCAGCCGCGATTGCTGAGTCCGTCGGCAGTAGCCAACTGCCCTACCGAACCAAAATCGAGCGGAACCAATATTACCGTTATTACCACCACCGCCATCAGCGGAGTGGGGATAATCGAGCGCAGATCTGCTGGCAGCCAAGGTATGTGAAATGGGCTGCGGTCGGCTCTATCGCGGGAAGCCCTGCGGGTCGCGGTCACGCACCGACCACAACGCCGAGCACGCCGATTCCCATGGCCCGGAGACGGTCGGCGGCGGCCCTAGCCTTGCGGACCGAGAGCTTGTTGCGTTCGGTAAACAGCACCACAACGTCGACAAGTTCGAGGTATTCGACAGATGAGGCGTCGTCGAGAGATCCGCACGACACGACCCACGGGGCGCCGGGCGTGCCAGGAGGAACCTGGATCCAGTGACTGCGGCTGGGCTCGTCCAAACGTTGGGCCAGCAACGCGTTAAGTGATTTGGCAGGGGCCTGCCCAAAGTTGGCGTCTCCGATGCTTAGTGTTCCGACCCGCCGCCCGGCCGCCCTGCGATCGATGGCGATCGAAGTGGATAGCAGTTCCTTTGGGTTGGAGGCGTTGGAAAGCTCGCCCAGCACGGGAGCGCCAAGGTGGGTGCCGATTCGGTCGTCGCTGCGCAACCTAGCCTGATCGCGGAAGAACACCATCGTGAGTGCAGACCCGATCATTGCCCCCAGAATTAGCCCAAGGCCACCGTTGCGAAGCGGTTTTGGGCGTGACGACCCGGTCGGAGCCACCGCTTGCCACGCGATACCCAGATTGGCTCGTGAGTAATCGACCTCAAGCTCGAACTCGTTGATTTTCTGTTCGTTCTGATTCAGTTGATTCGCTTTTGCGTTTCGTTCCCGAAGCACCAGCTCGCGCTCGCTCTGAAGACTTGGGCGCTCGGCGTCGGTCGCGATTCGTTCCAGTTCTGCGATCGCATCGAAGTCGGCGTTTAGAACTTCGATTTCTCCGGCTAACTTTTCGTTTAGCACTTGTAGCACGGTGCTGTCGGCAGCAATTTCGGCAGCCTTAATCGCTTTGTCGTTGGCTACCGCCAATCGCATCAGTTCGTTGGCGACCGCGGCGGCGCCATCGGCGGTTGTGGCGCTGACGTTTACATCGATTCCCTTGGAATCGGGTGGAAGGTCGACTCGAATATTCAGAATCTCGGTACCGGCGCCGGCTGCGAAGGTATTAAGCGCCGAGATTGTTTCGGGTAGTTCTAGGAAGTTGTCGGCGGCGAAGCGGCGGCCATCGATGTCGTAGAAATCGACCTGCGTAGCCAACTCGAGGCGGCCGTTGGCGTCGTATTGGGTGGTTTGAAGACTTGAGATGACAAAGATCAAGGCACCCAACGCCGTAGCTGCTCCCAGGATTAGTGGAAGATTGCGTAGCAATACCGAGAGGGTTTCGGGTGCCGTCATCTCGTCGGTATGGTCGCCGAAGTCGATCATCGAAGCGCGATTTGGTTTGGCGTCGAGCATGGGGGGATGCCTCCGGACTTCCTACAAGTGTACTGCTAGTACATCAAATGCATCGAAATGCTGCAATGAGTCGTTGGACTCAGAGTGCCACGTTTTCGAGGCCTGTATAAATTCGCTCAAGCCGTTCCAACGCCGCGGTCGGCGTAAAGTTGGCTTCGTAGTAGCTACGCGCCGCTGTGCCCAAGGTTTCTCGTTCTCCAATGCTCGAGGCGAAGAACGCATCGGCAGCCTTAGCCAACGACTCGCAGGAGCCGGTTGTGAACGAGTAGCCGCAGCGCGCTTGATCGAGCAATTCAGTGAAGTTGCCGATGTCGGAGTAGATCACCGGTGTGGCTGACGCGAGGGCTTCGACCCAAGAAAGACCCAGCCCTTCGGGCCACTCGGAAGGAAAGACCAATGCCTCGGCATTCGCGAGTTCCCCGGCCACTCGATGGTTGGGAATCTCCCCCGCGAAGCTCACGTTGTCGGGGGCGATCGCCTCAAGCTGGGAGCGCTGGGGTCCGTCGCCGATAATCTGCAACTGGGGAGCATCCGGTCCGAGGATTCGCCATGCGTCGATGAGTGTCTCGACACCTTTTTCAGGCACCAGCCGCCCAATGAAGAGCGCTCCGCTACGAGCTCGCCGACCGCTTTTAGCAGGGGCGCCTGGATCGGGAATAAAGTTGGGATGAACCTCGACGCGGTCAGCTGCAATTCCGTCGCGAACCAGCAGGTCTTTCATGTAAGACGTAAGCGCGAGGTGCTTGTCGATGGCCCGACTGTAGGTTCCGGTACGGTGATGAAGGGTCGAGCTGAGGGCCATGGCTGTCGATGCAGCCACTGAGTCGTGGTAACAGCGGTGGCGGACGCCTGCGAGCGCCGTCTTGGCTCCGACGCAGTCGTGGCACTCGTTGCCATCTCGCCGCAAGGTGGCCGCGATACAGGGGATCCGAAAGGAGTGGGAGGTCATTACCACCGGGACGCCCACACCCTTTGCAGCCCTGATCACGCTCGGACTCATGAACGGGAACGGAGTGTGGAGGTGAACCACGTCCGTGTTTTGATTGGCGATTGCTTGCCGTACTGCCCGATTGGCTTCCGGGTTCCAGATGACCGATGAGAACTGGCGATGTTTAGGACCGCTGAGGTAGTCGGCCGACTCGATGAAGAGACTACGAACATCGTGCCCAGCCGAGTCGAGTAGTGCCCGTTCGCGCTCGATGACCCCGTTGGCGCCACCCACGGTCTGGTGCATGTTGTGGAGTTGCAAGATGCGCATTAGACGGCGGCGCTTTCGAGCGACCTTGGCTCGGCCGAAGGGTCGCGCTGCCAAGGCGTATTTGGAGATGTGGCCCGCCGAGCCAGCCCAAGAGCGAACAAGATGCTGGCACACCAGCCAATCCAGCGGACGAGGGTCTGTACGTTGAAGCCTAGTTCGAGGACCTGGAACACGATCCCTACACCCAAGGCGTGCGCTAGCGCGTTGTGTCGCAGATCACCTAACGCTTGACTCGCGAGCGCAAACGAGGCGCCCGATATGAGCGCTCCGGCGACGATTCCTATCCAGCCATAGCTGAGCCACCATTCGCCCACCGCTCCCACCGGCCAGCCGTTCTTGATCTCGGGTTCGTAGAGCTGACGGAAGGCGGCTCCGGGCGCGATTTCGGTTGGCTTGTCGGCCCAAATCGCACGCGGGACGATTCCCCCGGTGCCGTTGACAAACAGTTCTGCTCCGTAGTGGTCGAAGTTGCTTGGGGTATCGCGAACCGACAATACCAAGGCGTCGTATACGGTGGCATTCATCGCCACGCTCACGCTTCGCAGTGGGCTTGCTTCGGCGATGGCGTCAGAGGTTCGGCCCTGAAGCACGTGGTCGCGCGCGACTCGCATTCCTAGGGCAGCGGCCACAACCAGCAGGCCGACCAGCCCAATCGACAGCCATTGACGGGCGCTTCGCCGCTGGCGCTGATCGGCGGCCATTGCAGAAAAGACCGGTTCGAGCACCAGCCCGGCGAGGTAGATCACCACGACCCTGCGAGAACCCCATGCGAAGACGTACAGCGAGTTGACGAGCCCCAGTGCCAGGAACGGCATTCGCGCAATCAGGCGATAGCCAGCACGGCGCCCCGATACCGCTACCGCTAGGCACAGTACCATCGCAGCGACCGGGCCAAACTGGAGCAGATACAACCCCGCCACAGACTTTTCGGTCTTGGCTGCCTGAATGGCGGCGATTGGACTGCCAACACGGGCGACGATCACTCCAAAGCAGAGCGACGACGCGACGGTCGCATAGAGCGCCAGTCGACGAAGTTCGAAGAAGTCATAGCGACGCCTCGGTAGTCCCGCAACCTCCGGTTTGACCCGAAGGTCTTGGAACGTAACGAATCCAACCATCACCAGCACGGACCAGATGGCGAGCCGGAGGTGCGTCGCATCGAGCCCGGATGGGTCGAGGGCTAGCGGATCTAGCGCGCTCGAATCTAAGCCCGTGGTCAACAATATGGCTCGAAACCAATAGAAGACGGCGTAGGAGCCGAACACGATCAGCAGAAAGGGCCGGTGGCGGTCGCGTACCAAGAAGAAGCCCAGAAGCATCGGGGCGATCGCTACCACTAGCAGTCCAAACGAAACCAGCGAACTCATCTGCTCAACCGCTCTAACGGTCGAGCGCTAGCGATAGCTGTTCTATCGATGAGGCGGAACTGAGTCTGAACACCAAGCTGCTGTTTAGCGATCCACCAGAGACTCCCAAACAGAGCGAACGTGATCGTCATGACGCTCAGCGCAAGCCCCGCAATGCCGAACAGTTGTGCTCCGCCAAGCGCCAGAATGGGCAGCCCGAGAGCAGCGGCGATGTTGACTCGGGTGACGACGCGTTCATGGCCGCTCATGGAGAGCGCCTGGCCGCAGAGCCCGGTGAAAGCGTTAAACATCTGTCCGGTGGCAAGAATCACTAACGACAGCCCGGCGGCCTCGTAGCCATCAGGAAAGGCGAGTCCGAGCAGCTGCTTGGGAACCAGCACAAGGATTAGGCCCGCCAGGATGGCGGGGGGAGTTGCACGGCGTGCAGCCTTGGTTACCAGCGCCTGAAGCTCGTCGCTTGAGCCGTTGGCTGCTGTGCGAGCGAGCGGCGCCACGAATGCGAGCTGGGCGGCCTGCAGCGGTAGTGCAACCAGCATCAGCAGCTGGCGAGCGGCCGCATAAAAGGCCAGTTCGTTGCGCCCCAGCACCAGCGCCCCAACCCAGAGGTCGGCCGATCCAATGATGAGCCCAGTCAGTTGGGAGAGACCAAATGGAACCGCGTTACCCAGGAACTCGAGAACTGAGACGTCGGAACCTGAGCTGCGGCTGGTATCGGTGCTCGT
>CBERPN010000304.1:0-5473 GCA_965524675.1 uncultured bacterium
GACCCTGATAGCAACTTCGTCGACGGCTGGGTCGACATCGAAGCGGTGCTTACCGAAGCTCTGACCTCGATCAACCTCGACTTCGTCGGGCTCGACGTGGCCGGGGTGCAGGTCGACGGCCAACTGGTCGACTTCTCCCGAACCCTCAGCGAACTGACCATCGAGTTCGGCGAGCTGCGACCATCGGCAGACCCTTTAGCTATCCGGGTGGTGTACTCCGGGGTTCCCGAACCGGTTATCGGCCCAATCCTCGGCGACATTGGTTGGCTCGATGGCCCGGTTGGTTCATATGTGGTGAGTGAACCCACCGGCACCCCCACCTGGTTTCCGGTAAACGATCACCCAATCGATAAAGCCACCTACACATTTGTGGTGACAGTGCCCGACGGTTGGGAGGCGGTAGCCAATGGCCAACTGGTCGACGAAGAGGTGGTCGACACCGGCGTCACCTTCACCTGGGAAGCCAAAGAGCCGTTGGCGCCGTATCTGGCAACCATCGCGGTCGGCCAGTTTGAGTTCACTAGTGAAGAGGGTCCGAACGGGGTGGTTATCCGCCACGCATTTCCTCCCGCCCAGGTTGCAGACGCCACCTTCGACTTCGGCCGAACCGCCGAAATGATCGACGTCTTTAACAAACTCTTCGGCCCCTATCCGTTCGAGGCTTACGGGGCCTTGGTAGTCGACGACGTCTTTAACTTTGCCCTCGAGGATCAAACCTTTTCGGTGTTCACCAAACAGTTCGTGACCGGCGACCGCGCTCTCGAGTGGATTTATGCCCACGAGCTAGCCCACCAATGGTTTGGTGACTCGGTTAGCGTTGCCGACTGGAGCGATATCTGGCTCAACGAAGGATTCGCTACCTACGCCGAGCAGCTTTGGAGCGAGTTCGATTCCGGTAGCGACACCAACCTCGCCATGGACCAGATGTGGCAATCGTCGGTCGACCTCGGGCCACCCGGCAGCCCCGGAGCCGACCGGCTCTTCGCCACCGAGGTCTACGACCGCGGCGCCCTGGCCTTGCACGCGCTGCGCCTAACTGTGGGCGACGATCCGTTCTTCGAGATTCTCTCGACCTGGACCGACGAGTACGCCTACTCGAACGCAACCACCGACGATTTCATCGTGCTGGCCGAGCGGGTCTCGGGCCAAGACCTGCTCGAGTTAATCGATTCCTTCGTCTACGGCGAAACCCTGCCGCCGCTACCCGAATAGAGAAAATCTTTGGTGGTTGGTGCACCGTGGAGGTGCACCACCCACCAAAGATTCCTAGAAGTGGGGTTCCCACCGTGCGCCGGGCTGACCAGATGTGTGATGCTGGTCACCTACTTCGACGAGGAGCTCTCATCCGATGACAGCAGGTTCCACTGCCCTTTCCTTCGAGGATGTCGGCGTGATATTTCCCGACGGCACCGAGGCGCTGCGCGGGGTCAGCTTCGGCGTGTCCGCTGGCGAGTTCGTAACGGTGGTCGGCCCTTCGGGCTGCGGCAAGTCCACCTTGCTCAAGGTCGCTTCAAACCTTGTCACGCATACCTCGGGCCAAGTGAAAGTCGACCGCTCAAGCCTCGGGTACACATTTCAAGACGCCACCTTGCTGCCCTGGCGAACCGTCAAGCGCAACGTCGAACTACTACTAGAGCTGCACGGGGTGCCGAAAGGCGAGCGTTCACAGATCGCCCAAGAACAGATCGACCTCGTAGGTCTAAGCGGATTCGAGAGTCACTACCCCAAGCGCCTTTCAGGCGGTATGAAGATGCGGGTCTCGCTGGCTCGTTCGCTGGCAAGAAAGCCTAAGGTATTCATGTTCGACGAGCCGTTCGGAGCCCTCGACGAAATCACCCGCGAGCGCCTCAACTCCGAACTGCTCGATCTCTTTACCGCAGAGGGATTTGCCGGACTGTTCATCACCCACTCCATCCAAGAGGCGGTCTTCATGTCGACTCGGATCCTGGTGATGTCGGCACGTCCGGGGCGAATAGTTGCCGAATTCGAAGTGCCATTCGACTACCCGCGAGACGATTCACTGCGCTACGAGCCAGAGTTCGCAGTATTGGCTGGCAAGGTTTCCGAGGCGCTGCGCGCTCACAGTGAAGAAGTCAAGTCATGACCGCAACAGCTAGCCCCGACGCGCCGAGATGGCTCGAGCGGTTCAAAGCCCTCTACCCACCGATGGCGGTTGCCGCAGGCGTGGTGGGCCTCTGGTACCTCATCTCTACTTTTGCGTTGTCCGACAACCAAGGCTTTCTGCTGCCGCCACCACACGAGGTTGTGCAATCGGGCTTCTTTGATTCAGGTCACCTTTCTGAGCTGATGGAAGGGCTGTTGACCACCACGATCGTGACACTTATCGGCTTGGCGATTTCTGTGCCTCTTGGGATGTCGATCGCTGTGCTCATGAGTCGCTTCAATTGGTTCGAGACGACCTTCTTTCCGTACGCTATCGTGATTCAGGCAACACCGATTATCGCGATCGTCCCACTGATCGGCGTGTGGATGGGCTTTAGCTTCAACGCCCGCGTGCTTGTGGTGATCATCATCTCGATCTTCCCGGTCATCACGAACACACTATTTGGGCTCAAATCGGTCCAGCGAAACTTTCTCGATCTATTTGCGCTTCACGAGGCAACCGGCCTGACACGGCTTCGAAAGCTGATGCTGCCCGCTGCTACCCCTTCGATCTTTACCGGTTTTCGGATCGCTGCGGGGCTGGGGGTTGTGGGTGCAATCGTCGGCGAGTTCTTCTTCAAGGGTGGCCAAGAAAAGGGCATCGGTCGATTGATCTCGCGTTACCAGAACCAGCTACAAACCAAGCAACTCATAGCGGCAACCATCTTGTCGTCGCTGCTCGGGGTGTTGCTGTTCAGCGCGGTCGGGTTCGCCAGTGACCGCCTCACCAGGCAATGGCACAGCCCTCGCCGCGACGGAGCACGATGAGCTTGGGGCCACAGGTTCAGCCTTGGTTCCCACAGCGATCTGAAGACAGCTAAGCTGTTTTAATGCAGAATTTCGTCTCAACAATGGGACGAGATGGCACATACCTCGGGGAGGGGCTACTCGTATGAGTGGACGCAAGTGGATGAAGTTTCTTTCAGTTTTCTTGGCATTGGGGGTGATCGCAGCAGCATGCGGCAGCGACGAAGACACCTCTACAGGTAGCGGCGGCTCGTCCTCGGGCGGCGACACATCGTTGGTTGGTATTTGTCCCGATCCGCTCATCGTGCAAACCGACTGGTTCCCGGAGCCAGAGCATGGCTACACCTATAACCTGATCGGCCCCGAGGGCGATCTCGATGCCGCGGCCGGAATCTACAGCGGCCCATTGCTCGACACCGGGATAAATCTTGAGGTCCGCGCAGGCGGGCCATACATTGGCTTCTCACCTCCGTCGGCGCAGTTCTATTCCGACGACGACATCTTTATGGCCTATGTCGATACGGCTACTTCGATGGCAACGTCGGAGACTCTTCCAGTCGTCGCTGTGTTTGCTCCGTTTGAGGTTGGCCCACAAATCCTGATGTGGAACCCCGACGTGTACGACTTCGAGACCTTCCAAGAAATTGGAGACTCCGACGCCCCGGTTCTGTATTTCGAGGGCGGCGCTTACATGACCTACTTGTTGGGTCAAGGCTTCCTAAACGAAAGTCAGATCGATGCCAGCTACGACGGTTCACCCGCCCGCTTCGTCACCGAAGACGTCGTGCAACAGGGATTTGCCAGCAACGAGCCTTGGAAGTACGAGAACCAGATCGACGATTGGAAGAAGCCCGTCGACTTCATGCTCATTCACGACTCAGGCTTTGAGATCTACGAGGGAACGCTGTCGGTGAAACCAGAATCGGTCACCGCAGACGCCGAATGTCTCGAAAAGGTTGTGCCACTGTTCCAGCAGTCGCAGGTCGACTACATGAACAACCCCAAGCCCATGAACGACCGCCTCGACGACATCGTCAAGGAGCTCGACAGTTTCTGGACTTCTTCGATCGAAGGTCATGCTGCGGGGACCGAGGCCATGAAGGACCTCGGACTGGTTAGCGATGGCCCCGACAGCACAGTTGGAAACATGGATGCGGGTCGAATCCAAGATCTGATCGATGTTCAGCTGCCGCTGCTCGAAGATCTTGGAATCGAAACATACAAAGATGGGCTCAAGGCTGAGGACATCTTTACCAACCAGTTCATCGACGACTCGATTGGCCTAGGTTTCTAGTCGCCAGCCAGTTTCGAACAATGCTGAGGGCGATCCGTTCGGGTCGCCCTCAGCGTTTGTGAAGGCAGATCAGTGACGAGTACTCAAACCTTGGACAACAGCTCAGCGGTGGACAAGCCCGACCCGCAACCTGGTTGGGGTTTCGCCTCGCGTCTGAAGAGGTTCGTACCGCCGTTACTGTTTGCTTCAGCCCTCATTGGCATCTGGTATGTGCTGATCGAGTTCTTGTCCGACCGCAAGAAGATCCTGCTCCCACCGCCGCACGAAGTCCTACAAGAGACTGTGCTTAACTCCAAGATTCGAGGCGAGCTAATAGACGGGCTTCAAAACACTGCAAAAGTCGCTTTGGTGGGGCTGGCCATTTCTATCCTGCTGGGAGTACTCGCGGCGGTGGTGATGAACCTTGGTCATCGCGTCGAGAAAGCATTCTTCCCCTGGGCTGTCGTACTCCAGACCTTGCCTACCCTCGCCCTGGTTCCACTGATTGGAGTCTGGTTCGGATTTGGTTTTCGAAGCAGGCTGATCGTGGTGGTGATGATCTCGATATTTCCTATCATTACCAACACGCTTTTCGGGCTTCAATCATCTGAGCGTGAACACCACGACATGTTCACCCTTCACGAATCAAGCCGACTCACGCGGCTGTTCAAGCTCGAGTTCCCGGCTGCTCTGCCAGCCATCTTTACCGGTCTTCGGATCGCGGCTGGGCTATCGGTTATCGGGGCGATCGTCGCCGAGTTCTTCTTCGGTCGTGGCGACAAAGGGCTCGGAAACCTCGTAAGCAAGTACCGGGGACTATCGGCGATGTCCGAGCTCTACTCCGCAGTACTGCTTTCGTCGTTCTTTGGCGTAGTGGTCTTTTGGGGATTCACCTACCTCACCAAAGTCGTGATTGGTTCGTGGCACGAGTCGGTCGACCAGGAGTAACCGCTGAACGAGAGGGTTCTGGCGGAGTGCTTCTCCTGCTTGCTATGACACCCCTAGCCATGGTGTTCGACTACGTTCAGGAGACCCGATCGTCTGACTCTCGCGCATCCAACCAGCGAACGCGCTAGAATCGAACGCACGTTCGCTATGGCGGAGTTTTGCCCCAACCGCTCGCGGTGCCGTCCCACAACCCGATTTCACCTCCGAACCTTGGAGTTCAACGCCCCATGACCACCCAGAAATCGTTTGCATACGAAGTTGTCGACGTACCAGTGTCAGAAGAGATGAGCGAGTCCTTCCTCGCCTACTCCCTGTCGGTCATTACCGCTCGCGCGATTCCCG
>CBERPN010000305.1:0-5458 GCA_965524675.1 uncultured bacterium
TCGATGCGCGCTGCTGATGCTGGCGCCTGACCCGTCGCTCGTCCCTCGCTCCTTGTTCCCTGTTTTGCTTTGGCGCCAGGCTTTTCTGACACCGAATTCATGGTGTCAGACATGTCCCTAATCAGGCGTCCCTAATCGGCTGCTATTGCTTTGGGTCAGCGATAGGGTCTCGTTATGCGTGTTGCTGTATTTGGTGCTGGTGGTCGGATGGGGCTTGAGGTTTGTCGGGCTGTGGTCAGCGCCGACGACATGAAGCTGGCAGCGGCGATAGATCCCGGTTGCGCTGGGCAAGGGTTAGCTGATCTTGGTGTCGAGACGGACCTGAAGGTCGTTGGCGATCCGGCGCTGTTACTCGACGCGGGCATCCAGGCGGCTGTCGACTTCACCCAGCTCGACGCGGCGCGTCAGAACCTAGAATGGTTGGCCAGCAATGAGGTGCATGCGGTTGTGGGCACCACCGGGTTCACCGATTCCGACATCGAGGCGTTTCGTACGTCGTTCGCTGCGAGTAACTGTGTGATCGCACCTAACTTTGCGATCGGGGCTGTCCTGATGATGCGCTTCGCCGAGATTGCTGCACCATTCTTCGAAACCGCAGAAATCATCGAGTTTCACCACGAAAACAAGCTCGATGCGCCGTCGGGCACGGCACTGATGACAGCCGATCGCATGGCGGAAGCCTCGAGCGATTGGCTCGACGACCCCACCACCAACGAAATTTTGGCCGGAGCGCGCGGCGGGCTTGGGCCTTCTGGAATCCGGGTGCACTCGGTACGTCTTCGGGGGGCGGTGGCCAACCAAGAGGTTATTCTGGGAACAGCCGGACAAACGCTGACCATTCGACACGATTCGGTGGATCGGTCAATCTATATGCCGGGCGTATTGCTGGCGCTTCGAGCAGTGGCGAATCGACCCGGGTTAACCCTCGGGCTCGATGAGCTTCTCAACCTGTAGAGACTTCTATGAAGCGATTCCCCCTCAGCCCCAAATGGATCCTTGCTCATCTGGCCGTACTGGCGACCCTTGGATTGTTCGTGACACTAGGGATGTGGCAGCTAGGACGCCTCGATCAGCGAAAGCAAACCAATGATCTGGTGCGTACCCGCGCAGATGCTCCCGCTTTGAGTCTGGCCAACGCGCTCGATCTCGGTCGCGGTGAAGACCTGCGCTTCCTGCGAGTCGAGTTGGACGGAGAGTACCTAGACCAAACAATCTTTATCGATAATCGCTCCTACGAAGGAGCACCCGGTTCGTGGTTGGCCACCCCATTTGTGACCAACGGTCTCACGATTCTTGTGGTCAGGGGATTCGTCGGAAGGGCCACCACGCTAAACAGCGACCCCAGCTCGCTTAGTCCTGCCGATTCGATCGGTTCGTTGGAAGGGCTACTTCAACCGTCTGCGTCGGGAGGAGGATTCGCAATCGGGCGCGAAGGTCTCCCCGCAATATCGCGGCCCAACACCAATCTGATCGCCACCGAGTTGGACATCGACTTAGTCGATGCCTACCTGCAATTGGAGTCGCCCATCGAGGACTTCATCGCACCAGTCTCGCGACCATCGCTCGACAACGGACCACATCTTGGCTATTCACTCCAATGGTTCGTCTTCGCACTGCTAACCCCTATTGGGTACTGGCTCATTCTGCGAAAGGCGACATCTGTGAGTGTCGGCAAAGAGCGGGTTCAGTGAAACTCGCTTCGAGGACGGCGCTTCTCACTGATAGCTTCCCATGATGCCAGCACGCTCGGATTCAGAACTCCTAACCCTTTTAAGTCTGCGTTTGAAGGGCTTTGTAGATTCTGGCGAGGCAGCTCAACTGGCTGGGATCGAGCAGAGCGAAGCCGATGAGTTTCTTGGCGCCGCCGCAGCCGCAGACCTAGTTGTATACCGCGATGGGCGCATTAGTGGCTGGCAGTTGAAGCCAGAAGGTCGGCTACGTGGTGAGCAACTTCTCGCAGCTCAGCTCGATCAAACCGGGTCGCGCGATGCTATTGGTGAGGCTTACGACCGGTTTCTCGAAATCAACTATCGGTTCTTGTCGACATGCACCGATTGGCAGGTTCGAGTGGTCGCTGGCGAGCAGCAACTCAACGATCACTGCGACCCTGAATACGATGACGCAGTAATTGCGGCGCTCGCTAGTATCGACGAGTTAGTGCAACCTATTGCAGCTACTCTCACCGCCGCTCTCGATCGATTTGCTAGCTACGGGCCGCGCTTTGCCGAACGGCTTAGCCGGGTCCGAGCTGGCGACACCGATTGGTTCACTAAACCTATGATTGATTCGTATCACACCGTGTGGTTCGAATTACACGAAAACTTGCTCGCCACCCTCGGGATCGAGCGGGCCACCGAAAGTAAACAAGGATAGTTATGACCCCTCGCTTCGGCCGTGTCTCAACGGCGATGATCACCCCGTTCTCAGCCGACGGATCTCTCGATCTCGATGGAGCCGTCGCGCTCGCCAAGTGGCTAATCGAACAAGGTAACGATTCGCTGGTGCTTGCAGGCACGACCGGCGAGAGCGCGACCTTGAGCCATGATGAACAAATTGAACTCATCGCCGCGGTGGCTAGTGAGATCGACGCGCCGATCATTGCTGGCGCTGGTAGCAACAACACGCGGGCCGCGGTCGAACTCACCAAACGGGCTAGCAACGCGGGGGCGGCAGGCATCCTCACGGTAACTCCGTATTACAACAGGCCTTCGCAGGCTGGACTGCTGGCGCACTTCTCCGAGGTAGCGAAGGCTACCGATCTACCGGTGATCCTCTATGACATTCCGGGCCGTACCGGCACCAAAATCGAGACAACCACACTGCTGCGTCTCGCCGATTCGCTTCCCAATATCGTAGGGCTCAAGGACGCGGCAGGCGATCCGGCCGAGACGGCACGCTTCATCGCCGCGGCCCCCGATCACTTCGAGGTGTACAGCGGCGACGACAAGCTGACCCTGTCGTTGCTCGCGGTTGGGGCGGTTGGCTGCATTGGCGTTGCCACCCACTGGGTTGCTGGCCAGACCGCTGAGATGATGCAAGCCTTCTTCGACAAGCTCGATCCAGCACTGGCGGCCGAGATTAACCAACGGTTGCTGCCAAGCTGGCAATGGGAGAGTTCGCCGGAAGCGCCCAATCCGGTGCCCACCAAGGCAATGCTTAAGGTCCTTGGACAACCGGGCGGAGATTGTCGTTTACCGATGGGGCCAGAACCAGAAGGCCTAGCCGCCGAGGCGAAACAAATCCTGGCCGGCCTCGCCAAATAGTGACTCAGCACCCCTTCGGGTGTTTCAGCCACTAGCTTTTAGCCATGACTTCAGATGTTCGCATCACTTTCCTGGGCGGCTTAGGCGAAATCGGCAGAAACTGTGCCGTAATCGAGACCGACACCGAGATGCTAATTCTCGACTGTGGCCAAATGTTTGGCGATGAAACCCTGCCGGGTGTCAACTCGGTCTTGCCCGACTTCGCCTACATCCTCGAACGTAGCGACAAGCTGGTCGGCTGCATAGCCACCCACTCGCACGAAGATCACATTGGTGGACTGCCGTATCTTCTAGCCGATCTCGGCGCTCAGCTTCCTATTTACGGGTCGCCCTTTACCATTGGAATGATCCGCAACAAGCTGGCCGAAGACGGACTTGTTTCGCAGGCCAGCTTCCAGGAAGTGGCCGACGGTGAAAGCAAAAGCATCGGAGGGTTTGAGGTCGAATTCCTGCCGGTAACTCATTCCACCCCCAGCGGACTCATCAGCGCCATCAGCACGCCTCAGGGCATTGTGCTTCACTCCAGCGACTTCAAGCTCGACCACACGCCAATCGATGGCCGCAGAACCGATCTTGCCCGCATCGGAGCAATATCGAACAAGCCCGGCATCAGGTTACTTCTCGCCGACTCCACTAACGCCGACTCTCCCGGCATTTCAGAGTCGGAGATGTCGGTCGGAAAAGCAATCGATGAGCTCTTCGATACCCACACCGAAAAACGCCTAATCTTCAGTGCATTCTCTAGCCATATTCATCGCGTGCAGCAGATAGCGAACGCCGCTGTGCGCACCGGTCGTGTAATCATTCCGCTCGGCCGCTCGATGAAACGCAATCTTCAACTGGCACGCGACGTCGGAATTCTCGACATTCCCGATCGCCATATCGACGACATCGAACGAATCGACGACTACCCCGACGAAAAGGTCTGTGTGGTAGCCACCGGTTCGCAGGGCGAGCCTCGTGCCGCGCTGAGTCTCATGGCAAAAGGCGAAAGCAAGTTCCTTGAGATTGATTCGCGAGATGTGATCGTGTTCAGTTCACACCCGATTCCTGGCAACGAGGCTGCGGTGGCTCGGCTTCGAAATAACTTTGCGCGCCGTGGGGCCACGGTTGTTCACAGTGCACACATGCACATCCATACAACCGGGCACGGCAAGGAGATGGAGCTCAAAACGCTGCATGCAGTGGCAAGCCCCGAATGGTTCGTGCCAGTACACGGCGAGTATGCGCACCTGGTCGCTCACGCCGCGCTCGGTCGATCGATGGGCCTTAGCGATGATCGTGTCGTGTTGTGTGAGGACGGAGACCAGATCACCATTACGGGCGACGGCATCACCCGAGCTCGTGTCACCGATGGGGCGAAGGTATTTATCGATGGTTCGGTGGGCCACCTCACCCAGGATGTTATCGACGACCGTTTGCTGCTCGGCCAACACGGATTTTTGGCCATCGATGCGATAATCGATTGGGATCGTCGAGAGCTAATTGGCCCACCGCGGTTGATCTCGCGTGGCTGGCTCGATTCTGGAAGTGCTACCGACATCCTCCACGAAGGGGCCAAGGTTGCCGAAGATGCCATTGTCGCCGCCCTTGCCGATCCCGATATCGACTTCGACGATATTGAGCGGGTTACCCGACGAGCGATCGGCCGGTGGGTGAACGCCCGCACCCGTCGTCGACCGGTCTTGGCCCCGATGCTTCGGTCGATTTCGGGCTGACCGTTTTTCTGCTGACATGACTCCAGAGCACCGCCCCGGCGGTGGCCGTACCGCTGACGAGACTGCGGCCTATGCGCGGGCCTGGTTGCACTCCGACCCAGATCCGATCACACGCACCCAACTCGTATCGCTACTGGGTCGGGGCGACGAGGCCGAACTCGGCGACTGCTTCAACGATCGAATCAAGTTTGGTACATCGGGTCTTCGCGGACCGCGCGGGCCAGGTCCGAATCGAATGAACCGCTTGCTGATCGCTCAGGCCACCTCGGCTCTAATGCGTCAGCTTCGACCAGCAACGGTGGTTATTGGGTTCGACGCTCGCCATGCGGCTAGAGACTTCGCCGATGAAGCTGCCGCCATGGTCGCCGAGCATGGCGGACTTGCTCTGGTCATGCCAGAGCCGTTGCCGACCCCGGTCATGGCTCACGCCATCCGCTATTACAGTGCGGATGCGGGAATAATCATCACCGCAAGTCA
>CBERPN010000306.1:0-5458 GCA_965524675.1 uncultured bacterium
CGGGTACAACGCAGTTAGTTCGCTTTCGCCCAGCCAGCTTCAGCGAGGAGTGGTCGCTTTCTCGTCGGGCAACCACGCTCAGGCGGTGGCACGGTCGGCCGCCTTGTGCGATTCCTCGTCGGTCATCGTAATGCCCTCAGACGCTCCGCTAGAAAAGGTTGCGGGCACCGAGGCCAATGGGGCCACGGTGGTTCGCTACGACCGATACGGCGAGGACCGAGCGGCGATTGCAGCCCAGATTGCCGAGACTGAGGGGCGAACGCTGATTCCGCCCTATGACCATCGCTTAGTAATCGCTGGCCAAGGAACGGTCGCCCTCGAACTCTTCGACCAGGTACCCCACCTCGATGCGCTGTTCGTCTGCGTCGGCGGTGGCGGGTTGCTAGCGGGCTGCGCGACGGTCGCCGACAGCCATCCCGGCGAAACTGAAGTGTTCGGTGTCGAGCCCGCAGCTGGCAACGATCATGCGCTCTCGCTAGCGGCGGGCAAACGTGTCGAGATCGAGATTCCTCGGACCATCGCCGATGGCCAACAGGTGTCAGCACCCGGAGAGATTACCTGGCCCATCACAAGCAGGTTGGCGACGGGATTTCCGCTGGTCAGCGACGAGGAGATAATTGCCACCATGAAGTTGCTGTTTACCCAGGCCAAATTGGTTGTCGAACCGAGCGGAGCGTCGGCACTAGCGGCGGTGCTGCACCGCAAGGATCTCGGCATTGCGGGCAAGCGGATCGGGGTGACCCTTTCGGGTGGAAATATTGGCCTCGATCGATTTAGGAGTCTTGTTCAGTGACGATCTCCGCGATCATCTTCGATTTCGATGGCACGATTCTCGACACCGAGTGGAGTCAATACGAGTCGGTTAGCAGAGAGTTCCGGCGACACGGGGTCGAGTATGACCTGGAGTTGTTTAGGAGCTACGTCGGTCGGGCCGACCATCCCCATTGGAGCGAGCTGTTGCAAGGTCTCATCGGCGAACGTCACGACATCGATGAGATCTGCGAACGGCGAATGAAAGCGCACCACGACCTCATCGAGGCCACCGACATCCGACTCGGCGTCGTCGACCTTATGAATCTTGCCGATCGCAACACACTTCCTTTGGCCGTCGCATCGAGTTCACCGTTGGAGTGGGTCGATGGGCACCTAACCAGACGTAACTTGAGAGATCGATTCGTTACGGTCGCTACTCGCGACCGAGTCGCCAACGCGAAGCCGTGGCCCGATGTGTTCCTGCTCGCTGCGGCCGAGCTTGAAATCTCACCGAGTGAATGCCTGGTTATTGAGGATTCGACCAACGGGGTGACTGCCGCGAAGGCGGCGGGAATGACCTGTGTCGCAGTACCCAACCCCATTACGGTTGGATCGGATTTCTCACATGCCGATCTGGTACTCGACTCGTTAGCCGACTTCCGCGCCGAGGCCTTCGGACTAGTCCCGATCTAACCAAATTCTTCCAGTTCTGCAGCACCACGTGCGTACCACTGGGTTTGCGACAAGTTCGGTGCACTCCCAGTGCTTGTCGCGGTGCGGATAGTCGTACGCTTCAGAGGTGACCTTTCCTCAGCGCAGGCTCCGTCGACTTCGTCGCACGCCAGCAATCAGAAGGCTGGTCGCAGAGACCAAACTCGATGTCGACGATCTAATAGCGCCGCTGTTCGTTCGAGAAGGCATTGACGATCCGGTGCCGATCGCCTCCTTGCCCGGAGTCGTGCAACACAGTCGTCAGTCGCTAGTCGCGGAGGTAAAGGTACTTCGCGACCTTGGCGTGCCCGCCGTGGTGCTGTTCGGCATACCGGCCAGCAAGGATGCCGTTGGTAGCGAGGCGTGGAACCCCGACGGGATCGTGCAGGTAGCAATCGCTAATCTGCGTGATGAAGTAGGCGACGAGATGGTTATTATTCCTGACCTTTGTGTCGACGAATACACCGATCACGGTCACTGTGGCATCCTCGACGATCGCGGCAGCGTCGATAACGATGCCACGCTCGAGCTCTATCAAAAGGCCGCGGTGGCCCAGGCGAGCGCTGGAGCCGACATCGTCGCCCCATCGGGAATGATGGACGGCCTAGTAGCCGCACTACGCTCGGCGCTCGACGATTCAGGCTTTGCCTCGACAGCCATCCTTGCCTATGCCGCCAAGTATGCCTCGGCGCTCTACGGTCCATTTCGCGATGCGGTCGACGTCACGATTGTTGGTGGTGGCGACCGCAAGGGCTACCAACAAGATCCGCGCAATGGGCGCGAGGCGCTAGAGGAGATCCGGGCCGACCTCGCCGAGGGTGCCGACATCGTCATGGTGAAACCCGCACTTGCCTACCTCGACATAATCGCTAAGGCTCGCGCCGAAGTCGATGTTCCGTTAGCCGCCTATCAGGTATCGGGTGAGTACACAATGGTCAAGGCCGCAGGAGCGAATGGCTGGATCGACGAGGATGCGGTCGCGCTCGAGCACCTATGGTCGATCAAGCGCGCCGGTGCCGACATGATCCTCACCTACTTCGCTCGCCAGATCGCTGAAACGCTGAACGCATAAGAAAGCAAACCCTCAAATGACTTCTAGTGATGAACTGTTCGAGCGAGCCAAACGGGTAATCCCAGGCGGGGTCAACTCGCCGGTGCGAGCGTTCGGCTCAGTTGGTGGACGCCCTTACTTCGCGGCCCGTGCACAGGGCCCCTACATATGGGATGTCGATGGAAATCGCTACATCGATTTCGTGCAAAGTTACGGCCCCGGAATTGGTGGCCACGCTCACCCCAAAGTGATCGAAGCGGTCCGCGAAGCGGCTCTAGCAGGGACCACCTATGGCGCCCCAACCGAGCGCGAGGTTCTTATCGCCGAGGAAATCGTCGAGCGAGTTCCCGGTGTCGAAATGGTTCGACTTACCTCCAGCGGTACCGAAGCCACGATGTCGGCCATTCGCCTGGCAAGGGGTGCCACCGGTCGTGACAAGATCCTCAAGTTTGCTGGCCATTATCACGGCCATAGCGATTCGCTGCTGGCAGCGGGAGGGAGCGGTGTTGCCAATCAAGGTTTGTCTGGCTGCGATGGTGTTACCGCTGGCGCGGTGGGCGACACCATCGTTGCGCCATGGAACGAGTTGCCCGAGATCACCGACGACATCGCTGTGGTGTGTGTCGAAGCGCTTCCAGCCAACATGGGGCTGGTTCCGGCGAGCGAAGGGTTTCTAGAAGCGCTTAGGGCTCGCTGCGATCAGACGGGCACGCTCTTGCTGTTCGATGAGGTGATAACCGGGTTTCGTTTGGCTCGTGGCGGCGCCACCGAGTTCTTTGGCGTGATGCCCGACATCTGGTGTTTCGGAAAAGTCATCGGGGGAGGCCTACCCGTGGGAGCATTTGCTGCAAGTACCGCACTGATGAGCTATCTCGCTCCAATCGGAGGGGTTTACCAGGCGGGCACCCTCTCTGGTAATCCGCTCGCCACCGCCGCGGGGCTCGCCACACTTGAGTTGCTCGACGAAGGTGCGTACGCGCAGCTGACTGCGACCGCTACTCGTCTGGCCGACGGCATGACCCAGGCATTCAACGATGCTGGGCTAACCGCGGTGGTGCCTCGGGTGGGTTCACTTATCGGCATATTCTTCACCGACTCCGCTCCCACCAACTTCGACGAAGCCTCAGCGGCGGCCGACAATGGCGTCTACCCAAAACTGTTTCACGAGTTGCTCGACCGCGGTGTCGCCTGGGCGCCTGGCCCGTACGAGGTTCTCTTCCCAAGCCTGGCTCACGACGATGCAATCATCGACGAAACAATTGAGACAGTGGCAGCGGCGGCACAAGCGGTGGTTGCGAGCAACAAGGCGTAAAGTGCCCGCTTGGACGTGTCGAAGAATGTGGGGTGACCAATACTCGACCTGCTGACACGATCACAGCTGAAGTGACGCCTGAGCGAACACGGCAGTTTGTGGCCTCGCTGCGCGATCGCTTGCGGGCGGTACTGGTGGGCCAAGAGCTGGTTATCGACCGATTGTTGATGGCGGTTCTAAGCGGTGGTCATCTGCTCGTCGAAGGTCTACCCGGCACGGGCAAGACACTTCTGGCTCGAGCATTGGCTACCTCGTTCCAAGGCGAGACGAATCGCATACAAGGCACCCCCGACCTGCTGCCGTCGGAGATAACCGGGTCAAATATGTGGTTTCGAAACAAGGAGGAATGGGTCTTTCAACCCGGACCGGTGCATACAAACGTACTGCTGATCGATGAGATGAACCGAATGTCGCCTCGAACCCAGTCGGCTTTGCTAGAAGCGATGGCCGAGCGGCAGGTAACCGTCGATGGCAGAACGATGAAGCTGCCCACGCCGTTCGTGACGATCGCCACTCAGAACCCACCTGACGATCATGGCGCCTTTCCATTGCTGGCCCCACAGCTCGACCGCTTCGTGGTTGCGACACCGATCAAACGGATGCCTGCCGCAGCCGAGCGAGCCGTTGTCGACGGCGACGGGGGATTCGATGCCCTAGACCGGCTTGGCCCGGTCGGCACGGTCGCCGATCTTGAGGCTGCAATAGTGTTGGCCGCTCAAACCCATGTGGCATCTTCATTGGTCGACTACCTGTTCGCCGCCACCGAGCATCTCCGAGACTCGGGGTTTGTGTTGTCGACCCGTGCGCTGCAGTCGGGTCTGATGGCCGCGAAGGCAAGAGCGTTCGTACTCGGTAGACAACACGTTACCCCCGACGATGTGCAAGCCGCTATCGCAGCTTGCTACCCACATCGTGCTTGGGGTGGAAGCCCCTTGGCGGGACTTGACCAGCATGTTCTCGCTGCGATTGGCGGAGTCCCCGTACCGCGATCATGAGATCGCATGCGGCCGCGCTGGGCCCCGATGCTCAAGACCTCTCGCTCGTCGGTATCACGATGAACTGGGGCAGGATCGTCGTGCTTCCACCCATTCTTCTGCTCGCCGGATGGCTAATTCGTCACCGCATTGGCCAGGCCGCGGCGGCGCTCGGCTTCGTCTTGGCGCTAGACATGATCTGGGTAGCGTGTCCTTGTCGCAAGTCAACCACTCGGTTGACTATCCCGTTCGTGGCTCGCGTTCGCGAACCGTTCACGATTGGCACTCTCATCTCTAGCAAGCGAGCACCGAAGTGGATGAGTGCGCCGACCGGGACGGCTCTACTCAGCAGCGAACTACAGACTCAGGTGGTGTACGCGGGCTGGAACGCCAACGGGCGATCGGAGAGCAATGCTGGAACGATAGGCCATCGCGGGCGGGTGTACTCGTGGCAATTCGACCTGGTCGACTACGGCGTACTCGGCTTTCGCGTCCGGACCCGAAAGTGTGTCTTTGCTGGCTACCCGTTCTCGGTCGGTCCCCAGCGCAACCTACGTCCGGCGGCACAGCCGATTTTGCTCCCCATATCGAGCGGGTCGCCACATCTTGTCGATATGACCGTGGCGGCTGCCGAGCCGGTGCTTCGTGAATGGCATC
>CBERPN010000307.1:0-5433 GCA_965524675.1 uncultured bacterium
ACCACTCGCCGTGCTCCGTGGGCCTAACGGCCCGTCGCCGCAGGCGACATGAGTGATAAGCAACCACTTCCGGGCAAATCGCTGTCACCTACTGCCCGAATAAGGACCCGCGCGAGTAGGCGAGCGAAGCGAACCACTCGCCGTGCTCCGTGGGCCTAACGGCCCGTCGCCGCAGGCGACATGAGTGGTAAGCAACCACTTCCGGGCAAATCGCTGTCACCTACTGCCCGAATAAGGACCCCCATAGGTGGCTCCGTAGCCAACAAGCCGTGCTGGGAGGTACTGTCATGGGTGGTGACAGACCACCTTCGGACTCCCTTTGCCGCACCAACCCGTGCTGGAACATTGCTCGCTGGGCGCTATCGCTTTCAAGAGTTGATCGCTACCGGTGGCATGGTTCAGGTATGGAAGGCTACCGACGAGGTTCTTAACCGTACGGTTGCGATCAAGGTTCTGCACGATCATTTAGCCACCGACGCTACGTTTATCGCCCGCTTTCGAGCTGAGGCCACTTCGGCCGCTCGTCTCAATCATCGCTCGATCGTGGCTATCTACGACACGGTTAGTTGCGATGACACCGAAGCGATAGTCATGGAGTTGATCGACGGTGCAACGCTGCGCGAACTGCTCGACACGAACTCACCGATCGACATGGCCGAAGTGAGCCGCATAGTGAGCGATGTTTGCGAAGGCCTCGACGTCGCTCACAAGGCGGGTGTGGTGCACCGCGACATCAAACCGTCGAATATCCTGCTCGCTACCGATGGTCGTGTAGTGGTGACCGATTTCGGAATCGCCAAAGCAGAACAGTCAGCCGAACTCACCCAAACCGGGCACATGATGGGCACCGCGAAATACCTAGCTCCCGAGCAGGTGAGTGGTCACTCGGTCGATGGGCGCTCAGATCTCTACAGCCTCGGTGTGGTTCTGTATGAGGCGGTCTGTGGGCGTGCCCCATTCCTGGGTGAAACGTCTCTGGCAACCGCCATCGCCCGCACCCAAACCGAACCACAACCGCCCCGCCAGATCCGGCCCGCCTGTTCGCAACAACTAGAAGGCGTCATTTTGAGGGCGATGCAGCGCGAACCCGCCGACCGCTTCGCTACCAGCACCGATCTCAAAATTGCGCTGCAAGAAGCACTTAATGAGGGCGGTCTTCCGGGCGACTACGACGCTCCGATCTCCGCGCCGGACTTCGACCACGCCACAGATGAAACCTTGTCGCAATCATTTGCCCGCTCAGAGCGATCGTGGATGATCCCGGTAGGCGCGGTCTTGACCATCAGCGGTGCCTTGATTCTCGCTGGCTTGTTCTTTGGCGGAACCAGCACCGGCCGTGGAATCGTCCGAGACACCGCCGAGGTCGTTGGGATAAGCGACGATACATCCACGACCGAAACCGAAGTTCTTCCCGCCACCGAGAAACGTGATCCACAGCCCGACAGCGGCCCCGGTGGTGCTGTACCGATCGTCGCCGCGGCTGCCTTTGACCCATTTGGCGATGGGCAAGAGCACGGCGACAAAGCGGCGTTCGCTTTCGATGCAGATCCCGAATCGTTCTGGCGGTCGGAACGCTACGAGAATCGGTTACTCGGAAACTTAAAACCCGGTGTCGGAATCTGGGTATCGGTCGCTCCGGGCACCAGCATCTCGGCTATCGAAATAGACGCCAACAACGTCGTTTGGGCTGTAGAGGTTTTCATCGCCGACGACGTCGGCTCCACCCTCGAACAGTGGGGCGACCCCGTGGCCCGATCCGACAAGCTCGCCGACGAAACCAGAATTCCAGTTGCTGAATTGTCGGGCGGCGCAGTTCTGGTGTGGATAACCGACCTTGGCGACGGGCCCACGCCAATTCGAATGGAGATCAGCGAAATTCGAGTCATCGGGGTATGACGTAGACCGGCGGTCGATCACCAGTAGTTTGTTCCCATCAGTTCCGACCTTGACGACCTCGCACTGGTCACGGCGGCACAACAGGGAGACCAAAGCGCACTCGATTCTCTGTTGCGGCGCCACTACGACCAGATTTACGCCGTTTGCCGGCGCCTTGCTGGCAACGACGCCGACGCGCTCGACGGCGCGCAGGAGGCACTCATCACTATCGCCAAGCGGCTCGACCGATTCGACGGACGTTCGAAGTTCAGTACTTGGGCATACCGGGTTACAACCAATGCTTGCCTCGATGAAATGCGGCGACGAAGTCGCCGACCCGAACCCGGCCTACCCGACTATGAGAGCGGGTCTGAACCAATCCACAACTCGGGTAGTTCGCTCGACGATCGCGTGACGGCACAGATCACTGTCGAGAACGCGCTGAACGAACTCCCGGAAGACTTTCGCACTGCCGTTGTCCTACGCGACATTTGCGACCTCGACTATGCCGAGATCGCCGACGTGCTGAGTATCGCCCCCGGCACCGTACGATCTCGTATCGCTCGAGGCCGGGCGGCGTTAGCAGAAAGTCTTGGGAACCAACCGCCTACCTCCGAGCGTCCTACCGCTACACCATGACAGATTCTGACCCCTCCCTCCCCGACGACGAACTCGTCTCGGCATATCTCGACGGTGAAGCCACCGTCGACGAGGTAGCCCGCGTCGAAGCCGATCCAGAACTTCTTCGCCAGGTGGAAGCATTTCGAGCGGTGGCATCGCTTACCGCCGCGGCCCCAGCTCGCCCGGACGACTACGCGGCCACTCGCGAACGAGCGATCAACGCTGCGCTCGCGGCATCGAGTACTACCCCCAAAGTCACAAGCCTCGCTCCGGTCCAAGCGCGACGATCGCGTTTCTCCAAGCCGATGCTGGGCGTACTATCGGCAGCCGCGGTGATTCTGGTGTTTTTCTTGGGGGCAGCCATTGTCGGCAACCTCGGTGGTGGCGACGATGCCGACACCGCGGCGAGCAGCGCCGACTTCGATGTCACCTCCGACGGTGCTGGCGACGCGGCGGATGATTCTGACGATAGCGGCGGGGCTGATGGCACTGTGCTTACTGAAGCAACCGCCGAACAAGCGCCGGAAGCCCCAGGCGACGCTGCCGAGAGTTCGATGGACGAACCCGATGACAACGAATCCGCTGATGATGCTGGTGACGATGATGCCATGGCCGACTCTGAGAGCGCCGAAGAGGACGACGCTGATGAGGCCGAAGAAGCCGACGAGAGCCAGAGTCTCGAGAGGTTTGCCAGCGTCGATGACATCGTCGATAGCTTCACTGCGCGAACCAAGGCTGCGCCCGCCGAAACGCTCGCTCCAGCCTTTCGGTCGACATTTTCGGTTAGTCAGGGAAACCGGTTCGACGCCTGTGCTGGTGGGAGCAGCGATTTTGAAGATCTCTTGTTCCTCGAAGAGGTGCTACTCAAAACAACCTCTGGCGACGAGGTTCCGGTATTCGTGTTCTTCGATGTAGGAACACCGGAACAGCCGATCAAACTGCTCGACACGCTCGGTTGTTTCGAACTCCCCTAGTTACCTGGGAAGAACTGGACTGCTCCACTTCGGGAATGCGCCTGGGCACGGATTAGGCTCGGTACA
Organism: uncultured bacterium; assembly: GCA_965524675.1. GTDB lineage: Bacteria > Actinomycetota > Acidimicrobiia > Acidimicrobiales > SHLQ01 > CALLQB01. The sequence goes on from CBERPN010000307.1 coordinate 3,537, forward strand.
TGGCAGAGAACCTCAGCTCGAGCACGACCACCGAGGTCGCGGAACCCGATTGGCCCACCCAGATCACCCAGACGTTGGTCGGATACGTCGACCAGGTAAGAAACAAGACCACTCGGCCAGCCATAATCGCTAGCCGCGCGGTGGTGTTCGGGCTACTGATTCTGCTGTTCGTACCAGTTGCCCTGGTCTTGCTGGCGGTGACTCTGATCCGCGGCACATCGTTCCTATACGCTCTCTTCACCGAGACCCACGCTGTTTGGGCCTCATACGCAACTTGGGGAACCATCTTGTTGGTGGTTGGCCTGTTCGTCTTTAGCAAACGCAACCAAGTCGCCTGAATTCGTCAGCTACTACACCGTCGAGGAACAGAACTCGCCGCGAGCGGGTTGGTTTGCTCAGACCAGATAGCTAAATCCCAGAACTAGTGCGCGAAGCGCACAGAACGGAATCCCCTCATGACCGACGTTCGTCAGGTGACCATCATTGGATCGGGCCCCGCCGGGCTAACCGCTGCAATATACGCAGCACGGGCCAATCTTGAACCTCTGGTGCTCGAGGGCGAGCCATCATCGACCAGCGATCAGCCTGGTGGTCAGTTGATGCTGACCACCGACGTCGAAAACTACCCTGGATTTCCGGAGGGCGTCATGGGTCCGGACCTGATGGCAAACTTTCGGGCCCAAGCAGCACGATTCGGTGCTCAGATCGAGACGGTGAAAGCGTCGAAAGTAGATCTGTCGGAGCGACCCTTCAAGATCTGGGTTGGCGACACCGAAGCCGAGCCTACTTACCTTAGCGAGACCATCATTATCTCCACCGGCGCTCAGTCGCTGATGCTCGGCCTCGAAAACGAGTCAAGGCTAATGGGCCACGGTGTATCGACATGCGCCACCTGCGACGGATTCTTCTTTCGCGATGAAGAAATTGGCGTTGTTGGAGGGGGCGATTCGGCGTTAGAAGAGGCAAACTTTCTCAGCCGCTTTGCGTCGAAGGTCACGGTCATTCACCGCCGCGACGAGTTGCGGGCCTCCAAGATCATGCAGGACCGCGCTAACAACAATCCCAAGATCGAGTTCTTGTGGAATAGTCAGGTCACCGACATCTTGGGCGACGACAAGGTCGCTGGTGTAGTGCTAGAGAACACACAGACTCAAGAGACGAGCGAACTCGCTCTTAGCGGACTGTTCGTAGCGATTGGACACCGACCAAACACCAGCCTGTTCGCCGAACAGCTCGACCTCAAAGACAACGGCTATCTCATTAGCGAGCCCGACAGCACCCGGACCAAAGTTCCCGGCGTATTCGCCTGCGGCGATGTTAAAGACGACTACTACCGCCAGGCCATCACCGCTGCCGGGTCTGGCTGCATGGCTGCCATCGACGCAGAACGGTGGCTCGAAGAGCAGCACGACTAGGCGGGCTAGTTCTGCTCGCACCCAGGGCAAGGCCTGGAATGTTAGCGAACAGGCTAGTGTTTCGACTCGTACCGCTGCGCCCAGCGCAGCATACCTATAGAGCCAACCCTGAGGAGCCCATCGTGGCCGGAGAAGTTACAACCCTTACCGAGAGTTCATTCGATGCCGAGATCGCAGCGGGTGATGCTCCTGTACTCGTCGACTTCTGGGCCGAGTGGTGTGGCCCGTGCAAGATGATCGCCCCAGTCCTTGCCGAGATCGCCGACGAGCAAGACGGCAAACTCAAGATTGGCAAACTCAATGTTGATGAAGCCCCTGACGTAGCTCGTCGCTTCGAGGTAATGAGCATTCCTACACTGATCCTCTTTAAGGACGGCGAACCGGCTAAGCGAATCGTTGGAGCGAAGGGCAAAGCCGCCCTGCTCGACGAACTCAGCGAGTTTCTATAGCCGCGAAGCATCTCAGCCGGGTCAACCACCGCC
>CBERPN010000308.1:0-5411 GCA_965524675.1 uncultured bacterium
GTCGGCAAACGAGCTGACAGCGTCAGCGTGGTGCCTATGTTCTTCAACCATCGGCCAGAAGTGCTGTTTTCTGGAGTTTTCAGCGCGAAAACTCGCCTTGAAGCGACTAACCGGTCTTGCTAGTTCGGGCTAATCGGTGATCGATGGACTTTTCGGAGTGGTAGAGCCGGAGCGCCGTAAAGCCAAAAGTGGAGGTTGTGAGCACGGCCTCGCATTGCTGCAAAACGTCGCGGCGGCCACCAGCCTTTACGATCTTTGCAGATCCGAGTAGCTCGTCTCCTGGTAGGTAGTCGGTGGAACCTCCGCTTGCAGCGTCGCGCCCGGCGCCGCAAACCAGCCGGTCGCGCCCGGCCCCGCCGATCAGCTGATCACGGCCTGATTCGCCGAAGAGTCGATCGTTTCCGGCGCGACCGACGAGCAGGTCGGCGCCCCGACCGCCGTAGATCACGTCGCCAGAATCTCCGCCCACTATGACGTCTGCACCGTTGTTGCCCCACAGAGACTTGGCTCCGCCGCCGCCGATCAGTTCGAGATCGCCGTCGGCGGTCGAATGCGTCGAAGTCTCGCCAACGACTAGATCGTGCCCAGACCCGCCTCGGGCGGAGTCGATGCCTTGGCCGCTATGCACAAGGTCTGAGTTCCTGCCGCCGTCGAGGTAATCATCGCCGCTGTCGCCGTACAACGTATCGTTCCCACGGCCACCGGTCACGACGTCGTCGCCGCCGCCAGCGCCCAGTTGATCATCGCCGCTCCCGCCTGAGATCTGGTCGTTACCACGATAGGAAAAGATGATGTCGTCGCCGCTGTCACCCGAGGCGACATCGACTGCGTCGGTGAGGTCGAGCAGATCGTTTCCTGGCCCTCCACTAGCGCAGATCAACCAGCCGGCCACCGCCGCTGCGTCGCTGGCCTCGACGCTAAAGACGATCGAGTCGTCTCCGCCGCGTCCGGCGATCTTGATGACATCATCGGTTGCAAACCGCTTGGCCATTGCCGCGTCGATGAGAATCGCGTCGTCGCCCGGCCGTCCTCGAACGTCCAGCCTGGCAGCGGAGCAGATTTTGCTGACATCGTCGGGGCTCTGTGCGATCGCGACGGGCGCAAAAATCGGGCTTAGCACGACAAGCGCTGCTCCGATGAGTGTGATCATCAGCGATCGATGTCTCAAATATGTGTAAAGCGGCCCCCGTGCCAACACCACAACCAAGCCTCCAAGATCTCCAGTTTACCCACCAAGGGCTGTAATGTCCTAACCCGTTCTCACTTACCGTGGCGCCGAGTTGCTAAACGTCGAGCGAGGTCGGATCCATCAGCGCGCTGTTTTTGATCAAATAGTCGCGACGTTGAGCAACATCGCTACCCATCAGAACCTCAAACATCAGCGAGGCATCTTTGGCTTGGGAGCCATCCTCCATGGTGAGGCGTCGCAGAATCCTCGTCTCAGGGCTCAGTGCGCAGTGGGCAAGCTCGTCAACATTCATTTCGCCAAGACCTTTGAAGCGCTGCCATCTGATGTTTTCGGCTTTGCGGTTGCCCTTCGCCAACTCTTGGGTGAGTTGGTCGCGTTCGGCGTCGCTGAACGCTCGGTAGGTCTCGTTTCCGACCTTGGTAGTAAAGAGTGGGGGCTGAGCTGCGTAAACGTGCCCGGCTTCTAGCAATGGCGTCATGTACTTGTATATCAAGGTGAGTAGAAGGCAACGGATGTGGCTGCCGTCGACATCGGCATCGCACAAGATAACGATGCGACCATAGCGCGAAGCTGAGATGTCGAAGTCTTTGCCAGACCCTGCGCCCACCGCCGTGAAAAGCGCTTGTGCCTCAGAGTTATCTAGCACCTGCTTCATGGTTGCTTTACCAGCGTTGACCACCTTGCCTCGCAGTGGCAGTATGGCCATGAACTCAGAGTCGCGTCCGGCCTTCGCCGGACCTGCGGCCGAGTCGCCCTCGACAATTATCAGCTCGGCGTCGGGGCCGTGCACCCGGCAATCGGCTAGCTTTCCGGGCATACCGGTCGAGCCGAGTGACGCTGCCTTTCTGCGAGTATCTAGCGCTTGCTTGGTCGAGACGCGGTTGATTACTGCGGTTGAGATTTTCCTACGCACCGCCTCGACATGGGTCTTCTTTGACCCGACTCCGTTAAACCACTCGGCGAGGCTGTCCTTGACGATCCGGTAAACGATTTTCTCGACCGGTGGTGTGCCGAGTTCCTGCTTGGTCTGGCCGCGAAACTGAGGTTCGGCAAAGGTAACCTTTAGCGCCGCGATCAGGCCTTCTTGAGTATCGTCGCGGGTAGCTCGGTGTTTGTTCTGTTTCGCCAGTTTCGCGAGCTGACGAATATCTTTGAGCAGGACATCGTTTATTGCTCGGGTCAGCGCTTTTTCGAAACCGTCGAGGTGAGTGCCGCCTTCGCTGGTCGGGATCGTGTTTACGAACGAGACGATCTTTGAGTCGTAGCTGTCGACCCATCGAAGAGCAACGTCGACCGTGCATTCGCGTTCGACAAGCTGCATCTTGCCATCGACCGGCACCTTCTCCTCGAAGGTATCAATGCCGTTGACCTTCACTATCGCGGTGACAGACGCAGAATCGCCCGCAAGGTCGTTGACGAGGTCGGAGATTCCGCCGCGAGACATGAAGGTCTCGGGCTCGTTCTTAGACCCCGTGCGCTTGTCGGTGACCGTAATCTTTAAGCCCGGAACAAGGTAAGTAGCCCGGCGCGCTCGATCGCGCACCTCGTCCCAGTCGATGGCGGCTTCGGGATCGAAGATCTCGGTGTCGGGCCAGAAACGAATCCGGGTGCCCGTCTTTTTGGTGCGCTTGATGCGTTCGAGTTTGTGACCCGGTCGAAACGAACGGGTCGTGAACTGCCCAGCGGCGCGCTGATTAAAACACAGTCGATGGGTGTGGCCGTCGCGATCGACCTCGGCCACCAGCTTCTCAGACAGGGCATTTACCACGGACGCGCCAACGCCGTGAAGGCCGCCAGAAGCTCCGTAGGCTCCGCCGCCGAACTTTCCTCCGGCGTGCAACTCGGTGAGAACGACCTCGAGCGCAGAGACCTTGCGTTTCTTGTGGAGATCGATGGGTATGCCACGACCGTCGTCCTCGACCGATACTGACCCATCGCGATAAAAGATCACGTTGACCTTCTTGGCGAACCCCGCCGCGGCCTCGTCGACAGCGTTGTCGATAAGCTCCCAGATCAGGTGCATGAGCCCGGCACTGCCGGTACCGCCGATGTACATTCCCGGGCGTTTACGAACAGCGTCTAGGCCCTCGAGCGTCTCGATTGCATCGGCATCGTAGGCGGCGAGTTTGGCGCCGCCCTTGGCTGGCTTTGCTTTCGCCCTTGGTTTCTCGGCGGAGGCGGGAGGTTCATCATTCATGGTTTTGGGGGCGCCCGGAGTCGTTAGGTCGGATTCGGCAGTTGTGGCGGGGCTTACCATCGCGCTGGCCCGAATTCGAGGATTGCTCGCTCTGTGCGAGCGCTCGAGTGATCGCGGCGGGTGGGTTCTAGCGGAAAGGCGACCGGCGTTGGGTCGGCTTTGCGATGATCGTCGTCGGTCGACATGACTACCAGCAAGGTGTCGAGTTGACCAATGAATGCCAAAGAGAGCCGCTCGGCGTCGAGCCTGGTTAGACGCACCCCGATCCCGCCTCGACCCTTCGCATCGAGCTCTGACGCTAGCGTCGCCTTCGCCGCCTGATTCTCAGTAACCGAGCAGACTACGGCATCTGCCAGAATCGGCCCGGCCGCGATCACCTTGGCATCGCCGCGCAGTTTCATACCAGCCACCCCGCCCGCGCCGCGCCCCTGAATACTGAGTGCATCAACGCCGGTGCGTAGCGCCTGAGCGTCGTCGGCGACGAACACGACATCGATTCCGTTAGGGGCGGTGAATGCAGCTGCAACCCGGTCGGTCCCTTTCAATTTGATTATTGTGCTGCCCGGTCGGGTGCCTTCTAGCTCGGCTGGGGTCAACCGTTTTGCTACCCCCTGCTCTGTTACCAAGACAAGGTTTTCTTCGCCAGGAGTGAGGATCGTCAGTAGTTTCTCGCCGGCGTTAAGCCCAAAGATCGACTTGGCATCAGAGCCCCTGCTTCGACCCGCCACCTCGCCAACCTCGACAGCCATAGCCGCTAGCGCTCGGCCCTCAGACGTGATGGCCCAAATTCGCGAACGCGTGGAGGTGATGGATGACGAGACTAAAAGGTCGTGACGCCCCGGTGTCGAGCGCTTCGCTCCGTCGATGGGGGAGCGGCCGACCCAGCCGGTGGTAGAGAGTGTGACAATGCACGGCTCGTCGGGCACCTCGTCGTCGACCAAGTCGACTACGTCATAGCTGGGTAAGTCGTCGGGCGAGACGATCTCGGTTCGGCGATCTCTGCCGTAAGCGTCGACTGCGGTGCGTAGCTCTTTTAGTACCAGGGTTCGTTGCCGTGCGTCGGAGCCGAGCAGAGTCAAGAATCCATCGATCTGGTTTGCCAGTTCGGCGTGTTCATCGACAAGCTTCTGGCGTTCCAGTGCTGTGAGGCGACGCAATGGCATTTCGAGAATCTCTCGGGCCTGGATTTCGGAAAGAGTTAGACGCTCGATGAGGTTTTGACGAGCCTCAGCGGTGTCGGCCGAAGCGCGGATAATCGCGATTACCTCATCGATATTGTCGAGTGCAATCAGGAATCCTTCGACGAGGTGCATCCGCTCGCGCGCCTTGTCGAGGCGGAACTGGGTTCGCCTTTGAATGATGGTTAGGCGGTGATCGATGTAGTGCTGGCAGAGGTCGTAAAGGCCAAGGGTGGTAGGCACGTTGTCCACCAGTACAACGTTGTTTACGCCAAACGTCTCTTCGAGGGGTGTGAGCCGGTAGAGGTCGGCCAAGACTGCCTGTGGGTTGATATTGGGTTTACATTCGATTTGGATTCGGAGTCCGTGCGAGCGGTCAGAAAGGTTCGCAAGGCCTTGGATGCCGTGTAGTTTGCCGCTGTTTGCTAGGTCTTGAATCTTCGCGATGACCCGTTCGGGCCCGACCATGTAGGGCAGTTCGGTGACGACTAGCCCTTGGCGGTTTGGCGTGACCTGAATTGTCTCGACCTTGGCTCGCATGCGAATAGGTCCTCGGCCAGTAGCGTAAATTTCATCGAGACCGTCGTCGATGATCGTGCCAGCGCTCGGAAAATCGGGACCGGGCAGCACCGCGCGCAACTCTTCGATGGTTGGCTTGGGGCGACGCTTGTTCATCACCAACTCGATAGCGGCATAGACCTCACGCAGGTTGTGGGTGGCCATATTGGTGGCCATCCCAACCGCAATGCCAGTGGTTCCGTTGACCAAAAGGTTAGGTATTAGGCCGGGCAAATAGATCGGTTCTTGACGCTCGGCGTCAAAGGTCGGACGAAACTCGACGGTGCCT
>CBERPN010000309.1:0-5390 GCA_965524675.1 uncultured bacterium
ACGACAGCGGCATCGAGATGGCGCAATCGCACCGCGGCGCGGTCGAGCGGGGCCTTGAGGTTAAGAAGATCGGAAACGAGATCCTCGAGACGCTCGGTGGTCGGGCAATTCATCCGGTCAACGTGAAGGTGGGCGGTTTTTATCGCGTTCCCGACCGCCGCGAGCTTGTGCCCCTGCGCGACCGACTCGAACGCGGACGCGATCTAGCTATCGAAGTGGTGGAACTCGTTGCGGGGTTCGATTTTCCGGATCAGGAGATGGCCTATGAATTCGTCGCCGTCGACCACCCCGATGAGTACCCCGTGCTGGGCGATCGCGTCGTGTCCGACGGAGGCCTAGATATCGAGGTAGCAGCGTTTCTCGACCATGTCGAAGAGCACCAGGTAGAGCACTCGACGGCGCTACATGCGCGCTTGCTGGAGCGTGGTGAGTACCTCGTGGGCCCCCTCGCCCGTTACAGCCTCAATTCCGCAAAGCTTGCACCCGCGGCCGCCGCCGCCGCCACGGCCGCCGGGTTGGGCGCCACCTGTCGGAACCCCTTCAGGAGCATCGTGGTGCGGGCCGTCGAGGTTGTTCACGCATTCGAGGTCGGCATTGCCATCATCGACGAGTACGAGCAACCCGATCAGCCCGCCGTGGTGGTCGAGCCTCGGGCCGGTGTTGGTCATGGTGTGACTGAGGCACCCCGGGGATTGCTCTATCACCGTTACAAGATCGACGATGCCGGTCTCATCACCGACGCGGTGATCACGCCGCCAACGTCTCAGAACCAGGCCGCTATCGAGCACGACCTATGGCATTTCGTCGAGGAACACCTCGACCTCGATGATGACGAGTTGCGACGTCGGGCAGAGGTCACCATCCGCAACCATGATCCGTGCATCAGCTGCGCCACCCACTTCCTCGACCTGACGGTCGTGCGCTCGTGAGCCGAAAGGCCACGCTCCTAGCGCCGGTGATCGTGGTGGGGGTGGGCAACCCAATGCGCCACGATGACGGTGTCGGTCCGGCAGCCATCGCCCATCTGAAGCGAAAACTCCTAGGTGAACACATCGAACTGATGATCCTCGATGGCGAGCCGACGCGGTTGCTCGAAGCATGGCGCGGTCGGCGACGAGCGATCGTCATCGACGCGGCCTGCAAGAACGCTGCGGCGGGTTCGATCCACCGCATTGAGGTGGGCGCCGACCCTCTGCCCGGGTGGGCGGTGCGGAGCAGCTCTCATAGCGCTGGCCTAATAGACGCGGTGAATCTCGCGCGCACGCTCGAGGTCCTTCCCGAAGAGCTGATCGTATTCGGGGTGGAGCCCGCCGATCTCACCCTTGGCGAAGGAATGTCAGACGAGGTTCAAGCTGCGCTGCCGTCTTTGATCGAACAGATCATCATCGAGGCCCAACGGCCGCTTTTTCAGGGTGGCTCTTCGTGAAACGGGCCGCCCTCGTCGATGACGATCTGCATTGGATCGATTGGACTGAACGATCTCTCCATCTGGAGATTGGTCCATTCCTGTAATGTCGTGGCCCCGACCGTAACGATTTCGGGATGTGTTCGAGACAGGTCGTGCTGTTCGTGCGCATCGTTACTAATGTCGAACAGCATCTCGTCGGGCCAGCAATGGAAGCCGTCCCATCAGTCGAGTGGCGTTTCGAGTCCGGCGAGGTCGACGATGGTCGCCGCGACGTCGAGATGATAGTGAAGACCCAAGTACTTTCGAGGTGCGAGCCCCGGCCACTCTAAAATGGCGGGTATATGACAGGTCGACTCGTCGGCGGCCTGATGATCGGTGTACACACCGAGTTCGCCGAATGCTTCGCCGTGGTCTGAGCTGATGAGCACCGCGGTGTCTTCAAGAACGCCGAGCGAATCCAGTTTGTTGAGTATGCGCCCGACCGTGTCGTCGGCATAGCGAATCCCGACGTCGTAACCGTCGAAGCAGCGTTTCACGTCGGCCATCGATGCCAGTTGTGAGGGTTGGCGCAGCGGGGGAGCGCCCCACTCGTTTGGGCGGTACCCCCAGGGTTCCTGGGCTGAATGCGGACCGGGTAGATCCCACGAGCGAGCGCGTACCTCTTCGCTGTGCCACGCCGGGACCGCGTCCAGAGATGTACGTGAAGAAACCAGTCGTCGGCCCCGCCCTTTCGATCGAGCCAGTCCAGCGCGTGTGGCTCAACTTCGTCGGCTCGCTCGCCGCCCGCGCCGTGCATCAAGTTCATGGCCTCGGCGAAACCGTGATTCCACCAACTGGCGGAATGGCGAAGAGGAAAGCTGGAGATCGATGCCTTGCGCCATCCGGCGGAGAAGAACTGGGCTGCCCATGAGTTCGCAGCGAACTTCGACACAAACGCTCGGTCGGGTCCCTCAGGTCGAAGTTCCGAAGCGAACGCTAGGTAACGCGGGGCTTGTTGTCTCGGGGTGCGAGACCAAATAGCGACACGGTCGCGGCTTCGGTGTTGAACCGTACTCTGTCGCCCCGGTACAGATCGGTCCCGGATTCAACCGGCTGGCCGCGCTGATCGAACGACACTCTCCGTTCTAGCATGGCGGGCGCTCCCGCAAGGGTGACCAACCAATGGGCTTCGGTCTCGCTGAGGGCTACGGCTTCGAGGCTCTGCCGGGAGTACTCGACATGAATGTCGTACTCGGTGCGAAGAATCTCGTAGAACGAGCGATTGCCGAGGTCGAGGTTCTCGAGGTCGGGCGCCAACTCGACCGGGGTCGAGAAGGTCTCTAGCACGATTGGGTGGCCGTCGATGCTCCTCAGCCGGTGGATACGAAAAACCTCGGCTCGGGGTGCCAGCTCTAAGTCGCCAGCGATCTTTGTCGAAGGAAACAGTCGCTCGATTCCCATGATCTTCGAGGTGGGGGCGAGATTTCGTTCGGTCATGCGTTCGGTGAAATGAAAGAACTCAGCAGCTCCGCGTTGAAGCCGAGGTTCTTTCACGTAGCTTCCGGAGCCCCGAACTCGCTCGACAAGGCCGCGACTCGACAGAACGTCGAGGGCCTGGCGAACGGTTTGCCGATTTACCCCAAACTCGCGAGCGAGGGCTCGTTCTGACGCAATACGGTCACCCGGAGCCAGGCTGCCAGCTTCGATTCGGTCGATCAGGGTTTCGGCTACCGTCAGGTAGAGGGGCGAGGCGTTCACCCAGAACCAGCCGTCGTGGTGAGAGCCAGCAGCAGGGGTGCGAATCGTGATAGGGGAGGGACGTCAACCCCGGCTCGCTTGCCATAGTCGTCCTCGAGCTTGCGCAGAGTGATGGCGTCATCATGGTGAGGATTGTCTTCGAATTCCACTATTGCGACAGCGGACATCGGGCCGCCTTGCTTTGTAAGGGTGAATACCGAGGCGGGCGAGAGATGGTCGAAGTACGCGGGGTCGACCCCGCACAGGTAACGTTTGGCAGCTACATGGAGACGGACGGGCTCGCTAATCTCCGGGCCAAACCGTTCGGCTACCCAGTCTCCGCCCAGCTCATCGTGGCTATGGATGCCATACTGGTCGTCCGGCTCGTCCAGCCAATGTCCGACATCGTGAAGCAAGCACGCAGCGACGAGTGCATCGGTAGCTCCGGACTCCGTGGCAGCGAGGGCTGTCAGCAGGGAGTGTTCGGCGATAGTTACCTGCTCTCCGTACGGTTCTTTGCCGCGACCCTCCAACAGGTCTCGGAACTCGTCCACAACCGTGTGCACTGGGCTCACTTTGGTTCTCCGATCGTGAGTAACTTCGATTTCAGCGAGTCTTTGTCGGCATAGCTACCTTGGAGGTGCCTGGTTCCCTGCTCATAGGCGGATCGGCCGTGCAGAACCCGCTGGTTGTCAAAGATCATGAGCTGGCCCGCTTCGAGACGGAACTCAATCCTCGCCGACGGCTCGTGCAGCGCTCGGCCGAAGATCCGGTACGCGTCGTAAAAGGCCTCCATCTCGCCGACTGCAAGATCGAAGGCTTGGACCGAGCGCGAGTTGTAACGAATCTCGGTGAAGGTTTCGTCCATCATGGTGATGAGTGGAGATCGGTGGCGTAGATCAGCGACACCCGCTTGGTAGAAACGAAAGTCCACCGGCGTCTCGAGCAGGAGCTGGAAGGCGGCGGGCTGAACACGACGCATCTGGTTGGCCACAGCGAACCCGTCGGCCAGTTGGCTTTCGCCGCCGTCGGAATCGTTGACTAGACAGTGCAGCAGTTGGAGACCGGGCACCGGATCGCGATAGGGGTTGTCGGTGTGCATGCCAACTTCGAAGCTCGTGAACGCCAGGTTGGCCGGGTTGGGCTCGACCCTCACATCGAAAAGCTCGCCGTAGTTGGTGTTGCGCACGTACCCGAACAGATCGATCACCTCAAGGATTGTGCCCGGCGTGTTGGGCACGTTGTTGAGCAGGCCGAATCCGAACTCAGCGACTTGCGCTAGGAAGTCGCCAAGAGCTGAGTCGTCGATACTGATGTCTCTATAGTCAATGAAGTCGAGCCGATCCTGAAGGTCTGATCCCCAAAACGTCTGACCAGTTTCGGTGTTGGATCGCTTGCTAGCTGACGAGTTGGCGAAGGCTCTCAACCAAGTCTCGTCGAAGAAATGGTCGGTATCGTCGTTCGTGAAGCGGAGCATGATTCCGGCGTCGGTGGCTTCGGAGTTTACGATGTGCACGTCGTCCATGCGGTTGATGTCGAAGGTGCGCTGGCCTGCCTCAACATGTCGCCCGCTGCGGGTATTGTCCCTAAGCCAAGTGTCGAGGTATTTCTCGGTGTGCCCATCCGGGTAGCTAACGGTGAGCCACCGCTCGTCATGAAATACTTTGGTGGGGGTCATTTCGCTCCTAGTGGTACAGACCAATTCTTAGATTGGTACGTACCACTTGTCAAACACTTCTTCGAAGCTCACTCATGCCAAGGGTGGTCTTGGCGAGCCAGGCCCATATCGCGATGAAGAATCCAGCGAAACCAACGAACGCCATGCCCGGGTCATCAACGCCTTCAGAACCGGCGAGTACAGCGGCGGTGACGAGCGGAGAAGTTGCGGCGATTGTCGCCCATATCTTGTGGCGAAGCTGAAATGATGGAGCGAGCCAAACCAGAAACAGGAAGAGGGTGAGCGCTGCGAGCGGCATGACCACAATCAATACCGGAGCGCCGATGGCGGCTAGTGCTAAGTGGTCTGGGTTGCCGGTCGAGGTGGCAGGCGCAACCGTTGTGAGCCGGGCGACGCTGGGGGACAATCGCCGTCGACTCCGCTGTTCAAGAGCAAGGAACGCGACCGGAATCAACAAAGTGAGTCCGAGCAGCGCCAGAGAGTAGGGCGACACAGCGTCGACATGGCGCGGTTGTAGCGATCCGTCCCCAAACCATGTGGTGCGCTCGATGAATAGATCAGCATTGAAGATCAGGGTGAGCAGTGCGA
>CBERPN010000310.1:0-5380 GCA_965524675.1 uncultured bacterium
TCGACAATCGTGTTCATGCACATCGACAAGCCAGACGTCTTCAAATATATGCAGGAAGCCAATCGCGTACTTAAACCTGGTGGTCGCGCCTATTTCGACACCTACAACTTGCTCGCTCCTGAGGCATGGGCGATATTTTCTGAACTGGTCGACGAATACCAAGGTGGAAAGAGGCCGCGCCACCAGAGTCAGTTCAGCACGCCACAAGAATTCGAAAAGTTCATGACCGAAGCCGGGTTTGTGGATATCGACGTCGTTGATCAGAACGTGCAGTTGGTGACTGCGCTTGGAAAACGACCGGCCTAAGGCTGAGAAACGCCAGCATTAGCGCTACGCTGGCGCAGTTCATTCAGACGAAGTTCGGTGAGATTCCGACACTGTCCCGCAACGGTGATGTCGACCACCCTCTAGGTGGTTCGGCGAGTCCGGTCGAATTGTATGAGCGAAGACGAAGCTAGCCCTCGAGGTGAGGGGCTGGTTCGACGGGCAGTCTCTGCCGGTTGAGCGGCCAAGCCCTCGACCAAAGGAGAACAGCCATGAAACTGCTACGCACACTCGCACTTTTGCTGACGGCGGCATTGCTCGCTGCAGCATGCGGTTCGACCAGCTCGACCAAAGTCGCCATCTCTGGCGACGATTCTTCAGGCGAAACCGCAGCAGCTGTCGACACCGAAGAACCACCTGAAACTACGGCACCTGTTACAACAGGGGTTCCGGCCGAAACGGTCGCTCCGACCACTACCGAAGCGGCCGCGCCAGACGAAAGCGAGGACACCGTGCCACAACGAATCGTCTCGATCTCACCAACCGCTACAGAGATTCTCTTCGCCATTGGCGCAGGTGAACAAGTTGTGGCAGTGGATTCCTTTTCGAACTATCCCGAGCACGCTCCGATTACCGATCTCTCCGCGTTCGAACCCAACATCGAAGCGATTCTGGGGTTCGAGCCCGACTTGGTCGTAACCTCGTTCGACCCCGGCGATCTAGGCGAAGGGCTCGCCGCCGCGGGTGTGCAGATGATCATGGCGCCGTCCGCCTCCGTCATCGCCGACAGTTACTCCCAAATCGAACAGCTGGGAGCCGCCACCGGCCACATCGCAGAGGCTGTCGAACTGGTCGCGCAGATGCAAGCCGATATTGCTGAACTCTCGGCTCAAGCATCGGGAACGGGCAGCTACTACCACGAACTCGACGACACCCTATTTACGGTCACATCGAGCACCTTCATAGGCGAGGTCTACGCCTTGGCCGGTCTGACCAACTCCGCTGATGCCGCCGACCCCGACGGCGAAGCCTTCGGGTTCCCACAGCTTTCGGCGGAGTTCCTCATCGAGACCGACCCCGACCTGATCTTTCTCGCCGATGCCAAGTGCTGTGGCCAGAGCGCCGAAACCGTTGGGGAACGTCCAGGCTGGAGCGTGATGGCCGCCGTGCAGGCAGGTCGCATCTTCGAACTCGACGACGACATCGCCAGCCGCTGGGGTCCACGTATCGTCGACTTCCTCGCGGTCATCGTGAAAGCAACCGCAACAATTCCGGCCTAGGAGCGCCAGCAATGTCAACGTCGACCGGTTTGAGTTCGGCCCGGTTGACCCCAGCATGGGGACTCGCTGGGCTAGCTACGGTCGCGCTAGCGAGCATTCTGTCGGTTTCGGTCGGCCCGGTATCGATCAACCCGTTCGACGTTTTCATCGAGTTGATCGATCATCTACCGCTGATGTCGTGGGATTCGGGCTTGAATCAAACCGGCCAAGCGATCGTCTGGGACATCCGTGCTCCGCGGGTTGTGCTCGGCCTGTTGGTCGGAGGTCTACTGGCCGGATCAGGTGCCGCTTACCAGGGCGTTTTTCGTAACCCGCTCGCCGACCCCTACCTGCTGGGCGTGGCCGCCGGTGCAGGCCTTGGTGTGACCATCGCCGTGGTCTCCGGCGTCGGCGATGGGGTCGGTCCATTCGACCCCATTCCGATGGCAGCCTTCGTCGGGGCACTCGGTGCGGTGCTAGTCGCCGGAATTCTCGGCTCGAAGGTTGGCGCAGCGGGTTCGACCGCCACGCTCATACTGGCGGGAGTGGCGGTCGCCAGCTTCCTAACCGCTGTGCAGACATATGTGCAGCAACGCAACTCTGACACCCTGCGGCAGGTCTATGTGTGGATTCTTGGGCGGCTTAGCCAGGGCGGCTGGGATGAAGTACTCCTGCTGCTGCCATACGCAGTGGTGAGTATCGCAGTGATCTGGTGGTTCGCAGGAGCCCTCGACGTACTGGCGGTCGGCGATGACGAAGCCTCAACTCTGGGACTCGAACCGGCCAAGATCCGCATGATCGTGCTCGTTTTCGCGTCGCTCGGTGCAGCCGCAGCCGTATCGGTGAGCGGACTGATTGGTTTCGTCGGGCTTATTATTCCGCATGGTGTGCGCAGTATCGCCGGGGCTAGCAATCGGCTGGTAGTGCCGCTTTCGGTCTTGTTCGGCGCGGCCTTCTTGGCCCTTGCCGACATCGCGGCCCGAACGGTGCAGTCTCCCGCCGAGCTTCCAATTGGAGTAGTGACTGCGTTCGTGGGAGCGCCCTTCTTCTTGCTAATCCTGCGCTCGCAGTCGGGCAGGGCGTCGTGAGCAGTCCAGCAATCAAGTTCGAGAACGTTGCGGTCACAATCTCTGGCTCGGGAGTACTGCACGATGTCAGTCTTGAAGTCGAGCCCGGAACCTGGGTAGCGCTAATCGGCCCCAACGGTGCAGGCAAAACCACGCTGCTGCGCTGCCTCGCTGGCCTTCAGCACTACACCGGCAAGATCGCCATCGACCGCACCGACACCGCAACGATAAGCAACCGCAATCGCGCAAAACTGCTAGCGCTGGTGCCTCAGAGTCCCCTCATTCCACAGGGAGTCTCGGTCTTTGACTATGTATTGCTGGGTCGCACCCCCCACCAGGGTCTGCGCTTTTCGGCTTCAAACCACGACCACGATCTCGTCGCGGACACCCTCGCTCAGCTTCGCTTGAAGCCTTTCGAACGCCGAAGGGTAGACACGTTGTCGGGCGGCGAGCGTCAGCGGGTTGTCATAGCCCGAGCATTGGTGCAGAACGCGCCCGTACTGGTACTCGATGAACCAACGACCGGGCTTGATATCGGACACCAACTCGATGTGCTGGAACTCATCAGCGAGCTACGGGGCGAGCGGGACATCACGGTGGTGGGTGCCATCCATGATCTTGGTTTAGCTGGGCAATTCGCCGACAGCGTTGCTCTGTTAGCCGGTGGGCGACTGATCTGTTCGGGGTCACCCGTCAGCGTGTTGACTCAGAGAAACCTGAGCGAGCACTACGGGGTCGAAGCCGATGTAACCCACGAGAGCGATGGCCGTGTTGGTGTTACTGTTCGGCGCCGAACCGCGGAGTCGATTGGACCGCAATGAGTCTTGAGCCACAAACCGAGGATCCACGCCCCGACAAGCTGCGTCGAGCGACATCGCTCGTGCTCGTCAATACCGGAGACGGCAAAGGAAAGTCGACGGCGGCGTTTGGAGTTGTAATGCGAGCGGTGGCGCGCGGCTGGCCGGTCGCGGTGATTCAATTCATCAAGTCCGGCAACTGGAATACCGGCGAGGAGAAGGTTGCCCGCGATCTTGGGGTCGACTGGTGGACCCTCGGCGAGGGCTTTAGCTGGGACAGCGACGACATCGCTGAAGATCAGGCGATTGCCCAAGCCGCTCGCGACAAAGCGTTCGAGCTTCTCAAGTCACCAAACTACCGCCTCGTCGTACTCGACGAGATCAGCTATCCAATGAATTGGGGCTGGATAGATACCGGTGAGATCGCCGCGGCGGTAACAAACCGGTCCGGTGAGACCAATGTTGTTCTGACCGGCCGCGACATGCCCGAGGCGATCATCGAGATCGCCGACACGGCCACCGAGATGCGCAACATTAAGCACGCCTACGACAGCGGAATTCGAGCCAAGCGAGGCATCGACTACTGATGACTCGATGACGATCGCCAGCTACCAGAGCGAAGCCACACACAGACCAGTCATAATCTGGCGGTTCGACAAGCCGATGCACTGTTTATCGTCGGCATCGGTAGGCGGCGGGTTCGCAACGATCGAATGGTTGATCAATGCCACCGTAGAGAACGATTTCGCGCTGACCGACCTTGACGGGTTCGTCGCTTCGATCGCCCGTGAACACCGACTCAGTGGGAACGGAACAGGGCTGCTCACCGCAGTCGACGTCAACTCAGTTTGCTGGGGCCGCGAACAGGGAATCGAGGTTTGTGCCACCGTCGGGGTTAACCGACCTACCTGGGCCGCAGCGGAACCCGAACAACGAATAGGACCCGTCGCAGGCACGATCAATATCGTTGCGGTATTTCCAGTTGCTTTGTCGTCTGCGGCTGCTGTCAACGCGGTAATCACCATTACTGAGGCGAAGTCTCAGGTGCTGGCCGATGCGGGTGTGAAGGGCACAGGCACCGCCAGCGACGCGGTCGCGGTGCTGTGGTACGACGATCCTTCACCCGCCGCCGAATTTTGCGGGCCTCGCTCTCTCTGGGGCGCACGACTGGCTAGGGCAACATACAGCGCGGTCACAAATGGCCTGGCGGAACGGCCGTGATCGTCTTGGTGCTCGGAGGCACCCGATCGGGAAAGTCTGCCATCGCCGAGAAGATCGTCTCCGGTTTTGGCAACGATGTCAGTTATCTCGCCACCGCAGAGCACGACCGCAGCGATGCCGATTTCGTCAGCCGAGTCGACGCTCACCGGGCGCGGCGTCCAGCGGAGTGGCGAACGGTTGAGTGCGGCAGCGACCTGGTCGGGGCTCTCCGCTCGGCAAGCGGACCGGTTCTGATCGACTCGGTGGGCGCCTGGGTGGCGGCCCATCACGACTTCGACATCGATACTGAATCGCTTTGCAGTACTCTCACTTCTCGTGTCGAGCCAACGGTACTGGTGAGCGAAGAAGTCGCTATGGGAGTACACGCAGCCACCGAACTTGGCAGGCTCTTTACCGACACTCTCGGCAGGCTCAACCAAAACCTTGCTCATATCGCCGACCGCGCTCTGCTCGTGGTGGCAGGCCGGGTACTCGAGCTACCTCAAGAATTCGAGTTCAAAGAATGATCGCAGCGTTGAGCTTCTTGACGATCTTCGGCAGGGGCCGTGCCCCCAATGAACGCACCCTCGGGTGGTTTCCGGCCACGGGGGCAATCATCGGTGCAACGCTTGGCCTCGTCTGGTGGCTGGCCGACAAAGCTTTCACCTCAACATTACTCATCGGCGCCATCGTCATATTCGCCGACTTGGTAATTACCGGCATGATTCATGTTGATGGGCTAGCCGACAGCATCGACGGGCTACTCCCCCACCTAGACCGCGAAAGGCGGATC
>CBERPN010000311.1:0-5369 GCA_965524675.1 uncultured bacterium
CGCAATCCGGGAGCGACCCGAGGTGAGCACCCTTGAAGCTGGTGTCGAGAACCTCACTTGCCCGCCCCAGTGTCTCGCCCGCGAGAGTCGACTCGATTTCGATAGTGCGCTTTTCTATAGCGCCGCTCGACAGGACCGCTACGGCTAGGACGGTGTGGCCAACCAGATCGACGAGCTGCACTGAGCGGATTGTGGCAGCGTCGCTACCAGGACCAGTAACGACGGCCGCACAATCTGTAAGTCCTGCCAGCAGCCGACTGGTGTCGCGCAAAAGCATTTCGAGTTCGGTGTGGGTTTGATCGAAGAATTCGGTGACTTGCAGCTTCTTGTTCTTGCCCAGCCGCGGCGGGCCGGTGAGGTGATCGACAAAGAATCGGTAGCCCTTGTCGGTAGGGATCCGCCCGGCGCTCGTGTGCGGCTGGTGCAGGTAGCCGTCGGTTTCGAGCTGAACCAATTCGTTGCGTACAGTTGCGGACGAAACGTTGAGAGCCGCCGCGTCAGAAATTTTCGACGAACCAACCGGCTGTGCGGTTGCGATGTACTCCTTCACGACGGCGTGAAGGATAGAGGCCTTGCGCTCGTCGAGATGGGCTGGTTCAGCCATAGGTGACAGCGTAGCGCTCAAACCTCAACCGTCTAAAGGCGCCCGACCAAAGACTGGTCGACACCACAATCCCCCCACGATCAGTCGTCGAGTTGCAGGGCGCTGACGAATGCCTCTTGTGGAATATCGACCCGACCGATGCTCTTCATGCGCTTCTTGCCTTCCTTTTGTTTCTTGAGCAGCTTGTTCTTACGGGTTACGTCGCCGCCGTAGAGCTTGGCCGTTACGTCCTTGCGATATGCCCGTACTGTTTCTCGGGCAATGATGTTTCCGCCTATGGCGGCCTGAATCGGAATCTCGAACTGTTGACGAGGAATGAGTTCCTTGAGCTTCTCGGCCATCTTGTTACCGTAGGTGTAGGCCTTTTCTTTGTGAACGATCGTGCTGAAGGCGTCGACCGGGTCGCCAGCTAGCAAAATATCGACCCTCACCAGATCAGACTCTGAGTAGCCGTCGGCGTCGTAGTCGAGGCTCGCATAGCCCTGCGTTCGGCTCTTCATCTGATCGAAAAAGTCGATGACCACTTCGGCGAGAGGAATCCTGTACACCAACTCGACCCGTTCAGGCGACAGATACTCCATCTTTTCCATCACACCACGGTGACTCTGACAAAGATCCATCAGCGTGCCGGTGTAGTCGGTGGGGGTAATAATCGCTGCTCGGAGATAGGGCTCCTCGATGGAGTCGTACTCGCCAGCCGACGGCATCTCGCTAGGGTTGTCGATCTCGCGCACTTCGCCGGTGGGCATGTTGAGTCGATACTCGACCGACGGTGCGGTAGCGATAAGGCTCAACCCAAACTCGCGTTCGAGGCGTTCGCGGATAATCTCCATGTGAAGAAGTCCCAAGAATCCGCAACGGAATCCGTGGCCGAGCGCACCAGAGGTTTCTGGCTCGTAGGTAAAGCTTGAGTCGTTGAGCTGAAGCTTTTCGAGCGACTCACGCAGCAGCGCGAACTCGTCGCCGTCGATGGGATATAGGCCGCTGAACACCATCGGCTTCGGTTCGCGATATCCCGCCAGGGTCTCGGTGGCGCCCCTTGATGCACTGGTTACGGTTTCACCCGACTTGGCCTCGCCAACATCTTTGATTCCGGCGATCAGATAGCCGACCTCGCCTGCGCCGAGCCGCTGGACAGGTCGACTGTCGGGGGTTCTGACCCCGATCTCGTCGGCTTCATGAACCGAACCGGCATGCATGAAGCGCAGCTTGTCGTTTGTGGCGACCGAACCATTCATCACCCGTATCGAGCTGACGACCCCGCGATACTGGTCGAAGTGGCTGTCGAAGATGAGCGCTTGAAGCGGCTCGTCGACATCGCCTACCGGGGCAGGAACCCGAGTGAGAACAGCATCGAGCACTTCGCTAACGCCGTCGCCGGTCTTGGCGCTGATCCGCAGAATTTCTTCGGCAGGGATACCCAGCACATTCTCGATTTCCATCGCGTAACGATCGGGATCGGCTGCCGGAAGGTCGAGCTTGTTGAGCACCGCGACGATCTCGAGGTCGTGTTCGATCGCCAGGTAGCAGTTAGCCAAGGTCTGGGCCTCTATACCTTGAGCGGCGTCGACTACCAGGATCACACCTTCGCAGGCAGCGAGCGATCGCGACACCTCATAGCCGAAGTCGACGTGACCCGGAGTGTCGATGAGGTTAATGACGTGGTCGTTCCAGTCGAGGCGAACGCTTTGCAGCTTGATCGTGATACCCCGTTCACGTTCGATGTCCATCGAGTCGAGGTATTGGGCTCGCATGTCGCGTTCGTCGACCGCTCCGCAAAGCTCGAGCATGCGATCGGCCAAGGTCGACTTGCCATGATCGATGTGCGCGATGATGCAGCAGTTTCTAAGACGGTCCAACTCCACCACCCGAAGCTAACGGCTCGATTGCTTTTCTCCGCCTTCGGCTCTCTTGCTGGCGTTCCCCGGTCACGCAGGCCGCGGGTCTCAGGCTGCGGGCTGGCGCCCTCCGCCCTACCGCAAGTTGTGGCGCCCTGCGCCAGAACTTGCTAAGAGAGCGAAAGCGAACGACGCGCTCGGACCGCCCAAAGTTGCTTCCGGCGCGCCGCGGCGGCCTCCGTGGCCCCAACGGCCTGCGCGGAGTGCAGTAATCAGGCCCCGCCCACACTACGCGTTCGGCCAAGCCCGTTCCCGGCGCGGCCACGCACAACGCCACAGACCGCACCCTCACGGGCACGCCAACGCTCGGAGACCCGAAGCGACGCTAAGCGCCGCCAGGGACTAGTCAACAACCACGACAACACGTGGTGCCCGAAGCCCAGCCGGTGCGCCGCGGCGGCCTCCGCGACCCCGACCGCAATGGTGTCAGACACGTCCCTAATCAAACGTCCCGAACCCGTCCGCTGGGTGGTGTCAGACACCGATCAACACCTACCGCGGCCACGAACAACACCGCAGACCGCATCCCTCACGGGCACACCAAAGCTCGGAAACTCGAAACAACACTCAGCACCACCAGCTACGCGTCATCGCCAGCGCGCCGCTTGCTTCAACAGATTTCTTGGCCTGCGTTGCCCCTGGGCCTCACTATGTCGATAACATTGACCTTCGGCCCTTTTGGCCCAGCCTTTCCATCTTCCAATCCCCAAGAACTTCAGCTCAGGTAGCAACGTGGCGAATATTAAGAGTCAGATCAAACGAAACCGACAGAACGAGAAGCGCCGGGTGCGCAACCTTGGTGTGCGCTCCGAGATGCGTACCCTCGTCAAGACTGCGGTTGCAGCTGGCGAGTCGGGCGAAGACGGCGCCGAGGAGACTCTGCGCAGCGCCTTGAGCGCTATCGACCGAGCGGCTAACAAGGGTCTCATTCACAAAAACCAGGCCGCCCGCCGAAAGAGCCGTCTTACCAAGGCAATGGCAAAGGTGTCGGCTAAGTAGCTAGCCACACTCGACCCCGGTCAGCGACTGAGCCGAGACAGGCGTGCCACGAGCACTTCCATAACCAGCTCGTCGGGCCACGCGATCGTGCCCCGTAACGCCAAATCGGCGTCGGCCAGCAAGCCGATTGCCTGCCCGATGCGATTGGTACCCATCGATCGAGCCTGACGAACGAGCTTCTTTGCCGGGAACGTCGACCCCTTCATCGCTAGTAGCTTTGCTGCCGATTTCTCGTCGGTGGCGCCGGAGCCGTCGAGCCTTAGCAACTTTTCGTAGTTGCCCTGCAGAGAAGCCATCAGTTGAAGCGGATGCCGACCGCCGCCAAGCATGCGATGCAAGCGGTCGAGCGCTTTGGGAATGTCGCCTTCGGCAATCGCGTCGGTTAGCTCCCAAGGAGGGACCGCTCCCCTTTCGATAAGAAAAGGTTCGAGCTCTTCGGCAGCGACGGCGTTGCCAGCTTCGAACGCCGACTCAAGGGTTCTGAGTAGACCAATAACCTTTGACCGATCTTCGCCGAGAGTCTCTGCGATGACTTCAACGGCTCGTCGGTCGAATCGCAGCGTCGAATCGTTCAGGCGTTTCTCGAGCCATCCGCTGGCAGCCCTGCCACGCGGAACTGCGGTGTCGATCACCTCGGCACCCACCGCTGCGATCGCCGACTTGAGGCTCTTCGGCATTGCCCCTAGACGTTCCTGTTTTGGGTTAATGCCCTTCTCCCAGACGAGCACTAGTCGAGTCGTTTCGAGCGGCGCTTCGAGATAGCTGACCAAGGCCGCGACATGATCGGCTTTGGTAAACCGCGACATATGTCGACCCGTAACCACTCGAACGTCGGTCAGAAATGGTGGGGTCTGGGCAGCATCGACCAGCCGAGCGATCTCGAAACCGCCGCCCTCGACCTTGTAGTCGGCCTCGGTCAGTTCCTCGCTGGCCAGGGTTGGGTCGGCGTCGCCTAACAACTCGGTCACCCTCGCCCGCACAGCCTCGGCGATGAGCACGTCGTCGTCACCGTTGATAACGGTCACCGATGCTTTGCTCATGCCGCTGGGCGCTCTTCGAGCAGTAGCGCCATGGTGTCGGCGACACGGCGGGCGCCCATCACATCGTGGGCGCGCAGAACTCGACAACCGCGGTCGATCCCCAAAGCGAGCGCAGCCAGCGACGACTCTGTGCGGTCGTTCACCTCGGCGCCTACCAGTTCACCGAGAAATCCTTTGTTCGATGCCGACAAGAACACGGCGAACCCAAGGCTGGCCAAGTCGTCGGAGTGTCTGAGCAACTCTGCCGACATCGCAGGAGTCTTACCCAAGTCGAGCCCGGCATCGACCATTATGCGCTGGGGAGGGATACCTGCAGCCAAGGCTTGCTCGGCACGGTCTTTGCAGAAGATTCGCACAGCGTTGATCACGCCGCCGTGTTCTTCGTAGTTGGGATCTGGGTCGGGAACGCGTGGCGCCAGACGGATGTGACATGCCACCACCGATGCGCTGTGATCGGCCGCAGCGGTCAGGAACTCGGGGTCGGCAAATCCGCTGATGTCGTTACCAACCACGGCTCCGACCTCGTAGCACGCCCGCGCGACCGACCCTCGAAAGGTATCCACCGATACCGGCAGATCGAATCGTTCGACCAGCGCCGCAACCGCCGGAACTGTCCGTTCGAGTTCTTCGGCGACCGTTACCTCCGGCCCGGGACCAGCCTTGACTCCGCCGACGTCGAGAAAGTCGGCGCCCTGGTCGACCAGGCGTTCGGCCTTGCGGAGAAACTCGTCGAAGTCAAAATACTCGCCAGCATCGAAAAAGGAGTCGGGTGTGCGGTTGAGGATTCCCATCACCAAAGCGCGATGGGTGATGTCGAATCGCTGCACA
>CBERPN010000312.1:0-5361 GCA_965524675.1 uncultured bacterium
AACCAGAACCGCTCCACATAGGTCGACCTTGGGTCATGGCCCAACCGGTCGATCAAGTCATCGGGCCACGGTTCGACTCGTAGTGATTTGCTTGTATCAAAAGATGGTCGTGAACTTGCCACCGAGTACCCCTAAAGAGATGAAATAGTGTTCGCAGAGAGAAGTTGTAGAGTAAATTATGTTCGTGTTGTTTCATATCATTTCAGTTTATTTCATTCCTAACGTCAAATCGTGCCTTGCAAACTAGAATCACTCGAATGACAGACTCTTCATCAGACCAGTCGCCAGCGAGGGTCCCCGAGCCTTCGCTGCGCCAGGCTCGCCGACTTGTCGATGAGGCCGCCGCTATAACCGTCCTCACCGGTGCAGGAATTTCCACCGATAGCGGGATTCCGGACTTTCGCGGACCTAACGGGCTCTGGACCAAAGACCCCGAAGCCGAGAAGGCATCGAACATTACTTACTACGTCGCCGAGCCTCGGGTTCGCGAGAAGAACTGGGCCGCCCGAGCCGATGGTCGACTATGGGCCGATGTCGAACCAAACGAAGGGCACCGGGCGCTGGTTCGCCTAGATCGACGTCACAAGCTGCACACTCTCATTACCCAAAACGTTGACGAGCTTCATCAACGAGCCGGAACCGATATCGCGAGGGTCATCGAGATCCATGGCACCACCCGCAAGGTGCAGTGCCTCAGCTGTGAGTACCGTGCCGACATGGAGGTGGCGCTAGAGCGGGTGCGCGCTGGCGACCCAGACCCCGCTTGCCCCGAATGCGGTGGGCTCCTGAAGTCCGCCACAATTTCCTTCGGCCAGAGTTTAATCGCCGAAGACCTTCTAAGAGCCGAGACGGCCGCTAACGAATGCGACCTCATGCTCGCAATCGGAACCAGCCTCGCAGTTTCGCCAATCAACCAAGTTGTGCCGATCGCAGCGCAACGAGCTATTCCAATCATCATCCTCAACGCTGAACCCACCGGATTCGACGACCTAGCGACCGTGGTCCTCAACGGCAGCATCAGCGAGATCCTGCCGAGAATTATCGAGTCCTGAAGAATTACTCCGACATCCAATCAGTGTGGGTAACTCCTCCGAGATGGAGTAAACCTCGCTACTTGCTCCAGTTCACCAGTTGAGTCAACAGGTTGTCGCGCTGTAGGAACAGGTCGTGTTCGATGGTGCTGTCCGGAGCCCCTGGAAGGGTTTGCGGAGCTTTGAAGTAGAAGCTCAGCCACTCTTGCGCGCCAGATTCTCCGGCTCGTGCGGCAAGGTCCATGAACAGCACTAGATCGAGCACGATCGGCGCAGCAAGGATCGAGTCGCGGCACAAGAAGTTGACTTTGATCTGCATGGGGTATCCCATCCAGCCGAAAATATCAATACTGTCCCAACCCTCTTTTTGGTCGCCGCGCGGTGGGTAGTAGTTGATGCGGACCTCATGGTCGATCTCGCCGTACAGCTCAGGGTGGCGCTCGGGCTGCAGAATGTTGTCGAGTACCCCAAGCTTGGAGACTTCCTTCGCCTTGAAGCTGTCGGGGTCGTCGAGCACGAGCCCGTCACGATTACCCAAAATGTTAGTGCTAAACCAGCCGCGCAATCCGAGCATTCTGGCTCGAAGCGCTGGGGCAATGATCGTCTTGATAAGGGTCTGGCCGGTCTTGAAGTCCTTGCCCGACAGTGGAACTTGACGCTCTTCGGCCAACTGTTCCATGTAGCCGGTCTCGCACGTCACGTTGGGTGAACCGTTGGCGTATGGGGTTTCGGTGATCATCGCTGCGTAGGCGTAGATCTGGCTGGGGGCGATGTTGGGATCGTTGTCCTTCAGTCCTCGCTCGAACGACTCGATCGATTCATGCACCTCGCTCGCTGGCCTGTACACCTCTGTAGAGCCACACCACACCATCACCAACCGGTCGCAGTCCTGCTCTTCACGGAAGCGTTCAATGTCGTCGATGAGGGCGAGCGCCGCATCCCATTTGCTCGTGAGTTCTTTCACACGAATCGGGTCGATGTTTCGGACCCAATCTTGATCGAACACCGCTGGCATGGTGACAATGCCCTCGAGCTCGCCAGAAATCGGAGCGATATCGCGACTTTCGAGCACGCCAGCGGTTTCGGCCGCTTCGAGAGCGTTGGCCGAGATTGGGTCCCACCCACCAAAGACCAAGTCGTCGAGACTTGCGAGGCTAAGCGCATCGCGAATCGCCGGGCCCGCTTCGTCAGGGTTCGCTGGGTTGGGAAGAAAATCGAGTTGGCTGATGGAACCAATGGGGGAGGCCCCACCCTTTCGAGCGGCCATTACTCCAGCGATGAGTGTCGACGAGACGGCCCCGAGACCAGGCAGGAGTACACCGAGTCGTCCTGTGGCGGGCGTAGGGGTGGAGACTGAGGCGTTCTTTGTCATGACTGAATCATAAGTGAAACCATGGAACTAGATGGTATAGTTAAGTAACACTTAATACCCCTGAAGGGAAGCCACAGATGGCGGCTTCGAAGCTACCGCTCGCGAAAGTCACTATTCAGCAGCTCGAGTACCTCGATGCAGTGACCAGCTTTGCGACCTGGGGCGCTGCCGCTGAGTATCTCCAAGTGAGTCCGTCAGCGCTATCGCAAGGACTATCAGAACTGGAGCGCCGACTTGGAGTATCGATATTCGAATCGCACGGACGGAAGAAAAGGATCGCCGAGGACGCTGCTCCGGTGCTCGGATACGCAAGGCGCGTACTCGCCGATACCCGCGAAGTCACCGATTGGGCCGAGCGTCGCCGGTCGGGCCAAGTCGGGGCATTGCGCGTTGGCATGATCGATGTCGGGGCGGTGCATCACTACCCGCACGTCTTGGCGGCGTTTCGAGACGAGCACCCCGACGTCGAACTTCGCCTCACCGTGTCACCATCGCAGACCCTGCTGGACCAACTCGTTGCTGGCGAACTCGACCTTGTGGTCGGCGTATCACCCGAATCCCCACACCCCGAGTTGACCACGGTAAACCTCTTCGTCGAACCGCTGGCTGTCTATGCACCCGCTGGCACTCGCATCGGACGCGTCGACACATGGGGCCCCTGGGTAACGTTCCCAGCGAATTCACTAACGCGGCGTCTAATCGAGACCGAGCTCCGCTCGCGCGGCGCAACCTTTGAGGTCGTAGCCGAGTCGAATCAACCGGACGTGCTCCGCGAAATGGTGAACTTGTCGCTCGGCTGGACCGTACTCCCAGCGGTTCAGGCTGAAACTGGCGAACGGCCGCTACAGCGTGCCCTGAAACAGCCGCTCACCACCCGTCAGATCGGCGCCTCCCACCGGGCGTCGTCCAGCAATCCTTTGGTTGGAGGGCTCCTTCAATCGATGGTCGAGCACGGCTCCTTGAGCGGCAAGAAGTAGCTCTCCCTCGAAAGGTGACCTCGGTATCAATAAGCGTTTCTGGGTACGCGGCCGGCGGTAACGGAGGTCGCAGTCTCGAAGACCTGTAGGGTCCGGGGGCGTGGACTCCCAACAATCCCCCACTACGAGCGAACTGTTACACCGTCGATTGGTCGAGGGGTCAGCGCCTGGAGCCCGCAGCGACGACTACCGGGTTGCACTGGCAGTCGAAGGTGGCGGCATGCGCGGCGTCGTTTCATCGGGAATGCTGCTCGCTCTCGAACAGGTCGGCTACCACGACGGCTTCGATCTCGTCATTGGAACGTCGGCTGGCGCACTAGCCGCCGCCTTCTTCGTGATGGAGCGCGCCACCGAGGGAAGTGTGCTGTTCTACACCGAACTCAACAACGCTCCGTTCCTCGATAAGCGAAACGCGCTGAGGCGACGCAAGGCAATCGACCTCGACTACCTCGTCGATCGCGCCGCACCCGAGCGAGGCCTCGACTACCAGCTGCTCGACAGCAGCGGGATTGAGTTGTGGGCCACGGTTGCCGCCGCCGAGGATGGCAACCCGATAAAGCGGCTGAGGCTTGACGGCGACAACGACCGTATGGACGCGATCCTAAAAGCCAGCGCCGCCCTTCCTGTGTTGGGTGGAGCCAGCAGGTTCGTCGATGGAGAGCCATATGTCGACGGCGGGCTTAGCGAACAGATTCCATGGCGCAGCGCCATGGACCTCGGCGCAACGCACGTCTTAGTACTTCCGTCGCGGCCGGTCGATGAGGTGGAAGAGGCCTCCAAGATGACCTTCATCGAGAAGTTCGCGACCACCAAGATCGTGGGATCGTTGCACGGCCAGCGCGTCGCCGAACTTGTGGGCCGACTACCCGATGCTGCCACGAATCAGGCGTTGTCGCTGCTGGCGGTCGCCGACGGCTCGGCATCGCCGCTGCTTTCCGATGGAGGCTCTTGGGCTGGACACCTAGAACTGGTCGATATTCCCGACATCGTGCGAATCCCGTCGCGACTCGAGACTAAACGGGTGACGCTGCTCGACGGTCTGGTCGGAGGTGCACGAACGATGCTTGAGCACTTCGGCATCGATGACTCGATCACAGTCGAGCAGCGCGTCGTTCTTCACCACCCAGATGTTCAGGTACAAGAATTCCGCAGTGAACAGCTCACCCAGATTGTGGCCGACAGCTGACACATGGGATAGGGATGTGCCTTACACGATCAGGCAGACTTCTTTTTCTTGACTGTCCTGGATGCCTTCGCCTTCGGCTTTGACGCGGGATGGCGCTTCTTGGCCGTCTTGGCCTGGGCCACACTCGCCTCGAGGGCAGCCATGAGATCGATCACCTTGTCGCTCGAGGGTTCCGGCGCTGCAATGACAAGATCGGTCTCGCCAGCCACCTTGCGGTCGATCAACTCGATCACCGCCTCGCGGTAGGTGTCGGTATGAAGCTCGGGCTGAAACTCGGCGTCGAGTGATGCAATGAGCTGCTCAGCCATCGCTAGTTCCTTGGCATCGACTTCAATGTCGTCGAGCGCATCGAACTCTGAGATATCGGCACGGGCAACAAGCTCATCCGCGTAGACCATGCTCGACAACAACAGTGTTCCGTCCTTGGGCCGGATCGCCGCCATGTACTGCTTGGTGCGCATCACAAATCGGGCGATGGCTACTTTATTGGCGCTAGTCATCGCTTCGGCCAAAAGTTTGTACGGTTTGGCGGTGCTCGGATCGGGCACCAGGTGGTACGCCGAGTCGTAAAAGATCGGATCGATCTCGTCGAGGTCGATGAACTCCAAGATGTCGATAGTGCGAACTGCCTCTGGATCGAGCGAAGCGAGTTCTTCTTCGGTAATGGTCACGTACTCGCCCGACGGCAGTTCATATCCTTTGACGATGTCGTCGTAGTCGACATCGCTCCCATCGAGGGCCGACACTCGTTTCTGTTTTACGCGGGCCCCGGTCTGGCTGTCGATTTGGTTGAAG
>CBERPN010000313.1:0-5317 GCA_965524675.1 uncultured bacterium
ATTGATGTTGGGTGCCAAATCCAGCCATCGGGGCTCCATGTTTCGACCATGGTTACCGGCACGATCGTGCGGTCGGCATCGGGAATGGCGTCAACCCCGGCATCGCGGGTGTACAGCATGGGAAAACTGGAAATTAGGGGTTTGTCACCGGGAAAGGCGTTCATCATGGCGATCAGGTCGGTGTCCCATGAGGGCTCCATTCGAGAGTGCGAATCGATTTGAAGCGTGTAGCGCTCGCCGTCGTACAAACTCTGCGTGAGATGACGAGCCCAACAACCACCCTTGCTGCGCTGGAAGGGATATCGCAACAGACGAATCGCAGCGTCGACATTGTCTAGGCAATCGGCTCGAACTGAGCGCGGGCCGTCGACCTCATATTGCAGACAGACCCCAAACGTGAGACGAGATGGATCGTCGGCGTTCTCGATGCAGCTCTCGATGGTTAGCCGTAGCTCGGGATCGCGATAAGCCGCGATGGCCACGAAGATGTCCGCGTCTCCCACTTCAGAAGGGTAGCTGCTCCGAAATGATCAGATCTAGTGTGGTCTGAGCACCGTCACGGTGGTCAGACCACAAAATTTTGGGGAGAGTTTGATGTTATGATGTAACACTATGCGAACTCAGATTGCGCTCGAAGATGAACAACACGCTCGCGTGAAGCGAAAGGCTGCCGAACTCGGTATCACGATGGCGGAATACATCCGGTGTCTCGTCGAACGCGACCTTGGCGACGATAACTCCCAAGCCGATGTATCGGAGATCTTTGGTATCGGAAGCTCAGGCGGGAGCGACATTGAAAACGAACACGATGCCGTCATGATGGCCTTCTCGTCTCATCACAAGAAGTGACCGCGTTCGTCGACACGTCGGCCTGGTACGCAGCTGCTGACCGCGACGACCGAAGCCACGAGCGAGCAACGCTTCGTTTGAGCGAGTTCCAAGGCCGACTTCTAACGAGCGACCACATCCTGATCGAGACCTGGTACCTGACGTCGAGTCGGCTGGGTGTCGACATTGCCGAGGATCTGATCAATTCGATCCGAACGGGGATCGCGAGGATTGAGTCGACGACGGTCGCCGACCTCGAACTGGCGGCTTCGATTCGAGAGGCATATCCCGATCAAGATTTCTCTATCGTCGACCGCACCAGCTGGTCGGTCATGCAACGGCTGGGCGTTCACGAAGCGATCGCCTTCGACCGTGACTACTCCATCTACCGGTTCGGTCGCGACCGGCGAAACGCCTTCACGGTCCACAACTAGGCTGGTCTTAGAAAGCCAAAATCTAGTGTGGTCTGAGCACCGTCACGGTGCTCAGACCACAAAATTTCGGGGGAAGGCCAGCGTTAGCCGGGCTCCGCCTAGTGGCGAGTCGCTGATCGCGACTGTGCCGCCGTGTCGTTCGACGATGTCGCGCACAATCGCTAGTCCCAATCCGGTGCCGCCGGTGCCTCGCTGACGCGATTGGTCAAGCCGTGTAAAGCGCTCGAAGACCGCCTCGCGATCGTCCACTGGGATTCCAGACCCGTCATCGTCGATGTCGATCACCACGACCCCAGGCTCGGTAGAGACGGCGAGCTGCACAGTTGAGGCGGCGTGGAGCTCGGCGTTATCGACCAAATTACGAATTGCGCGGCGAATCTGTCCTAGATCGGCGATGAGCACGATTGGTTGTATGCCAGTCGCGTCCACCACCACCCTGGCGCGCTGCTGCAGACGTGTCGCCTCAGAAAATAGGATCTCGTCGAGCTCAATTCTCTCCGGTTTGTGCTCAAGTCGACCCTCGTCGCTGCGGGCGAGGTAGGTGAGGTCAGTAACTATGGCTTCAACCCTTTCCACTTCGCGAACGATGTCTGGCCCGACCTCGGCCCATTCATCGGGCCCGCTGGTTTCGACGCGGGCTCGGATGTTAGCGATTGGGCTGCGGATCTCGTGAGACGCGTCGGAGACAAAACGGCGCAGGCTCGCAGCGCCTAGGTCGAGGCGGTCGAGCATGTCATTCAGCGTCGCTGCTAGTCGTCCGAGTTCGTCACTGTTTGCGGGCTCGCTCACCCGGCCCTCGAAACCGATGTCGGCAATAGACTGCGCATCTTGACGAAGTCGTTCGACAGGTTGCAACGATCGGCCAACCACAGTCCAGAATATTGCGCCGCCGGTCAGCGCTAACAAGGGAATCCCAACCGCGAGCAGGCCGCGGACAGAGCTGAGCGTTCGCCCGATAACTTCGGATTCGGCGGCTACCACAACTTTGATCTCGCCGGTCTCCGCCGCGACCACCCTTAGACGGTGGTGTTCAATTTCGTTCTCGCCAGCCTCGAAGATCTCGATCGCTTGGGTGGACGACGAACCAGCAGCAACTGTGGCAACCTGAGTCGGGTTGACGAATCCGCGATTGGCGAGGACGTTGCCGTCGACGTCGAACACGGCCACCGCTGTCTCGCGCTGCGCGGTTGTCAGTTGGGTTGTCGGGTCGAGACCGGCCGCTATCGAGTTGGCACGATCGATCGCTTGAGTGGTGAGGTTCTGGTCGAGATTCTTGAGCAGTTCGTTCTCGAGTAACCGGTCGAAGGCGAAAGCACCGAGGACTAGCCCGGCAAAGAGAATGGCAGTTCCCACCAGAGTAAGGCGGGTGCGGATCGATCGGGTTGGGGCGTGACTACGAAGTGAATCGATGGTCATCGGTCGGTCACAAACCGGTAGCCAGCACCGCGGACCGTCTCGACTGCGTCGTTTCCCAGCTTCTTGCGCAGCGAGCGAACATACACCTCGACGATGTTCAGATCGCCGTCGAATTCAATATCCCAAACGTTCTCTACGATCTCGGTTTTGGAGACGACCTCGCCAGCCCTTCTCATCAAGAAGAACAAGACCGAGAACTCCTTGGTTGTGAGGTCGATAATCGCCCCCGAGTTGACGACGGTTCTGGTGGCAGGGTTGAGTTCAACACCACCGTGGGTGAGCAGGGTTGGCCGCTCGACCTGGCCGCGCCGTAACAACGCGCGTAGTCGGGCGAGCAGCACCACAAAGCTGAACGGCTTGGTTAGATAGTCGTCGGCGCCGGTGTCGAGCCCTTCGGCCACGTCCCACTCGCCCGACTTCGCCGTGAGCATAAGAATTGGAGTCCAGTCGTCCGCGTCTCGCATCGCCTGGCAGATCTTGAAGCCATTGAGTTTGGGCAGCATTAGGTCGAGGATCACTGCGTCATAGCTGTTCTCTTGCGCAAGCCAGAGCCCGGTCTCACCGTCGCGGGCGGTGTCTACCGCGAATCCCTCGGATTCGAGGCCAGTCTTCAGCGACTGGGCCAGGGGCTCTTCATCCTCGACTACTAGCAGTCTCATGTCTTGGCTAGTGCCGGCGATTTGGCATGTGGCGTGGTTCGCCTCATTAGCACCCGATAGGTGGTCAAGAATACGGTGCTGAGCCCAACAAGAATCACACCAACAAGGTACGCCGGATTGGTCGAGTCGGTTCCGGCCGTGGCGCCATGAACGATGCCGGTGCCCAGCACAGCAAAGCTGCTCATATGAATCGCCCGCCACCAGCGGCGCGGTATGCGCTTCATCATCAGCGATGTTGCCTGCACCGCTACCAGCAGATAGAAGGCGATAATTCCCCAGGCCATCGGCCAGGCTCCTGGCGCTTCCGTCGAGGCAAACGGTACGAACAGATCAACGATTGAATACTCGATGAAGCCATCGAGCCAGAGGCCGAGAAGGTGAATGGCTGTGAAGCTAACGGTAAGTCCGCCGAGCCAGCTGTGAAGGCTCAACAGCCATCGCTTCGGGGGGTTCCGATCGAGGAACCCGCTCGCCAACAACAGGCCCCAAATAACTGACGCTGCGGACAGCAACAGCGCAACGATTCCGCCCGACCGGGCCACGTACCACCACAATTGTTCGGTCATCGGAGGTACCCGCCCATCTCGCCGATCGTAGTGTGACCCGTAGGGTCGCCCTGTTCGATGACAATGGCGGCCGCTAAATCAGTGTCGATTACCGTGGGGTCGCCGCTCACGATCAGATGCTTCGCCACGACCTCCGCGTACCATCCTTGCGCCGCGATAACTGTGACCATCGTTGGCCCCGAACTGCTATCGCCGGTCGCCGGATCGAGGAGGTGATGGCGTTCGCCGTCGGCAGTTCTCCAGCGGCGTTTGCGCGTGGTGCTCGTGGCGACGGCCCCCTCCTCAAGTGTGAGTAGCGCCACCCTCTCGTCTCGAACGCTGCGCTCGGTAACATCGATGACCCAGCCCTGGCCGGTCGGTGCCTCACCGCGGCACACGAGATCGCCGCCGATGTTGGCCATGGCGCCAGCCGCTCCATTGGCCATCGCGTCGGCGACGATCAGGTCGGCTGCTAAACCCTTGCCGATCCCGCCGGGATCGAATCCAACGCCAGGCCCGAGCCGGACCAGATTAATGGTGCGGTTGACCTCGATCCCGCCGCAGCCGATCGATGCGCCAGCCCGATGAGCTGGCTCTTCGTTTCCGCATTGGCTGAACGTCCGGTCGTATCCGTTGGCCATCATGGCTTGCAGGATGGTTGGATCAAACACCCCGCCCGTCAGGGCCCAGCCTTGAACTCCGCGTTCGATCAACTCGGCCGTCTCTTCCGAGACGAGCTGATAGTTGTCGGGTGCAGCGTTAAGTTCGCTGATCTCGCTGCTTGGGACGAAGCGACTCCAGATCGACTCGAGATGGTGGAGCTGGCGCTCCATACGATCGCCGACCTCGCTACTGCCACCGACGACGATGAGATGAAAGCTGGTTCCCATCGCTCGCCCTCGTCGGTCGAGGCGGTGCTGGGTCGAGGCCCACTTGGTATCGCTCTTGGTTGCGCTCATGACCCTTCGCTGACCGTAACCGGCTGCGGGGCGGGTTGAGTATTGATGATTACAACCGCTGGAGCCTCGCTCGCCGGTACTGCTGACGCCCCGGCGGCCGGGGCTGGAAGTGGTGCCGCCGCTTGAGCCTGCGCCGGCTGTTCGATCACGATGATTCGTTGGGTTGGCGCTTGTACCGTTACAGCCGTCGGCGTTTGAGTCGCGGCCATTGCGCCTACCAACCCAATTCCGGCGGCCACACTCACCCCGGCGGCCACGATCTTGGCGCTGGTCGCATCGTTGTTACCGGGCGATCGGCGAGCGAGTTCTGGGGGTATGCGACTGGTCATTAGTCATCATCCTCTTCGTCATTGTCATCGTCATGGTCTTCGTACTCGTCATGATCGTCATCATCGTCTTCGTACTCGTCATGGTCGTCGTCATACTCTTCATGGTCGACCGTCTCGTTATAGACCGACGAGGCTGGGGCCTCGGTG
>CBERPN010000314.1:0-5273 GCA_965524675.1 uncultured bacterium
ACGGGCGCGTGCCGCACCTGACCAGCGAACACCGTAACTTCGCCCATCGACCAGACCTTGGTTGGCTTGGACGGAAAGTCGAACTCGATCACCTCGTAGTCGGGCGCAGTGGTTCGGCCTGCGTGCTCACGCCGAACGGCGAGGTCGTCTTGCCATATGTCGAGAATGTGGTTGGCGAAATCGACACACGGGCCCCGAGGCACCACAACTGGGAACGATGGAGATTCGCCGCCGCGATCCATGACCCAGCGGGTGAGGATGATGTCCTGCAGGCCGGTGAGGTGATCGCAGTGATGATGCGTGGCAAAGAAGGCGGTCAGATCGCCGGGCCAGAGCCCGCAGCCAGCTAGTCGTTGCACGGTCGACCGACCCGCATCGAACTGCAACGCCATGTCGCCCGATCGAACCAGCGCACCCGGCCCTGCGCGCTCGGCTGACGGTATGGGTGTTCCGCTTCCGGTGATGGTGATCGAGGTACTCATGTCCCGAACCCTAACCCTGTGACGTGGCTGGGAGTTTACCCAAGCCTCGATGAAGCTCTCGCACGCGTTAGGCGTGACAGCACGACGTCGAACTAGAAGTGGTTGGTGGCATTCGACCCGAAATGTCATGCTTGGGCATATGTTCCGAATCATGGCAAGGCACAACTTCTCCCGAGCGGTCCGGTTCGCTGGGGTCATGCTCGCGCTGATCTTGGTCGCAACGGCTTGCAGTGAAAACGACGTAGAACCAGCTAATCAAGAAAAACAACCGAGTGGTGGAGCGGCCGACGTCGGTACCGGTAAGGCAAATAGCGATCTGGACACAGGCGACGACGGCCAGGATCTGTCTGATGCATCAACGTCGGGGAACGGCGGACTACTCGACGATCGCCAATGCGGTCCGGTGTCGGACGACGTGTTGTTCTTTGGCCGTGGCGACGATTCTGATCTGACGGCATTGTCGTCGACCGGCGAGGTGTTGTGGACAGTGCCGGGCGTCAGGGAGGTTGAACGGAATCCTCAGGGCACAGATTGGGTGGTCCTGCGCAATGGCGAAGTTCTCAACTTTGAAACTGGGTTGGTCGTTCCCGAGAGTCATGTAACAGGGTTGGGTGGGGTGTTGTCGGACTGCCGGGCCGTCTACCGTGTGCCGCCGCAAGGTCTCGTCGGCCACGATGGGAGCTTCGTTTGGCAGGTCGACACGTCCCAGGTCCGTGTGCCGGGCGAATACAGAGGTAGCGACGAAGGCGTTTTGGTGTTCGCTCTCGAGTTAGAGATCGGCGAGGACTTCGCTCTTGACGGAGCACCGGACGATAACCTGATGGGCCTGGCCGATGACGGCTCGGTCGTGTGGTCGCGTATGGCCAAGGGCTCGCTCCGATACGAAAATGGCGTGATTGGCATCGGCGGGGACGTGGAACCGACGGTGTGGTTCGACGGGGCGACCGGCGAAGAGATGTTCTCCACTGACGCCAAGTTCAACCAGGTCCTCGAGTGTGGCACCACACTGTGGTTCCACGTGCGAGGCGATGATGGGTTCGGGTTGGAGGTGCGTGACGCCCAGACGGGCAAGTTGTTGTATGAGAACGACCAGGTCCTTAATGCGGCCGCTGGTTATGACGGCTACGGCGATGAGTCCTATTGGGCGCAAGGCGACAGCGCTGGTTATCAGATCGGAGAACAGTTCACCTTTGTGCCCGACTGTTTGAAACCTGACGAGCCAGCGTGGACGGCGACGGCGAGCTTCGACAACGATATTCTCATCGTCGGCGACGTTGTTTACAGTCCGCAAAGCCGCACCGTTATCGATCGCATCAGTGGCGAAATTTTGATTGAGCAAACTGACGAGTATGCGAAATTCAGCACCAACGAGGCGCTGGTCGGCACCGCTGAACGAGACGGCTTGTTCGGCCTGGCCTTCTATGATCCCCGCACTTTTTCCGAACTGGCATTCATCGAGGGCCCTAGTTACCTTGCTGCGCTCCGTGTGCCCAACTGGGCCGACCCAACAGTATTCCGGTTGAGTCTGTTTGACGGCACCAGCACGGTTATCGATGCCAGAACCGGCGAAACCCTCGTCACTCTTCCATGATTGCATGCGCATGGTGATCCACTAGCAGGTCAACGTTTGACACGGCACCTCTTGTACTTGCCGCCGTCGCCAGTCTTGTTGGCTTTCGCCCGCTTGCGGCCGAGCGCATCCACGTAACACTTGTCCTTCTTGCCGGCGCCACCGTTGAGAAGGTCGTCGCCACCGTTGCCACATAAGATGTCGTTTCCGCCTCGGCCGAACAGCTTGTCGTTTCCGCCGAGCCCGGCGATGATATCGCGGCCCTTGGTGCCCTTGAGCTTGTCGGGTCCGGGTGTACCGACGATCGTCGCCAAATGTCCACCGCACGGAGCGCCGAGCGCGATCGCTTCGCCGAACCCGTAAACCGGGTCGGGGCCCTTCGCGCCGCGATCGACCGAATTGTCGCGCAGAAAGGCTTCAATCTCAGCCGGAGTCTTGGCCAGCTTGGCCGACAGGATCAATGCCGCGAACCCAGCCACCGCTGGCGTGGCCGCACTGGTACCGCTGAAGCAGTGGTTGCCAAACGCGACTGTAGAAATGCAGGACGATGCGGTTACTTTCGGCGTGATGCGGCCATCGTTGGTTGGTCCGTGCGCTGACGTGATCGAGATCGTGTTGCTGTTGGCCGATGCCATTGCTCCCACACCGATTACCCCAGCTACCTTGCTGTCGACGATTGATGACGCCGCCGAGTACGGGTTCTGAAAGTACTCGAATGCGCCGCCCTCGGTCATTATCTCGATTACATCGTCGGCCCCGTTGTTGGTCTCGTGTAACCGAACGCTGAGGAAATCGATATCGCCTGATTCGCAGTCCGAGCCGTTGACATTCTCGAAGGCCAATTCACCCGGTTCGCCTTGTTGATCCTCGCTTCGCGAATTGATGGTGTCGAGATCGGGGGTGTCGCTTGCGTACAAGTCGTAGTCGGTTGCATTTGTGGCGGTGAATCCGAACTCGCCGGTCGATTCGAAGTCGCTCCATCTCATCGAAACAGCGCCACCGCTACCACAAGCGAAGAAGCCCATCTGCTCGTCACCGGGCGCAAACTCGTGAAACCCGTTTCCGTCGGTGTCGGTAAACTTGGCCCGGTAGTAGGTGCCGCGATCGACAACGTCGTCGCTCGTGTCGACACCCGCCAAGTTCCCAGCAGCATTGAACCAGGTGATTCCCGCCCTGACGGCTCGGGCCGCTTCGGCGTTGAGCGGCCCCGTACCGTCGCCCGGGTTGAGGAAGAAGTTTGGTCCACCAGAGAAGGACACAACATCGACTCTTTGCTGAATCGCGAAGTCGACGACGGCGACGAAGTCGGCCGCTGAGAAGAACGATGCCAAATACAACTGCGCGTCGGGAGCGGTTTCGTGCACGATCTCAGCCACGGCGACGCCGTGTGGGTCGTTGCCAAAAGCGGTCCAAGTATCGCACGGGCGGCCGTTGCTTCGACAGAAGATCCGCTTTGGTTTTGGAACATCGCCAGACTTGCGAGCCTTTTGCCAGAGGTCGCCGCCGAAGTGGTCGATCAACAGGATCTTCGTACCCTTCCCGGTGGCTCCGGCAGCGTGCCAGCGGGCTACCTCGAGCCTTGCGACCTCTTCGCCCGAAACGGCTCCACCCCGGTTCGTAAAGTTGACTGGAGGTAGCACGCCATCGACTCCCGGTAGGACGAGAACCAGCGGTTCGTGCGCGGCGGCGATTCTCACAACAATCGCGGCGCCGTCGATTGTCGCCACTACTATTCCACCGATTGCCTCAACGGCATCGGTGACCGTCGCTGGTTGCCGGGTGAGAACTACGAGTTCGACCTCACCGGTGGGCGTCGTACTGTCGGCAGCCGATGGCGTAGATTTCTCCGGCGCAACGCTACCTGAGTGTGACTTGCCAAAGAGACTGTCGGTGGTTCGGGCTGTGGCATTGGTTGGAGACACGACGAGCGAGGCGCCCACAATTGTTATAACGGTGATTGCCGAAATCAGACGCAGTCCACTGCCGAGTCGCAGCCCGATTTCAACCGTCATTCCGCCTCGTTCTGTTAACTGTCGATACTTAGAAGACTCGCGCGGCGGTCGAGAGATGGCAAGACGATGACTGAGAGCGCCCGTTAGTCGAGCTTCGCTGCCGGGTCATTCTGTCTTTGGGATGTACCAGGTGAGGCGATGCGGGTGGCTGGTAAGCACTGGTTGGGGGTGGGAGCGGAAATTTTTGGCGCCGTTGTGGAATCCGCATAGCGCCTGGCCGTTGTATTCCGAGGTTTCGCCGTGGTCGCGTCGTGATTTGATGTGGTCGATTTCGCAGAGTCGAGCGGGTAATCCGCATCCGGGTTCTTTGCAGTGCCGGTCGCGCAACATGATGGCTTCTCGTAACGCCCCAGAGAAATACGGGGTTTTGTACCCGAAGTTGAGAACGTGACCTTTGGGGTCGAACACGACCCGGCGAACGTGGCCATCGAGTAGCAGTTGTGCGAGTTGGGTCGGTGAGACGTTATGCCCGGCCTCGGTTTGGCGAAGCCCGTCGGCAGGCAGTTCGGCATCGAGGCCCGACATTTGGTTGGTGACAGCGACAAAGGTTTCCCAATCGATGAGCACGTTGATGCACGGCATATTTGCGACCGGTGCACTGCCCAGCGCCGCCGAACGGCGGGCCATCACGGCTAGGGCGGCCGCCTTGCGTTGAGCGGTGGTGCGGCTCAGGTCGCCTTTGTTGGGATCGCGGTGCAGGCGTTGTTTGGCTTCGCCCCAGTCGGCTCGGAACTCGGCTTGCTCTAGCCGGGTTAGTTCGTTGGATACGATTTCGCCCTCGACATCTTGCAACCAGCCATCGAGACGGTACATGCCATCGAGGGTGGGCGACAGGTGCACGGCGGCTTTCGCCTCTTGATCGTCAGCTCGGTTTTCGCCTTGGGACGGGTCGGCCACTTGCACGAAGCGATCGCAGCAGGCTTTGAAGTACACCCAATCTTTGGTTTCGGCGGCGGGGATCAGATCGGCCGCTTCGGCCGCTTCGAACGCCCACCGGCATTGTCGATGGTTGTATACCGAAACCATGACTAGTACGTGTTCGAGGCTGATTCGGCCGGCTTTGAACGATGCTTCGGTGGCGGGCATGTCGCAGAGTCGGTGTGCAACCCGTTTCCAGCGGTCGGCGACCCCGCCCGACATGTGGGTGTTTACTTTCAAGAAGCTGGCTGCGGACCGCATTCTGGGGCCGTCTAGAACCCGCGAGTCGGC
>CBERPN010000315.1:0-5223 GCA_965524675.1 uncultured bacterium
GATCTATCAATCGAGGCTCCGCCTGCTAAGCCGCGGAACCCAAGCAAGACCAGGGCCGGAGAAATCGGACGCAATTCTGCTGTCATCTCTTGGGAGCACAAGGCTGGGAGCAACGCCACAACCTACAGCGTCTGGATAAGAGACGTCGCAGCTACCTGTACCGTTTCGGCTCCGTTCAACGGTCGGCAGTCCTGCCGACTAGATGGCCTCAACCCGGGAACTTCTTACACAGCAAACGTCTACGCCGAGAACGCGATCGGGCGCCGGTCGGTCCGAACCGATCGAGTGAAGTTCACCACCGCCGCACCGCCTCCGCCGCCCCCTCCGCCACCGCCTCCGGTAGACAAAGAGCGACCTGATGAAGCCACTACGACCACAACTTCCACCACAACCACGATCAAGACTGTTGTAATCAGGGACCTCGATCCAGAATGCGTCGGGCGTGGAGGCCATGTTCGCAAGCACGAAAAGGCGACAAAGCGAGCGAATCGCAAGTTCAACAAGGGGATCGACAAGGTCACCAAGAAGTTCGAGAGCCGCCCGGCGAAACTCGCGAAGAAGATCAAACGAATAACCAAGCGACGCGACCGCCGAATCGCTAGGGCGAACACCGAGTTTGACGTGAGCTGCCCGGCACCCACCAGCTAGTTCCCGATCATTCCGCAGAGAAAGCTTCCCCAAGTGCACAAACTACTCATGGCCGTTCTGGCCAGTCTCGTGGCCCTGTTCGGCCTCACGCCGAGCATCAGCGCCGCCCAAGAGGCGCTCCCTCCTTTGCATCCGCTGGATGGGGCTCCGCAGAACCTCACCGCGGTAACGACGTCAGCCTCGGAAATTACTCTCGATTGGCTCACAACAACGGGAGCGAACACAAGCACCAACGGGTTTATCGTTTCTGTTCGGAAATCCAGCCCCGGTCCAGCCGAGCCAATCGGATCACCGAAGTGCCAGGAGCTCTGGCGTACCTACCTGACGCCAGCAGGTACCGAATTTGCCACAGAGTGCGTCGTCGACGGGCTTGAGGCGGGCGCGTACTACGAGATACAGGTAGTGGAGACTTCGCCGAGCAGGAACTCGAGGCCAGCAAATGCTTGGAGCGCAACCTTTGTGCCGCCGGTTAACAACGTGAAGGTGAAGGTCGACCGCAAAGAGTCGGGGGCTGACATTTTGACAACTTGGGATCTACCCTCCGATACCAAGAACATTACTGGCAGTACTGCAACGTTCTACAACAGCCAAGACCGCGCCGTCTGGTCATGCTTCCGCAATGTCGCCCAGACCGGCCGCTGTGAGTTTCCCGAGGTCGTCGATGGGCAATACCGGGTCGAGGTTCAGACAACTGGAGGCGCCGGCAGCAATCCCGTCACCAAGCGGATAACTGTCGAACAACCTCCCGATCCAGATCCGGAGTTGCATCCTTCGATCAGATGGCACTCCGCTGTTTCCGGTGAGATGTTCTTGAACGTGTCGTGGAATCACATCGCCGAAAGCGAGACCTTCAGCTACACGGCGTCGACTGCCACCGGAGCATGCATGGCGCGGGCGTCTATGACCCCACAACGCCTCAATTGCGATATCGAACTCGACGTCAAGAAGATCGCCTTCCCTATTGCGGTCACGGTGGAAGGCGGACAAGCGCAGGAGAGCTTGCAAGTGATCGCGCCTCCGCCAATGCCCCGCAACCCGACGAGCACCCGAGCTACCGAAATCAACCAGAACACCGCACTGATTTCTTGGGAGCACAAGGGCCGCAGCACGGCCACCATCTACAGCGTTTGGATTAGAGATGTCGCCGCAACGTGCACTGTCTCGCCACCGTTCAACGGCCGTGAGTCGTGTCGACTTGAAGGCCTCGATCCCGAAACCACATACACCGCCAACGTGTATGCCGAGAACGCCGAGGGCCGCCGCTCGCTCAGAACCGACCGGATTACCTTTGAAACCAGTGAGCCACCGGTTTCCGACGACCCCACAAACCCTTGCGACGAGGGCGAAAAATATTTCGTCAAGCGCGAGAGGGCCCTCAATCGTGCCGATCGCAAGTTCACGAAAGCGGTCGATCAAGCATCCATCAGATTCGAAGATCGTCCGAACAAATTGGCTAAGAAGATCGTTCGTCTAACCAGGAAGCGCGAGCGAAGGATCGCCAAGGCCGAGGCTGGCTACAGCAAGGTGTGCACCGCTAAGGCTTTGCCGATTGGTCCGGTTTCCGCTCGCCAGTAGGTCGTGCGGGCGGTGCTAAGCGAAGTGTGACTTCTCTCGTTCAAGAAGCGTTCCGTCGATTTCGATATCGACCTTTTCGTTGTAGAAGCACACCAGACCAGTGATCCCGGCGGACTCTGGCAGGGCGGTGCGGTAGCCCCACGCGAGATCGCTGTGGTCCGCGCCACCAACGGAAACGTTCCAGTAATTGGCCCAACCCTTGTATGGGCAGGCGCTCGACGTGTCGGTGGGGGTTAGCAGGTCCATACGAACGTCGACCTTCGGCAGGTAGTACCGCGCAGGAGCGCCGGTTTCGTACAGCACACTCGACCTAACCGAATCGGCCAACACTTCACCATCGACAAGCACTCGAACGCGTCGCGAAGATGGCAGAACGTCGACCCGGGTACCGGGGTCGCGGGGGTGCACGAAGACCTCAACATCTTCTTCAAACCACGAGTCGATCGCGTCCCATTCGAAACGGACCAGGCCCCGGAGTTCTTCGACCGGCGAGTCGAGGTGCCGCCAGGCTGCGTTAGGAATCGTTTCGCCATCGACCACTAGATCATAGCGGGTGCCTTCGCCCCGGCTCGGCGAGCGGAGGGTCTCTCCGTTCTCGACCAGCTCGCCATGAACATCGTCGAGCGGGAAGTACCACGACGGGTAGTAGGGGATCTCCCACACAAACCGGGCGTTGCGGCTGTCGACGACAGCGTGACCGCCGTGTACACCCCGGATCCACTTGGGATTGTGCTCGATTCGGACTCGTTGCTTAGAAGCCATGCGCTTCACAACCACCGACGGGCCGCTCAGATTCCCGCGCCGCCAAATTGTGCTCGGCACTCTTCGAGCCCAAACGGCTCCGATACCTAGGCCAAGCCCAGGAATCGGAGCCATAATTGGGCGTACACCCTGCTCGAGCCTCAGCCGCGAGAAATCGGCGGCCGCAGCAAGAAGCTCTATCCAAAGACGGCTACGTAGAACGCATGGACCTCATTGACCGATCCATCGGCGCTGCGGGTCTGAACGTAGATGTAATTGTCGCCGACCGACGCAAACAGCGCCCCTGGGTCCGGAGTGCAGATTGACTCGGTGGGATCATTTTGGAAGCCCGGGCCCACGAAGATCGCTGAGCCGCAGCGATTAGATCGCGCCTGGCCGACGTCACGAACCGACGCAACCACCGCTTTGCCGTCCTGGGATTCACCCAGATCGAGGTAGTAATTCCCGTTGGCCGATTCGCTGTGCATGACGATGTCGCCCGACTGATCCAAAATTGTGCCATCAGCAGCGACAACCGCCCACCGGATCGCACCTTCGAACGCATCTGGTGTTAGTCCGTCCAACGTGGCGGCATTCTCTACCTGACCGTCTACCTTTGCGCCTGCCACCGAATCGATGTCTGCGTCGAGAACGGTTCCATCTTTGATGTCTTTGCCGCTCAAGGACCCGTTGCGAATGTCGGATCCCTTCAGGCCCTTTACGTCCTTGGATCGGATCGAGTTATTCTTTATGTCTTGCCCGGTCAACGAGTTATCGATGACGTCTTCGCTGCCGATAAGCGCCTGAGCAACCGCTGAGCCGCCCATAGCGAAGAACAGCGCCACCACCGCAACCAACATCGCCGGTGACGGCCGGAACCTGTTAAAGAATTTCATTCATTTCTCCTATTACAATCGAGCAGCGAACCAGTCTCCTGCAGCCTTGTCGGTGCCCGCCATGGTTTCGCCGTTGTCGCAATTCGACACGCCTCAGCCTAACGGCCAAGAGGCTCGCAGCTGATGACCACTATTTGCCTTCGGTTTCGTGCCGATCAGCACTGACAAGGGCTCCGGCTTGCATGAACCTTGCACCCTGCCCGAGGAGACCGCGCTTCGGGTCGGTTCAGTCCGGTCGCTCGATCTCGAATAGGTTGGTGGCGCTGCTGTACCAATTTCCAACGTGCCTACCGACCGCCTTCAGCTCAGCCTGATCGACACGGGTGCCGTCGAGCAACTGATC
This sequence comes from uncultured bacterium, assembly GCA_965524675.1. GTDB lineage: Bacteria > Actinomycetota > Acidimicrobiia > Acidimicrobiales > SHLQ01 > CALLQB01. The sequence continues at coordinate 4,204 of CBERPN010000315.1, forward strand.
CGCCACGTGCACCATCACTGCCTCACCGACCACTAGGTGTCCACCCAATCGACCTTGGCCGATGGGCAGAAGATGGGTTACAACGCACTCGAAGTTGGCCTTGGATTCGGCGACCATCGGCGCGGCTATGCAGTCGGACGCGACCGCGGTAACACCACTCAGTTCAAACTCGTCGACCTCGGCGGCCACGGTGGCGGCCGAAGCGTTCATCGCTTCAACCACTTCGATGGTGACCACGTTGACGGTGAACTCACCGGTTGCTTTTACATTGTCGAGGGTGTCTTTGCGGCCAACGGACGCGGGAGCGAACACCACGGTCGGGGGATGGCCCGCCACCACGTTAAAGAACGAGAACGGCGCCAGGTTGGAGACCCCCTCTTCATCGACGGTTCCGATCCAACCGATTGGCCTAGGCACGATAAGCCCGGTCGCCAACTTGTAGCTATCGACCGGATCGAGATCGGCCACCACGAAACTCGTCTTCTTCATGCTCATCTCTTTCATCTAACCACTCCCCTGCCTGACCCGACTCCCTGGCCTGACCATAACCCGAACCCATGTCCGCTTTGGCGGTTCCAACGGCCAGATCTCTGACACGACTCCGACAAAGTGGTCGTGGTTGGCTTCGAAGTATTCGTGAATCGGGGAACTCTTCACTGTCGCACCGCTGATTTGGTCGACGGCGCATCAAGAGATTCGCGACGATTGTGTCGAGCGACTGGTGCTCGGTGAGTGTCTGGGCCGAGTTCCTTGCACCCTTAGCAAAGGGCAGCGAAAGAAGGCGGCCCTAGCGATCGACCTCTCGCTTGGCCTTGAGATCATTGTTTTCGATGAACGCACCGACGGGCTCGACACTCAGAGCCGACTCGGGTTTCGCGATCTGGTGCGCGGCGAACTCGAACGTGGCGTCACCGCAATATCGGTGACCCACGACGAACAAGAGTTTGACCAAGCGCACCGCAAGATCGTGCTGTAGCTAACCGCAGGCGCTGCAGCGAGCGAGAAACTCGGTAAGTGAGG
>CBERPN010000316.1:0-5219 GCA_965524675.1 uncultured bacterium
TTATCGGGGAGAAGTAGCCACCTGCGCCAGCATTGATAGATGTTGTGAACGGCGATGGTAGCGACAGTGCCCACATCGCATTCGATTCGGATTGCTTCTCGAACCCCAGGGTCAGCACTGTGTCGTGGACACCGCCGTGGACTAACGAGCTAGCCACGATGGCGGTAGATCCACCCACCGAGCCAGCGGTGTGAACCCGCATAATGGGCTTGCCGACACAACCGAGAGCTTCGGCGAGGTAAAGCTCGGGCATCATGATTCCCTCGAAGAAGTCGGGCGCCTTGCCTATGACCACCGCATCGATTTCGGCCCAGGTCTTACCGGCCATTTCGAGCGCTCGGTATGCCGCTTCGCGGACCAATCCGGCAAGCGACACATCGCCACGGTTCGATGCGTACTTGGTTTGGCCTACCCCGATTACGGCGGCCCGTTCCTTGTTAGCCACGTCAGTCTCCCTCCAGCACACACACGAGGTTCTGCTGCAGATTTGGACCCGACCCTGCGTGCGCTACTGCTCTGTCACCGTCTCCGACGCTTATGCGCTGCGCGGCCTCGCCAATCCGGATTAGGCCGGACGCCATCATCGTGTGAGCACAGAGTGCGCCACCCGACGGGTTGATGATGGTGTTGCCAGACAATCCCAACGCCTGAGTAAGCAGGTGCTGCGAGGTCGTGAACGGGGCGTACAGCTCGGCGAAATCGACCTTGTCGTCGCCAACCCCAGCCTTATGCGCTGCCAACGACGCCGACATCGATGTGGTGAGGTCGCGAACGCCAAGTGTGTGAGCATCGCTGCGATGATCGATCCCGCGGATCCATGCCGGTCGTTCGCAAAGTTCGTGGGCGCGCTCGCCGCTGGCCAGGATCAACGCACAGCCTCCGTCGGCCGATGTAGGAAGGTCCGACGGTCGCAACGGATCCATCACCGGTGCTTCGGCCATGATCTCGGCCACAGACCTCTGAGCGGTTTGCACCGCATTGGGGTTAGCCGCGGCGTACTCGCGGCTACGGCTGGCGATCTCTGCCAACTCCACAAGACTGACCATGCCGCCCTCGATCATTTGTCGGGTCGCCAGAGCCTCGATTGCGAACGCGTCGGGCCAAAGCGGTGCGACGTAATAGGGATCCATCTGGGTGGCCAGCACATCGCGGAGCGAACCACCCGACGATTTCGAGTAGCTGTAAACAAGGGCGGTATCGATATCGCCCGTTTGCAACTTCACCCAAGCCTCGTACAGCGCCCAGGCGCCGTCCATTTCGACGTGACTCTCGCTAATGGGAGGCACCGGATTGGCGCCGTCGATGGTCATCACGAACGAAAACGCTTGGCCTGCAATGAAGTCGGACGAGCCCGAGCAGGTGAAACCAATATCGGCCTGGCTCAGGCCGATGCTGGCTTTTACCCCGTGGATGAGTGGCACCATGAACTCGACTTCGGACTCATCATCGATCGACGCTTCCTGGCGCTGCATCGACGCCACCACCGCCACATCCCTCACGTTGCAGCAGTCTCTGGGTTGCCGACGATTCTCAAGTCGCCTAGCTCGACATCGGGTTCGCCGGACGGAACCCAATTCAAGATGTTGGCTGCCGACTCCTCAAGCTCATCGTCGGGCTTCCACACCGCCTTGACCCTCAAGCCAATACGCATTTCTTCAGGCTCGATACCTGCCACCAAGGTGATGTGGCCAATGCTCGATCCGTCGGGAACTACCCAGGCAGAGATGTAGGGCGGTTTCAGATCGGGTCGGGTCTTGATTGGCAAGCGGGTGATGTTGAACGACTCGACGTAGCCGCGGTCGGACACCTCGATGAACTCATCGGTGCGTCGGCCCGACAGCGGAGACACGCCTCGGGGCGGTACAAACACCTGCCCGGTTTCAGGGCACCTGTCGCCCAGGATGCGTTTGTCCTTCAGCGCTCGCAGGTAGGCCGATAGCGACTTACCGGGCGTTGCCAGATAGTCGATTTCCACCGGGGTGCGAACCGACTGAACATGCTCGACCTTCGCAACCGAATCAGGGAACGTGATGGGGCTGGCAAGCGCCGCCGGGGGCATGGAAGGATCTTGTTGGTAGCCCATCAACGCTGCTTCTCATGGGCCGTGTCACCCGTCAGGGGAACGAACCCGGCTATGTCCGCAATATGGCCTTCGCGTTTCTGGCGCCACCGAAGCTCGACACGCATCCCGGTGCTCATAGCCTGGGGGCCGTCGACCAAGACGCCGTGCAGCATTGGCGTAGCTGTGCCGTCGAGACGAATCATCGCCCAAGCGAACGGCTGAGAGAACGGCTGTTGCTTGCGGGGTTCGCCGTTCCAAGTCCAAGTCGTTACCGTGCCGGTCTGCGACACTTCGACCATTTCGGTGAGCGGCTCGGCTGTGATCGGGTCGTACTCGAGTGGCGGGCAAAGCACCGAGCCGTCGGAACGCCTTATTCCTAGCAGGACAGCTTCGCGTAAACCGGTGAGGAAACCCCCAATTACCGGGCCGGTGCTTCTGGTAAAGGGATAGGCGAGGGTATGCGGCGCTCGCAGCACACCGCCGGAGCGGCTCTCGGTCGACATGGCTAGAACCTAACGACTCAGGCGACAGAGCAATAAATCTCATGGGGTCTACGGCTAGACAAATGCGGCGTATTGCACCAGATTTGTAGTCTTAATCGACCTATAGGGGACCACATGGAATTCATTCTTGGAGTAATAGGAACACTCGTTCTTGGAGCAATCGTCGGCTACGGAGGTCGCGCAATACTGCCTGGTGCACAGCACATTGGCCTTAGTAAAACCATCCTCATCGGTGTCGTAGCAGCATTCGTGGGTGGCCTGCTGTTTTCATGGTTCTGGTTCCCGATCACCTGGCTCATCAGCGCAGTCATCGCAGCGGTGGTCCTGGCAGTTTCGATCAAGCAGGGTTGGGTCAAGCCCGAAGGCAGCACCACCGCTGTCTGATCCGGCAGCGGCACCGAAGCTGTGAAGGGCACCCACGTAGCCGTTCCCGACGAACGCAACGAGTCCGTGCTGGTCTACGTCAACGGGGCCTTTGTTTCTCGCGACCTAGCATCGGTATCGGTCTTTGATTCAGCGTTTCTTGTCGGTGACGGCGTGTGGGAGGGCCTGCGTCTACACGACGGCGTATACGCATATCTCGACCGCCACTTAGATCGACTCTTCGCATCGGCCAAGGGCGTCCATCTCGATATTGGCAAGACCCGCGAGGAACTCACCGAGATCCTCTACGAGACGGCCCGCGTCAATGAGATGGTCAGCAATGCCCACGTTCGCTTGATGGTGTCGCGCGGCACCAAAAAGACGCCGTCGCAGGATCCGCGACTGGTCGTGGGTGGCGCAACCATCGTGGTTATCGCCGAGCACAAGCAGGCCGACCCAGCGGTGACAACCGGCGGCATCGACCTGTTCACTTCGACCATCCGCCGGCTGGGCCCCGATGGCATTGACCAAAAGTGGAATTGTCACAGCAAACTGCACGAGGTGGTGGCGCTGGTTCAGGCGATCGAGGCAGGCGCGGACGAAGCACTGATGCTCGACCCACACGGGTTTGTCGCCACTTGTAACGCCACTAACTTCTTCATAGTTACGGCGGGCGAGGTCTGGACCTCCACGGGCGACTATTGCCTCAACGGAATTACTCGAGGCTTGGTAGTCGAGTTGGCCCGTGCCGCGGGAATCGTCACCCACGAGAAGAACTTCTCGCTCACCGATGTTTACGCGGCCCAAGAGTCGTTCGTAACCGGTACCTTTGGCGCGCTAACCCCGGTTCTGTCGGTCGACGGCCGCACTATCGGCGCTGGCGGGGTAGGTCCGGTAACGACCCAGCTAAGCCAGATCTACAAAGCAGCCGTCCACCAAAACGCCAAGCCTTAGAAGGCACCCTCTAGGTTGTAGGGCTTATAGGGGCCGAACATCACCTGTTCGAGTACGCCGATGCCGGTTCGGTCGCCCATCGTCACCCGCATTAGGTGCTGAACGTGCTGGTTCTCTAACGCGTGCACATCAACATCGTCGAGTTCCCACTTCTCGGTGGCGATCTCGAGTTCGCCCTTCCAAGTGCCGTGGCCCCACTCGGGGTGTGTGTAACCAATGCCTTTCATCCGGAACGTAAAGATCTTCTCGAAGCTGATCTCGTGGTGTTCTCCGTCGGCAATAGCGGTCATCGACACGGTGGAGCCGCTGGCGATCATGCGATTGCCTTGCTCAAAGATGATTGCGTGTTCGTTGTTGCGCATCGGCTGCACATCCGGATCCTCGATACCAGGAATGTCGCTGGCGGCTGAGTAGGTAGGAAGTATGGCGCCCACCTGAAACAGCGGGCGGCCGAGATGGTCCTCGAAGAGTTGGTAATGGGTACAAATATCGTCGAAGTGAAGCGGTGCCCACAAGAAGAACAGCCCGTCGCCACGGCTTGCAGCCGCCGGGGCCACCCGTTTGTCGCCGCCGCCCAGAGGGCGAGTGCCCCAAGAACGATCCTTGGTGCCCCAGGTGTCGGTGGCGTTTATTTCGAGGCGTTTGCCGTCGTACTCGATCCACCCGCTCCAACGACCAAACTGTGTGAAACGAGTGGTGTCCATGATTCGCTTGATCCCGCGCATTAGGTGGTGGCGAGGCTCCTCAACAGTGCCGGTGCGCCCCTCGAACAACAGATCGCAAGCCATGCCGGTGTCGTTTGAGTCGACGGTTACCCGCAGCGACTTCATGGGTTCGATGATTTCGAGTTGAAACGGGCCGACCCGCATAGCACGATCAGCCGACGCTCTGGCCGAAGCGTGAAACGCGTACTGAGTTCCCCCGATCACCAGGCTTACCCCGCAGTCGATAAGACCAAGATGTGGGTATAGCGCAGCGCCTACCCCGAAATAGAAGTCGCCCGTCTTGTTGTATCCGTTGAACCAATAGCGCTCGTAGAAATCGTTGTCGCCGCTGGCCGGCATCGAGACTGGGTCGGGGGTTTGGTGGATCGGGTAGTCGTCAAAGGCGATGAGCATGATGCACTTTGTCGCATTTGGCCGAGCGCTCGCAACACTGCGCGTTCGAGCTCTAGTGTGAAACCACCATGAGCGATGCATCTCCCAAGCCAAAGGTCATCATCCGAGCCTGCGAAACCTATCGACCATCGACGATCCAACAACTCGCCACCGAGGCGCTCGACGAACTCGGGCTGCGGCCTAGCGGCAAGGTTCTTATCAAGCCAAATGTGGTGACAT
>CBERPN010000317.1:0-5215 GCA_965524675.1 uncultured bacterium
AGCGTTCCGCCAGATCATCGAGGCCAGCCTTGACCTGATCGGGTGTACCCGCCAGCAGTGGCTTTCGTTGTTGGTAGGCCGGAGCCACGGCGAGCGCTGATTGTGAAGAATCATCGGTGTCGGGCGGCGGAATTGGCCCGCTCAGCCCGCGAGCTCGCCACATCCGCACGCTCGACGCAAGAGCCTCGGCCTCTTCGGTCGTGTCGGCACAGACGACCGCCGTGGCTATGGCAAGATGCGGTTCGGGGTAGTCGGTACTCGCTTGATACTGCTGACGGTAGGCCGCGGTGATGTCGGCTCCCGATGGGTTGATGAAGTGCGCCCAGCCGAGAGGAAACCCGAGGTGGGCTGCGATGGCAGCAGAATCTTGGCTGGAGGCCAGCAGCCACATTTCGGGTATGGCAGGTGTGGCGGGGCGGGCTCTAACTCCCTCGAACCCGGAGTTCGGCGAGGGTTCGTCGTGAAGATAATGCTGCACTTCTGTTACCAGGCTTGGGTAATACTCGATTCCGAGTGACCTTCCGCCGCGCGCCAAGGCTGCCGCTGTGAGGTGGTCTGAGCCCGGCGCCCGACCTAGCCCAAGATCGATGCGTCCGGGGTGAAGTGCTTCGAGCAGGCGGAAGTTCTCGGCCACCTTGAGCGGGCTGTAGTGGGTGAGCATCACGCCAGCGGACCCGACTCGGATCGATTGCGTATTAGCAGCGATGTGCCCGATGAGAATTTCGGGGCTCGACCCGGCGAGGGCGTCAGAGTTGTGGTGCTCGGCAACCCAAAAACGACTGTAGCCGAGCCGTTCCGCGGCAATTGCCAGCTCTACGGTGTTGGCCAAAGCTTCGGCCGCCGTTGCCCCTTGCGAGATCGGCGACTGGTCAAGGATCGAAAGCTTCATCGTCATACGGCGCGAGACCCATACGTTGGCGTCTCGCTCGACCGATCATCGACCGACACAGCCGCCCAGACAGCGCTGAGGTCGGCGACGAAGGAATCGACGATATTTGAATGCCCTGGGGAAACCATTAGATGCAAACCCTCTTGGACAACGTCGAGCCCCCAGCCCTTCTCCGCCATCGCTGCACCTAACAGACCGGCGCTCTTGCTCGCCGAGGCGAACAGCAGAACGCTCATCGCAGGATCGTGAAGTATCTGAAAGTCGCCCACCGACTCGATTCCGCGACGAAGTGCCGCGGTCGTGTCGCGAATTGTTGAGGCCTTTGCCAGCAGGCCATCGCGGCCGAGATGCATCAGGGTGGCCCACGCTCCCGCGATGGGAGGAGCTGGTCGGGTGCCAGCCGGAGTCGCCGAACCGTAGAAACCCCCAGGCCAATCATCGAAACCAAAGAACTGGTATTTGAGCAGCGATCGGTCGCGGTAGAGAACGACCGACGCTCCCTTGTAGGCGTAGCCATACTTGTGAAGGTCGGCCGACATCGAGGTCACACCCTCGACCCGAAAGTCCCAGCTCGGAACGGGCTCGCCCAGTTCAGCCCAGAATGGCAGGAGTAACCCTCCGAGGCACGAATCGACATGGCAGAGCACGCCGCGGGAGGCCGCTAGCTGAGCTAAGCCTTCGATCGGGTCGATAACGCCATATGGGTAGCAAGGCGCCGAGCCGACGATCATGGCGGTTCGGTCGTCGATGGCTGCCTCGGTCGCCGAAACATCGGCCACGCCAGAGCTGTCGACCGGGATCCTGATGGCTTCGACATCGAGATTGTGAGCTGCCTTGGTAAATGCCGGATGGGCTGTCGAAGCCAAGAGCACTACTGGCTCGGCAATGCTTCGCTCGGCTCGGGCATGGTCGCGGGCGGTCTGCACAGCACAAAAGATGCTCTCTGACCCGCCCGAGGTGAGCACTCCAGCTTGGTGACCTGTACCGAGCAAGCCGGCCATCATCGAGACTAGGTCGGCCTCCATCTTCATTAGGCTCGGATAGGCGAACGGGTTGAGGGCATTGTCGTGAAGAAAGAGTTTCGCTACTCCGTGCTGGAGGTCCTCGAGTGTTGGATCGTCGGCGTTGTAGACCAAGCTGAACGCCTTACCGCCCTTCCAGTCGAGGTCGCCCGCTCGCCCTGCAGCTATCTCGGCGAGGAGCTCTTTGGCAGGACGCCCCTGATTTGGGATTGTGGTTGCTTCTGATGGTGCCATACGCTCAGTCTCGCAGAACCGACTAGCGTTCGAGGTGTGTCTGAAGAAACGGATCGGGCCACCCTTACTCCGACCGTAGATTCGCCTTCCGGTGGCGACATTGGGAACTACGTAACGCGCGGGGTAATCGTCGCGCTCGCGATTACCGCTATCTCGCTTTTCGCGCCACAGGTGGTCGACCGGGTCCTCGATGTGCTCTCGTCGGCCGAACGGCTCCGGACGATTCGCTCTGGCTGGTTCGTGGTGATGGTTGCACTCGAGCTCATCAGCTTTACTTTCATGTGGTGGCTAATCCGCATCGTTTTGCCTGAGGTGTCTTGGTTCGTGGCCGGAACCAGCCAACTCACCTCCAACGCTGTTTCGCGGGTGGTTCCAGGGGGAGCGGCCGTTGGGGGAGCGACCCTTTACCGGATGCTGTCGGTAAGCGGTGTTAGCTCAACCCAGGCCGCTGGAGCCCTAGCCGCCACATCTATCGTGTCGACCGCAGCCTTGTTCGCAATACCGGCTTCGGGCCTACTCATGGCGCTGTTCGGGGCGCCGGTGCCCGAGAGCCTGCTTTCGGTGGCGGTCGCGGGTGGTGTGCTCTTTGTGGTGCTGGTGGGTTTTGGGGCGATCGCCATTGCGTTTAGTCGCCCACTCGAAGCCCTCGGCCGAGGGCTCGACCGGCTTTTCTCGAGGGTCGGGCCGTGGTTCGGAAAGTCTTGGCGCGTAGAGCCGGGGCACCTGGTGGCAGAACGCGACCGGCTCGTTTCGGTGATTGGGAAGAAGTGGCCACAGGTAACGATTGCGGCTGCCCTGAATTGGGTGTTCGACTACCTAACTTTGGTGGCTGCGCTATATGCCGTGGGCGCCGACCCGCGGCTCAGTTTGGTACTGCTCGCCTATGCTTCGGCGGCCGTGTTGGGCATGATCTCGATTACCCCGGGCGGGTTTGGGTTTGTCGAGGTTGGGCTTACCGCAGCCTTGGTGGTGTCTGGCATCAGCACTCAGAACGCGTTGCTCGCTACCCTTGCATACCGGATTGTTTCATTGTGGGTACCGCTAGCTAGCGGCGTATTTGCCTGGCTGGCTTTCAAAGCCAGATTCGCCTTCTTCGACTAATCCCGAAGCGGTGTCAGATATGGCGACAGGGGCAGCCAATCCTGACACGAGTATCGGATTAGGTGGGGTCGCTGCTGGTGAGCAGGGCGCGGGCGACGAGTTCGAATACGTCGGGGTTGATGGGCATCCCGGCGTGGGAGGAATCGATCTCGATATGTTCTACCGACGGACTGAAGTGGTCGATGCATGCTTGCCAGGTAACAACGCCATCGGTTTTGGAAAAGATTGCAGTGATCGGTACGTCGATAGCTATGAGATTGCGCTCGGTGATACGTGCTGCGATCTTTTCGACATCGACCCCGCGCTCTCGATATGAGGCCGCCGACACGGTGTATTTGGGCCCGCCGACCACGGGAGTACCAAAGGTCACTACCTGTGAGACCAAGTTGGGGTAGTCGCGCGCTAACTCTCGGGCGATCACCCCGCCGAGCGACCAACCGACCAGAGCGGCTTTGTCGCCGTGGTATTCAACGTAGCGTTCGAGCTTGGCGTGTACCTGGGGAAGCAGGCGCTCGACATCGCCGTGGTTGCGCCCAAGTTGCCAGCCTCGACTGCTGTAGCCGCGATTTGAAAGGTATGCCCGCAGCGGAGCGGTGAAAGTGTCACCCGTGCCGTAACCGGGAATGGCAACCACCAACTCTTCGCTGCCGCGGGGAACGTCGCGCAGTAGCCGTCGGGTTCGCTGCACAAGTCGCAACGGTTCCAACGTGGCGCGAACCTCGGACCAAAGGTTGCGTCGCTGTGGTGCGATGAGTCCCTCATAGGGATCGCTGGCTCCAGAGTTGGTCTCAGATTGCACAGCGGTCAGTGTAGAAGGGGCCGTTTCTCGAAGTATGACCGAAGCGTTTGCCGATGAGGCAAAAGCCTCGTGGAGGGGAATACGGCGGCCAGGCTGCTAAATAGAAAGGGTGGATTTTCACGACCGTTCGGCACGGCTCGCCGTTGTGCTCAGCGGCGGAGGTCCGATTGCGTGGATGTTTCACCTCGGTGTTCTCCAGGGTCTCGCCGATGTCGGAATCGATTCCAGCGGTATCGAGCTAATGATCGGCACCTCTGCCGGGTCAGCGGTTGCCGCCGCTACCCGCGCCGGAGCTGGGCGAGCTGAAATCGCGGCCGCACTCTTGGAACCGCCATCCGAAGAGGCTCGCAGAGAGCTGACCGTCGCGATCGGGGAGGTTCGAAACGATGTCTGGGAGCGCGTTCGTCCGCTTTCACCGCGCTTAGTGTTCGAAGTGCTTCCTGGTGGAAGCGGCTTCGGACTAGCGGCCTGCGGGTTGTTGCCAGCCGGACTCGTACCCACTTCCACCCTCTCGCTGTTGCCGCGCGTCGACGAGTTCGATGAGTGGCCGGACGGGCTCTGGATTCCGGCGGTCGACTCCCGAACTGGTGAAGTTGTGGTGTTCGGGCGCGACAGATTTGACGTTTCGGTGCCGGAGGCGCTCGAGGCATCATCGGCAGTACCGGCGATGTTTCGGCCCAAGCACATCGATGGAGTGGACTTTGTAGACGGCGCGGCGGCGTCGTCGACCCATGCGGGGCTAGCAGCCGATATAGAGCCCGATCTTGTGGTGGTGTCGTCGGTTCAGACTCGGCCAGGGATTCGACCAATCCGGATAGCGGCTCGTCGTAGACTTAATGCCGAGCTAGTAAGCCTCTCACTTCGCAACGTCCCTTACCTCGTAATCGGTCTCGATCGCGAAGCGAACGAGCGCGCCGCCGGCTTCGGCTACCGCTCGAAGAAAGGCAGCGAAGCAATAATCGCCGATGGTCGCCGCCTAACAAGAAGTGCCTTCGCAGAGCAGCAACCAAAGACCGCCTCATGAGCAAAGCTGTGCACGCCGCGCCAGCAAGCATCACTACACTCCGTGCAGGTCGTTCGGGCCACGGAGACCGCCGCAGCGCCCCGGGAACAACATTGGGCAGTAAGAGAGCTGTAGGGCGGAGGGTGCTAGCCCGTAGCCTGAGCCCG
>CBERPN010000318.1:0-5205 GCA_965524675.1 uncultured bacterium
GCGCGTCAGCGACACCTTATGCAGCTCAAATTCGCCGACAGCCAACTTTTGCTGATCCTCGATCAGCTTAGAGAAAATGGCATCTACGACGAGTCGCTTGTAATCGTTACCGCCGACCACGGCGCCGGCTTCAGCATCGGCCAACCGCTTAGGCGATTGAGCGCGGGCAACGAGGCCGAGATCATGTGGGTGCCATTGTTTGTCAAGCAGCCGAACCAGGCGCTCGGCACCATCGATGATCGGCCCGCGGAGACGATCGACATCGTGCCGACCATCGCCGACGTGCTTTCATTCGACCTTCCATGGCAGGTCGACGGCAAGTCACTGTTTGGCCCAATCGACTCGGGTGCCGATATGCGTAGTTTCGCAAAGTGGAAGGTCGACGATGCGCCCGAAGTCGATGGCGTGCTGATCCCGGTCGACGGCAAGTCGGCCTTTGAGAACCTGCTCAGCCTCGCTCCTCCGACCCCGATCGACCCGAACGACGCCTGGGCTTTCTATCGCTTCGGTCGCTACGGCCACCTTCTGGGAGTAGACGTTGGCGAGTACCTACTTACCGCTGCCACCGCTGAGGCGAGTCTCGCCGAGGCCGACCGCTACCAAAGCGTCGATCCCCTTGCCGATACCGTCCCGGCGTATCTGCATGGCACCGCCGAGCTCCCAGCGGGAACTCCGGTAGCGATCGCTGTGAACGGTACCATTGTCGGCTGGTCACAGATCGTCCCGACCAGCGATGGCGCGAGTTGGTGGACTGTTGCACCGGCCTCATCGTTTGTGTTGGGCGACAACGAAGTCGAGCTGTTCGTGATCGCTGTGCCAACAGCTCAGACCATCGAGTTGCAGCGCCTTCAGCTCTTCACCGGCTGACATTGGCGTGCTCCGGCTTCGTTCCATCCACGATTGCGAGATCGCTTCCTTAGCAATACCGGCCTTTGGTGCCCTCATCGCCGAGCCGTTGTATCTGCTTGCCGATAATGCCGTGATTGGTCATCTCGGCACCCAGCAACTCGACGGTTTCGCGGTGGCCAGTATCGTGTTGCTGCTCGGGCATTCCTTCTTCATCTTTCTTGCCTACGGAACTACCGCTGCGGTCTCAAGGTTCCTCGGTGCCGGAGAAAAGGAGCGAGCCGCGCACCAGGCAGTGCAGAGCCTTTGGCTGGCTGGGCTGATAGGAATCGTCTTTGCGATCATCGCCTGGGTTGCCGCTAGCCCGCTAATTGGATTCTTCGGAGGGTCGATCAGCTCCGCTGGCCCGATTCGGGACCATGCGCTCGTCTATCTACGTGTGAGCTTACTCGGATTCCCGGCGCTCTTGCTCGCCCTAGCTGGGGTCGGGTACCTGCGCGGGCTGCAAGATACTCGACGACCCTTTTACGTGGCGATCGCCAGCGCGGTATTCAACCTGGTGCTCGAACTAGTGCTGATCTACGGGTTCGATCAGGGAATCGGCGCCTCGGCCTTGGCGACAGTGCTGGCTCAATGGGGTGTTGCAGCGTTGTACCTTCGCTGGGTTGGAGCTGCCGTGCGATCCGAAGGGGTACCGCTGCGACCTGACCCGGCCGTTATAACCAAGCTGGCGGTGGCTGGGCGCGACCTGTTCTTTCGCACGGTCGCTTTGCGTGGCGCGTTCGTCGTCGCTACAAGTGTCGCGGCCCGCATGGGTGAGATCGAATTAGCAGCGCACCAGATCACGTTCGAGCTGTGGAGCTTCTTCGCGTACGCGCAAGATGCCGTCGCCATAGCGGCTCAGGCCATGATTGGACACCTGCTCGGTTCGGGCGACCGGGCGAAGACGCGCGAGGTTGGAAATCGCATTCTCGAACTGGGCTTAGGCCTCGGCGTGGTTTCGGCCGCGGCCGCGATCGGGTTCCGCCCTTGGTTGCCACACGTGTTCACCGGCGACGCTGAAGTAGCTGCGCTTACCGCGTTCCTGCTCCTTCATCTAGCCGTGCAGCAGCCACTCAACGGATTGGTGTTCGCGCTAGACGGAATCTTGATCGGTGCAAACGACCTGTGGTTCCTAGCCAAGGCGATGATCGGAGCGGCGCTGGTCTTCGTACCTCTGGCGCTGCTGGTGCTGCGATTCGACCTCGGACTCGGGTGGCTGTGGGGATCGCTGATGCTATTCATGTCAATTCGATTCGCGGCGCTATTTCGCCGCTACAGGTCGGATGCCTGGATTGTTACCGGCTCGGGTTAGGGCGCCCGGAGCAATTCTGCGGCACCTTAGAAGATTGTGTCGCGGCCCGGACCTCCTCGTACGTCGTCGTTGCCAGATTTACCCGAAAGGCGATCGCGACCGCTATTGCCTCGCAACTTGTCGTCGCCAGGGCCACCGTTGAGTTCATCGTTGCCCGGTCCGCCACGCAGCACATCGTCACCCGAACCGCCATACATCTGGTCGCCACCAGTGCCGCCCCTCATTTCGTCGGCGCCGCGACCTCCGAACATCTCGTCGGCGCCTCGACCACCAACTAAGCGGTCTTCGCCATCATCGCCGACCAAGCGATCGGCGCCTCTGTCGCCGCGCAACACGTCATCGCCAGCCTCCCCGTAGAGAACGTCGCGGCCGTTTCCTCCGGATAGACGATCGTCTCCGGGGCCGCCCAACAAGATGTCGTTTCCGCCGCGGCCAAAGATCCGGTCGTTCCCGCCGAGACCACAGATGACGTCATCGCCACGGGTGCCAAAGAGCCGGTCGTTACCCGGCGTGCCGGTGATGGTGCATGTGGGGTCGGGTGTCTGCTCGATGATCTGAGTGGGGAACAACGCGTGACGCGATCCGCCGGTCGAGTCGATGCCGATGAGCGCAATCGTGTGCGCTCCCAGGGTGGTTTCGAGCGGCAGTGAGAGCTCGGCATCGACGATACCCTTGTCGTCCGCGGTCAGCAGAGCCAACTGGATTGGATCGGACCGCAAGTCGGCCAGCACCTGGCTGCCAGGCAAGAAGCCCGCTGCTTGAACGTTCACGAACGACCCCGGACGACCCTCGTTGGTGAGTCGACCATCACGGTCGGTAAGGCGTTGATCCGACTCGACAACCGTCACCGTGAACGATGCAGTCGCCTCGTTGCCCGCCGCGTCGGTTGCAACACAGATGATTTCGGTTTCGCCGACCAGGAAGAAGCTCTTCACCGCTGGTGAACAGTCGTGCGACACCCGACCGTCTACGACATCTTCGGCTAGCACGCTCCAGTACACCCTAACCTTGTTAGATCCATCGGGCAGCGTCACATCAAGATCGGCATTGCCCACGAACACCGGCGGTTCGATGTCGGGTCGGGAGGGCAAATCATCGTCATCGATAATGCGTCCGACACCAACGCCGTCGCCGATCACGGGCGAGCCCGCTCCCGAGACTTCCCTCAACAACAAGTGAACGTTCTCGGTGAACTCGTCCTGCTCATCGCCGCGGACATGTACCACGACCTGTTGGGTAAGTGGTCCGTCGGCGCTGAACGTAAGCGTGCCCAGATTGGCGTCGAAGTCGCGATCGGGACCGAATCCAACAGCAATATTTGGATCGTCCGGCTGGGCGGCTCCGCCAATATCGTGGGTTTCCCACCGGACTCGGACGGTCCCCGATGGCGCCGAATCGAGGACGACCGTGAACGCCATTTCGGTGAAACCGGAATCGCCTTCAACAACGTCGGGGGCGTCAAGGACCGATACCCGAAGGGCATCGTCGTCGACAATGCGAACGACGCCGACGCCACCTGTTACCTCAGCCCCATCGCTAGAGATCGTGACCCTGAAATACTCATCGCCCTCGGCGCTAGTATCGCCAACGATCGGCACAAGGATTGTCTCGGTCCCGCCTCCAACAGGGAAACCAACCACATTGCCGAACGATCCAACAAAGTCCGACGACGCGGTTGCTTGGCGGAGAACCGACCCACCGGCCAGCTCCAACGCATTCCAGCGAACCGCTATCGGGACCGTCCCGCCAGCAACCGCTATTTCCAATGCTGCGAATTCTTGTCCGCTGTCTCCTTCGACGATCTCGGCATCCGAGATGGACACACGGGGGATGGTGGAGTGCACATCGACGATCGTGATGGGCACCCGCAACAAGTCAAGCAATACTGTGGGATCAACCACCGCTACGGGCGACGACACGATCAGTGTGGCGAGCCCGTCGGGATCGAACTGTGCATCGGGGCAGACCTCGATAGGTATTGTGAACTCTGTTACGCCAGCAGGAATGTCGCGGAGTTCACCGATGTACTCGATATCGCCATCACAGGTCCCGCCTGGTGCGCCGAGAACCGCTCCAGACTGCGTGAAGTCGAACCAGGTCAGGATCTGATATGGATAATCGAGCGGGCTCTCGAGGGAGATCGGAACATTGACGATCTTTGATGGCGAAGCCGCTGACGGCTCATCAATCTCGACCGACTCTGCAGACAGGACGGGCGTTGGTTGGTCATCATCGCGCAACACAATTGAGAACCCTTCGTCGACGATCACCCCGTTCTGCGCGACGTACTCAAGCACAAGCGGCCTCGACGCCTCTGGGGTTGGGTCACCACAGGTCGTGATCGAACCCCGTCCGTCCAGAACCCCAACCTTGAACCAATCCCCAAGTTCCAAATCGCCGAACCCGACGATGTCGGTGCAGGCCGGGGCAAGACCACTCCCGTCGACCGCTCGCACACGAAACGATCCGTCAGGAGCGTTGGGCGACAGCTGGTATGTAAAGTCGTAGGTGGTCAGTTGTGGAACCTCTGCTAGTCCCCCGATATCGAACGGGAAGGGCACAGGCGACAAGAACTTGACCCCACCTTCGGGCAACACATCGGGCCCTTGGATGCTGACCAAGTCGTCGTCTTCGAGAATGTACGATTGGGTCGCGGCAATCTCCCCCGAAGCGATGACTTCGATACTCACCTCGAGCAGTCCTGGCAGCTCGACCACTTCGTCGTCGCAGAGAAGAATCGGCAGAGTGTTCTGCCCGGGCTGTAGTTCGATTTCGAATCGATTGTCCGTCGCAAAATCGACACCCGCAATGCATTGGTCGTCAATCTCCAAGAGAGTGGGGGCGTCGGGCAGGTTTGTGCGCGTTGAAACCTCGACGACGACGTTGACTGGCAAGGTTCCATTGACAAAGACAGAGATTGGTTGAACCTCCGGGTGCGGTGGAAAAGGATCACCTTCGACTATTTCAGTTTCAGGAAGCTCGATCGTGTCCGGTGCCACGGTTGT
>CBERPN010000319.1:0-5199 GCA_965524675.1 uncultured bacterium
CGCTCCGCTATGACCCGCCACCCTATGAACTCGCCCTCGCTGGCGCGACGGGACTACTAAAACCTATTCGGCGGCTGTATTGCTTTTCTCCGCCTTCGGCTCCGGCGCTCCGCTATGACCCGCCACCCTATGAACTCGCCCTCGCTGGCGCGACGGGACTGCTAAAGCCTATTCGGCGGCCTCAGCTAGCACTTCGGCCAACGTGGGGTGCACCAGCAAACTCTCGACTATGTCGTTTACCGTCAGGTGCGCTGTGACGGCAATAGCCAGAACCGAGATGAGTTCGGCTGCGTGGCGACCAACGATTGAACCGCCCAGGATTACACCGGTGGCAGGATCGGAGATGATCTTCACAAAGCCGCGTGGATCGTCGTTGATAAGTGCCTTCGCCGACACAGAGAACGGCACCTTCGTGACACGAATCTTGCGACCCTCGGCGAATGCGTCGACTTCAGCCAGACCAACGTCGGCGATTTCGGGTTCGGTAAAGATGGCCGAAGCGGCCTTGTCGTAATCGAGGTGACGGTGCGGCAGGTCGTGCATACCCATGGCGTGCTCGGCGATCTTGCGGCCCTGCATCGAAGCCACCGACGACAGCGGTAACCGGCCAGAGAGATCTCCCGCAGCGTAGATGTGGGGCATCGATGACCGGCAATGATGGTCGACATCGATGTAGCCGTGGTCTGTTTCGATCCCGACGTTTTGTAGTCCCAGCGACTCGGAGTTTGGGATAGAGCCGATCGCCAACAAGACGTGGCTTCCCTCGGCCACTCGACCGTCTTCGGAGAACACGCGCACACCGTCTTCGGTTCGCTCGATGGCGGTGGCCCGAGCTCCCTTCATGAGGTTGACATTGCGCCGCAAGAAATCCGTCTCGAGCGCTGCTGCCACCTCGGGATCCTTTTGCGGCAACACTTGCTGACGGCTCACCAACAAAGTCACCTCGGAACCGAACGAGCGAAACATGTGTACGAACTCGACGCCGGTAACCCCAGACCCGATCACGACCAGGTGCGCGGGCATCTCCTTGGGCGGGTACGCATCGCGAGTGGTTAGGACACGATCGCCATCGATTGGAGCCCACTCGGGGATGCGGGGACGACTACCTGTGCAGAGCACGATGTAGTCGGCCTCGAACTCGAGCTCGCCATCGGACGTCTCGGCCTTAACCGTGTGGGGTCCGACTATCGAACCGCTGCCGCAAACGATATTGATGTTCTGACTTTCGAGTACTCGCCGAGTCGATGACGTGAGCTTGTTTTCGATTCCGGCCAGACGAGCCCGAAGGTTCTCGATGTCGATATGGGGATTGACCTCTTCAAGACCCATGCCTTCAGAGCGGGCGAGAAACGCGAGTGCACCGCCGGTAGCGATCATGGCTTTCGATGGTATGCAGTCCCAAATATGAGCAGCGCCGCCGATGACGTCGCGCTCGATAAGAACGACCTCAGCGCCGAGCCGAGCTCCGTAGGTGGCTGCACTATGTCCGGCGGGTCCGCCACCAATAATCACGATTCGAGTTGTCACTCGGCCAGCGTATCCAGATCTACCCGCCACCTCGCAGACCCAACAAACCCCAACTCGTGTCAGGATTGGCTGTCCCAACCGCCAGACTTGACACCGATTGCGAGATTTTCGGGTGTTAGGTGTCGATCTCGATGGTCGCGATTACCTCGTTGGCGATCGGAACCAGAACGTGGCGCAGGCGAAAGCTGCCTACGACCACATATAGACAGAAGGCTCGGCCACTCTCGACGCAGAACACCTGAGCCCCGGCCTGGCCAGCGACGCCGCGCTGGAGGGTATGCGACTGAACGTCGTCAGGAGAGAGACCCTTCGGAAGCCGGTTTCGGCTAAATAGCACCGTGCTTGCCGATTCGGTGTCGTATTCGAGCAGGGCGACGAGCACTCCGCGATTGCCCATTACCTCGACTGCGCCACTTCCGAAGTCACCACGATTTGCTGGCAGTCGAAAGTTGGCTGCATGAATCACCAAGGGTGATTCTCCGGGACGGTTCGACAGCGTCTTTGATGCTGCCCCACTGAACTCGACGTCCCACCCGCGCGGTGGTTTCAGCGCAACACCGTGACCCGATAGCTCGCTCATGCGAGTACCCCGATCCCGGTCATGACGACGGCGCCGAGCAGCGAGAGTCGCGAGATAAGCTTCGCGTGAGGTGCTCGTTTCGACAGAACTCTATGGAACTCGACCAGCGCGCCTGGGGTTTCAATTCGGCGTCCCAATAGCACGAATCCACCACGCACCAAGCCGAAGGTGGCGCCCACCAAAGCTCCTAGCAGCGGCGAAGCACCCAGCACGACCGCCACGATCATCAGGTGCAAGCTAGCGGTGGTGATGATTGTGACGACCCCGAGCCCCAACTGAAACCCGAACCCGATTCCGTAAACCCAACCGCGGTACTCAAGCAACCAGTTCTCGTCGACCTGACGATGAATCGAAGGAAGCGCGAACTTGACGAGATCCCATTCGCGCAACAATGCCAAAACCGCCAACGCACCAAATACCACCAACAGAGCCTCGGGCCTGGCTTCTCGCAGCACCAACCAACCTAAGCTTCCCCCAAGAACTCCGAGAGTTGTTCCGCCCACGACCGACCCGAAGACGTAAGCTGTCGTCGTGATCGACCAGCTGCTTCCGCGTGTCCGCTCCCCGAGCGGATGGATGCTCGACAGCATCGACTCGCCTCAGGGAGACCAGGTCGAGCGAATCGCTGCGCCGATCGCCAGCACCACCCCGACCATAAGAAACGTTGTGCTGGTCATGTTGGCTCGCGAGAAGTGGGATACAGGCTTGGATCGCCGGGCTCAACCCCAGCTCGCCGCAGTTCTTCGTCGATCCTGGCCTCGCGCTCGATCCCGGTTCGACGCATAGCCTTGGTGGCCTTGCCGCTCCGTTCGACGCCAGCGTCAACCATGGCCTGACGAAGCAGGTTGGACACCTGTTCCCAAGTGGCGGCGGCACCCTCGCCGATTACCCGGCCACCATCGATCAGGATGAAATATGGCGATGCGGGAACCTTGTAGTCGAGCCACGCCTCGTTGGTCATTAGGGTCCGCACCCCGCTGGGGGCGAGCGCTCGAATCGAAGCCACACTCTCGTTCTCGGGGCCCTTGCTAACTATCACCAACTCGGCCCCAAGGCCATCGATGTTTCGACGATCGGGATCGCCGAAGGCCTCCCAGAAACCTGCACAGGTCTGACAGCCACTCGATAGAAAGGCCAGCAAAGTAAGGCTGTCAGAACCGACGATGGCGACCCTGGTGGTTCCACCCTCGGGTGTCATCCCCGTCAGGTCTTGAGGCTCGCTCATTAGCGCTCTTGGCGCGGCGACACCGGGCTTAGTCCGGAGATCGATCGAAGCACCAGCGGTCGTCTCGATCGCTGGGTCGAGGCTGACGCCGAGTTGGTGTAGCGCTCGCAAGATATCGGCGTGACTGCGAAGCAACCCTGCAACCAAAAGCGCCAGCAGCAACACGATGACACCGAGAACGATCACCAGCGCTGTCATGGCACGTCGACCTGGAAACAACCAAGACCAGAGGAAGGGTCGCTGCGATGGTCGAGCGCATTGATGCAAACCTCGTGACGACCCGAGGCGATCGGCTCGTCAAAGTCAAACCCATGGTTCGGGCCGTGGTTCGCGAAGGCGAGGTCGACATCGTTACGCGCGACCACTGCGTCCTGTTCTGATACGACGGCTCCGTCGACCAGCAACTGGACACGCACCGGCCCCGTAACGTCGGGATCGATGGCCCAGCCGGTGAGCTGGACTCGACCATCGAGCACCACTACCCCATCGATCGAGCCCTGCGGTGATGCTGTTGATACGTCGATGGTTCGACAACCCAGAGTTCGAGCCCGCCCCTTGCCGACATCGCTGGCTCGAACGCAAATCTCGTGAGTGCCACCGTCGACGGCGATGATCGCTTCATAACCATGCTTCGGCCCATATCCGGGCTGTGCTCTTCCAACGTCGCGTCGCGGCACGTCAGCGGTAAGCACGGCAACTTCTGATCCGTCGACCAGCACTTTTACCTTTGCAGGGCCGTCGACATCGGGATCGATCGCCCAGCCCTTCACCAACACGCCGCCGAGAACTTGGCTGACGAGGTCGAGCGAGCCAAACGGTGACCCGGTCGCAACCGTGATATTTACAAATCCGAGCAAGGTCCGAGCCTTGGATCCCTTCCGGTTGACCGCGTAGACGCACACCTCGTGTGCACCCGGATCGGCGGGAACCTTCAGATCAAAACCGTGATGATTGCCAAAACCCGGATAAAGACGCCCGATGTCGCGGCGGCGTTTGCCAGCCCGGGCTCTGCGGACGCGCTTGCCGTCGACGTAGATCTTCAGCTTTACAGGACCAGCGATGTCGCGATCGATTGCCCAGCCGATGACCCGCACCTCCCCCGCCCCCGCGTGGGCGGACTCGACAGCACCGAATGGCAGGTGCGAGGGAATCACGATCTGACGACAGCCCACCGAGCGAAACGAACCAGAGTCCTTCACTGCAGCGCAAACGATCTGCGGCCCGTTTGGCGACTTGACCGTACCCACGAACCACCGCACGGGAGGTCCGGATGGTTCAATCTCGCCGAGATCGGCGGCGTTCTTGTTGGCCCGAACGCTCACCGTTCGCGACCCGACACTGAGACGGACGCGCTTGGAGGCTGTGTCCAAAACCCAGCCAGCGATCCGGACTCCACCTGGGACGATGTGAGCGATAGTCATCGAGCCCTGAGGATCGCCAGCGTCACCCTGTAAACAGGCCGCGTTGTGGTGGCGGGTGTTGTTGTCGGTCCGGACGGTGCGGGTGCAAGTGTCGTCGAGTTCCCAAGGCGCCACACAGGTGACGACCCGACAAACTATCGGCCCGAGGCACGGAACGTCCTGTTGACACTGGCCGTAGCGAAAGCCGGTACAGCCCGCCTTGCGATTGTTGCAGTTTCCGTTGGCGCAGCCGCAGGGCGTTCCCGAGCAGGAGCCGGGGCAGATTCCGCTGGGTCCGCAACCGCAATTGCCACAGGCCGCGTTGCAGTCGAGGTAATACCGGGGGCCCGGGCCGTTGAGGTTTTGGCAGAATCCCGACGCGTCGACCTTCCACCAACCGCCGTAAAGGGTTCCCGGCGGGCATCCGTTGCTGCCGTTGATAGTGCAACAGAACTCGGTGTAGCCGT
>CBERPN010000320.1:0-5176 GCA_965524675.1 uncultured bacterium
ATGCCGAGAGTGAGAGGGCGTAGAAACGGATGCCCTCCGATCCATCGCAACCCAACGCCCATCTCCGCACGTACCGAACGTCGAGGGGCGGGGGCGTCAATTTGAACGGAGGGCGACCGAACTTGGCTAAAGGGGACGATCGATCCGAGGTAGCTGATCGCATCCAGCAGGAAGGGCAGCCAGGGCGCCCACGCGAACGCCGCTGCCCCCACGGGCGCGCCAACGAATTCGTTAGTGACCACCTCGACGGTGGTGATACGGCTATTTGCCAGATCGAGATCGGCGGGGGCGACCAGAGCGGGCACCGTGGCCACCACCGACGGATCGACCAAGATTTCGCCCACCGTGATCATGAACGCGACCAGCATCAAAAGCCAGATGCTGGTTGTATCGGCGAGCACCGCTACGCCGAGCAAGGCCATGATGAGCGCCCGCCATGCCTGGGAAATCATGATGAGTCGTCGACGATCCGATCGGTCGACGATGACACCGCCGAACGGAGCGAACGTCGCCCAGGGAAGAAACTGTGCCGCGGTCACCGACGTGATCAGCAGAGGCGATGACGTCAACGTGGTGGCCAGCAACGGAAGCGCCGCCAATCGCATTCCGTCACCCAGATTCGTAATGAACGAAGCGGTCAACAAAGCCGAGAACGCTGAACCCAACCTCTGACGCTCATTCACACGACTCAACCTATGTCCTGCCACGTTGTTTCCGGTGTTTGTTTCGGGCCGACAGCTATGACTTCTAGGTTGATTGCCACCCGCACCAAGGCGTGGCACAATTGTAGCCATGTTGATTGACTCGTTACGGAACGTAAAGGATCGCTTCTCGGAGTTCGTCGACCGGGTCGACCGCGAACACGAGCGAATCGTTGTCACGCGCAACGGTCGTCCAGCTGCAGTACTGATAAGCCCTGATGACCTTGACAGCTTAGAGGAAACGCTGGACCTGCTCGGCGACCAAACCGCCGTCAAGGAGTTAGTCGAGGCAGAGGCAGCAATTGCCGCAGGTGACGTCGTCCGAGGCGTCGACGCAGTACGTGCATTGCGATCACCGCCCAGTCAGTGACTGACGAGCGCTTCGAGCTTGTCGTCGCCCGGCCCGCGGCACGAGCAATCGCTCAACTTCTTCCCGAAGCTGTCGGTACCGCTGTCATCGAGTTCATCACCGGTGCCCTGATCGAGAACCCTCAACGGGTCGGGCGAGAGCTCCGCAACGAACTCGCAGGAATTCACAGCGCTCGCCGAGGGACCTATCGCATTCTCTATCGCATTGACGAAACCAATAGGATAGTTACGGTCCTGCGGATCGACCATCGCGCTCAGGTCTATCGAACACACTGACTGGCGAGGAGAGGATGAAGCGATGGGGAGCTTCGACGCTGGGGAGACCGCGTGGATCGCGAAGCTTGGCAATCTTCGCGCACGGCCTGCTCATGTACCTTGATCATCCGGGCCAGGTGATTGCTCAGCTGTCGAAGCGGGTTAGCTCAGGCGGCCTGTTGTCCATCACGTTCAAGAATGCGCATGGATTGGCGATGCGGCCGGCACTACGAGGCGAACCGACCCCTACCGCTGGCTCGGATCGCAACTTCACGTAATCGCCACCCGCTCGGGAGGGCGACCGGAGAATGCGTTCGGTATGTCGATACCGTGACCGAGTGCCCTCGCCAACGACAGCTGAAATCGCCCGAGAAGTCGACCGGCTTGTCATCGGGATGCACCGAACGGTCATGTCCCGCCATCGATCATCATTCGGACCGCTGGCCGAGACGATCGGCGTCGAGTCTCCGGGCCACTTCTACGATCTCGCAGAGTTCCTGGCGGCTGGCGCGTGCACTTTGAAAATCGCACGGTTGAGATTCCGGTACGAACCCGACGACATAGTCGCAGTGATGATCAGCCGCCTGCAGGAGTCTCGCTTGGTTGACGACCAGCATCGCCCGTCTGGAGCACTCAGAGATGTTCTCGAGGTCATACTTAAGGCCCGATCCGACACCGCCGTGAGTCTGTGGGGAGACGAACTAGTCGTTGCTCAGCGTGGAGCCACTGAAGCACTTACACATGCATCGGGGACGATGGTCAACGCGTTCCGGTCGCTCCCAGAGCCCACTGAATTGGCCCATCGTCTTCATCACGTTCTTACCGGTCTGAGATACGCCCGTTTTGATGCACACATCACGGCGTGGGAGGAGGCTGGGCTTATAGCGGCGGAGATCGTTGCACTCAGTTCCGCTTCCAAATCGGAACCCGGATCGCGAACACCCGAGAGTCTCATTGCCAAAGGCTGGCTGACAGCACAGGGAACGGCCACAGTGACGGGTCTCGCTGCGAGGTCGGCGATTGAGGCGGAGACCAACGCTGGGTGCGACGCAATGTTCACCGCTGTCACCGATCTCGAAGGCTGGTTCGCCGCGCTGACTTCTCTCGATCAACCTGAAGACCTCCGTACTACTTGAGAGTCTCCCCACTCTGGGGGGGGTAATGTTTCAAACAGAATGGAGGGTCTGCGGTCTCCTATCAGGGGATTGTGAGATCCTCGGGTACCCATCCGAGTGTTTCGTCGACGTCGTGCTGACGGCTGGGTCGGGTGGTGAGGCGAGCCCCTTTGATCCGGTCGAGGCGAAAGATCCGGCCCGCAGTGCGAAGATGGCACCAGCCGATGAAGTACCAACTCTCAGCGCCGTTGTAGAAGCCCACCGGGTCGACGCTGCGGGTCGTCTCGTCGCCGTCGGCGTCGGCGTAGTCGATGTTGACTACGACCGATCGGCGAAGTGCCTCTTCGACTGTCCGGCGTGCTCGTTTCGGTACCTGGCCTTGCTGACGCACTCGAATCCGGCTGCGCAGCTCCTCGACTGTCACTTGGCTCGTCGGGCCGAGCGAGTCGATAAGTCGTTCAGCTGCCGTGATGCCAGCGTCATTGAACGGCATGTGGGGCCCGGCCGCCGCGAGCGCGACCACGATCGCCGAGACTTCGGCCGACGAGAGCATCAACACGGTGGTGCCGGATCGGTCGAGACTTACCTGGCCTCCGGTTCGACCATGTTCTGCATACAACGGCACGCCAGCGCGGCGCAACGCCGCGAGGTCTCGCTCTATCGTTCGTCGGGTGACGCCGAAGCGATCGGCCAGCGACGCAGCACTGACCGGTCGGGGTGCCGCCCTGCGCAGGAGTTCGGCGAGCGCATGGAGCCTCTCGAGGCGATTCACCACCCAACCAAACACCGAATCCAGCCCCTCAGTTTAGAGAATTCGAATATATCCGACAGTCGGCTGTCGCAGTGGTTGCGTACGATCCAAACCATGAGAGCAACCACCAGCCGAGCCCGAGGCCCCCGATGTCTGTAACCCTGGGCTACACGATCTTCTATGTGGACGATGTGCGGTCGACCCTTGACTTCTACAAGTCAGCGTTCGGTCTACCCGAGAAATTCGTGACCCCTGACGGCGATTACGGCGAAGTCGACACCGGAGCGACCACGCTCTCGTTCGCCTCTAACACCCTGGCCGAATCCAACCTGTCCCACGCGGGAGGATTCATCCGCCTCGACCCAGCGTCGCCACCCCCAGGCATATCCATCACGCTGATCACCACCGATGTCGCGGCCACCGTCCAGGCTGCGATCGAGTCCGGAGCGCGCCCCTACGCCGAGCCGGTCGACAAACCATGGGGCCAAACGGTCGCCTACGTCCTCGACCCGAACGGCGTATTGCTAGAGGTTGCCACCCCTGTGTCGACATAACGATCCGACCGATCGACCCGATCGACCCGATCGCTTCGTAGCAAGCTGCAACAATCCACGTTCTGGTCGGGGAGATGGCCCCTATGGGGGCCACGAGCCCGACCAGTTCGATTGGGTTAGGCGCCGGTCGGGAACTCGGCGAGGAATCTGGGCGTTGACCTTGCATGCTGGTAATAAGCCGTAGGACCACATACGCATGACCACCCTCACTCGAACGCCCACCATCGATAGCGCCGAACCCGAACGCCGGGCAAGGCTAAAGCACCGTCGCTTCACCCGTTGGATGCATTGGGTGAACTTTCCGATTCTCACCATCATGATCTGGAGCGGACTTCGCATCTATTGGGCCGACGTTCGCGACCCGTTCGGCGTCGGCATTGGTGGATGGCACTGGTTCGACCTTTTCCCCGACTCGGTGAACGAAACGCTGGGCCTCAACCGCAAGCTCGCGAGAGGCCTCGCCTTTCATCTCACCTTCGGCTGGATCTTTGCCCTCAACGGCATCGGCTACGCACTCTTGTGTTTCTTCACCGGTCAGTGGCGCGACATCGCCCCCAACAAATCGTCGTTCGGCGACAGCCTTAAGGTCGCGCTACACGATCTGAAACTACGAAAGACCGCACCACCACAGACCGGCAAGTACAACGCTGCACAACGACTCAGCTACAGCCTCATCATCTTCCTAGGGTTGGTGATGCTGCTGACAGGATTCGCCATCTACAAGCCGACCCAGTTGAGTTTGTTGACCAACATGTTCGGGGGGTACGAGAACGCACGGGCCATTCACTTCTTTACAACGATGACCTTTCTGATCTTCTTTGTGGTCCATATGTTGCAGGTAGCGCGAGCCGGATTTAGCAACTTCTGGGCGATGGTTACCGGCTACGAACTCGATCCAAAACCGGCGCAGTCGAGCGAAGGGAACTCCGATGTCTGACCACGATGACGACAATGCGGCAAAGCCGAAGGACGAATCGATCAGCGAAGAGCAGTTTCGGGCTCGCTCGCGCCGGTCGTTCCTACTCGCTGGGGCGGCCACAGCAGCTGGTGCAGCCGGATTCCGCTGGGTTCAGAACCGACCCGCCGACCGGCGCATACCCGACGTGCTTCGCAGCGGTTTGGAAGTAAACGAGTCGGTCTGGAGCACCCTGTTTCGAGACGATGCGCTGGCCCCCACATACGCAGCCTCGCAGTCGTCGGTGCTTCGGGTCAATGGTCGCCACGGGCTCACCGGGCTACCGGGTCGCGACGAGGATCCGTACGACCTCGATTCGTGGGAACTCAGGGTCGAGGGTGACGGTGGTGAACTGCTGGGGACTCACTCGCTCGACGACATCAGGGCCCTCGAACGTCACGAGATGGTCATTGAACACAAATGCATCGAAGGCTGGAGCCAGATAACAACCTGGGCTGGCGCACGGTTCAGCGATC
>CBERPN010000321.1:0-5169 GCA_965524675.1 uncultured bacterium
CCCGGCGGCGATCGCGTGGTTGAGTCCCCCATCGGCGGCGATTGTCAACTCAGCGGCCGACAGGTCGTCTGTAGTTGCTGAAATCGGCGGGTTGCCGTCGATCCACAGAACGGTATGAAACGGTGGCCCGGTCACGCCAACCTAGGTTAGCGGTTGGCCACTGTCCGGCTACACACTGCCCGCCTAAACACTGCCCGCCTAAATACTGCAGTCGTGACGAGCGAAGCCATCTAACTCGATATCGGCCAGCGGGATTGCAAGGGTTGTATTGGTACCGACCTCAACCGCGACGATGACAGCGAATACTTCTCCCGCAGAGTTAAGGACCGGTCCGCCAGAAAATCCCTCTTCGACCGGGACATCAACCATGATTACCCGGTTTGCGTCAAGGCCGAACAATGCGCCCGCGCCCATTCCGAGCATCTTTCCGGCGCGGATCGTTAGCGCTCCCCCAAATGGATGACCAGCCACGGTTGTCGTCGAACCACGCTCTGGGATGATGTCGGTGGTGGGCAGCGACGGTTCCTGAAGCGAAACTTCAATGAGTGACACATCTTCACCGGCGACGGTGCGCCCAACAATCGTTCCCATGATCGACTGTTGGAGATGCGGCGTGACAAAGGCGACCTCCGCGTCGCCGACGACATGAGCGGCCGTGAACAGCCCATCATCTGTTAGAAATCCGGAGCCGATTTGCGACTCGTCGCAGGCGAAAGCCGAGATCTTCGTAATCGACAATGGGTTTACAGCGACCGGCTCCAAAGCGGTCGAGGTTCTCTCGACCACCAGACTCGAGGTCTCGAGACCGTCCGCCACCGCTGACGTTGGCCCGACGATTTGTCCGCCGAAGGCGACTACACCCAGAAACCCAAGGCAGGTAGCCATGAGCAACAGCATGACAGAGCGAATAAGCACTCACCTATCGTTACCATGCTTTTCGTGCTATTTCACGTCAAAGTGATTACTGTAGACATGGATTGCAGCAGTTGAGCGCCAGCGGTCAGTAGTCGAAGTCGAGTTCGAGGTCGAGTTGTTCGACGCCACCGAAGCGCACGAGCGTCCGCAACCCGGTACCTGGCTCGCCGCAAACCCAACACGGCGATTCCTGCTCGCCCGACCAAGCCACATCGCACGGCGCACAGCGAAGACGGAGTAGGGGCGGCGTTTCGACCGCTGATGACCTTGGTAAGAGTTCGGACACTCTCCACCATCGGACGCAAACTCGCTATCTGAAGCCCGCCTTGGACCACTTTTTCGCCTCTACGTTGCGGTCGACGTCAACCGCCGACACCACCACCTTGTACCGGCCCGAACCACCCGCCCGCTTTTCTCGAAACGGAAAGGTCCAAATCGTTGAGGTCGCCCGACGAGAAGAAAGCTTGGCTTTGTTCCACTTGCGTCGCTTACCCCACTTAGCGGCCTTGTTGTGCCAGTACAGCCCGGTCTTGGTGTCCTTAATGCGAACTCGAACAGCTCGCACACCGGTATCGTCTAGCGCCGTCCCAGATATGAGCCGGCGCCCTGCCGAGGTATCGATTCGAACTATCTCCGCATCGGGTCGCACAACTTCTGGTTCTGGTTCTGGTTCCGGCGACGGGATAGGCGCCGGACGATCGGCGTCGCCGATGTACACAAAGATTGTCTTGCCCCTTACCGACACGCCGGACTCTCGCTCGGTGACTTCTACGAATGCCTCATAAGCACCAAAGCTCGTATACGTGTGAAAAAGGTGAGATCCTGCCTTCGACGTTCCGTCCCCGAAATGCCACCTGAACGAATGCGAGTCTCCGTTGATGTCGTGAGCAAAGGCTTGGAACCCAACCGCTACCGGCGCAAGCGCTACCGTCGGCGAAGCCTCCTCTCCAAACACGTCAGGAGGCCGCGCGATCCTAGGGTCGGGCCGAGCTGTCGAGTTCAAGAATTCGAACATGAGCTTCTCGCCAGGCGCACCGAAGCTGTCTTTGACGCTTTGCCAGCCATTGCCCGCAGATCCGTCGGTGCCGAGCCCCCATTGCCAGCGCTCGTTGTGCCCATAGACGATTTGAACGACGCCCATCGTAAGCGCCCCCTCGACGTCGGCCACGACATCTGCGGGAGTTACTGGGTTGTCCTCGCCATGTGCTGGGCACTCGGCGAAGCTCGGCGCGATCGCTTCGTAGCGAAGCTCAGCAGCGATGACCGGCTTGGCTGTTTTTGACAGCAATTCAGCAAGCTCGAGACGCATAAACACGTCGTTCACGCAGTGGCCGGTCTGAGCAGCAACGATCTCTACCCAAGGCTCGTCGATGAACTTCTGTTGACCCTTGCGAGTACCCGGCGTGTGATATGCAAGCGGGATCGACGACCCATCGTGGCGCAGCCCGTCAGCGAGGTTGGCCCAAACCGCCGGATCTTCCTGGTCTTGGCTGCGGTCACAGAAGTTATCGCCCCCGAGTATCCAAAGCTCGAGCGCAGGGTGGTCACCGATCGCATCGTCGAGCTGGCGGCCCAGCAAGCCCGAGTTCGAAGCATTTAGTGGTCCCTGGTTAACAAGGCAACCGCCAGGAGCGAAGAAGTCATTTAGGTAAGTGACACCCCAAATCGCTGCGAGTCCAACACCAATTCCTCGCTGTTCCGCGAGGTCTAGTATCTCCCGGATATAGCTGGCGTAGCCCTGATCGAGTTGCCACTGGCCGTCGACCAACGCCGCCGCTGTCTGGCCACGAGGGTTTCGGATATCGATTCCACCCAGGCTGAAGTACGACATCCATACCTGATCAAAACCGGCGCTAGCGAGGTATGTAAAGTATTGATCGGCCTCTGCCAGTGTAGCGAGCGACGGCAGGGCCCAAGATGTGTCGGCGACCGGAACAGCCGTCGTGGCGCTAGCCGAGGCGGGGCGAGCCAGCCCAAGCGATGCTCCAAACAACAG
The DNA here is from genome assembly GCA_965524675.1 of uncultured bacterium. Lineage (GTDB taxonomy): Bacteria > Actinomycetota > Acidimicrobiia > Acidimicrobiales > SHLQ01 > CALLQB01. Next base: position 2,912 of record CBERPN010000321.1, read on the forward strand.
CAGCGCGGTAAGGACCACGATCGGACGCAGCCGGGTTTGACGTTCAGTAGTCACAGCGAACCATTATGACCACGCACGGTGGTAAAACTGAAACTCAGCGGGCTTAAAGACTTGGCCCTTCGGCCAACTCTGGCAGCCATTCGGCAAGGGTTTCTACAAAGGTGACGTCGCGTTGGTCTTCGTGCTCGATCTTGTTAGTCGAAGATTCACTCATCGGAGCTAACGGAGTCACCTTGGTGGGCTTCTCTGGTAGTACGGTTGGCGGTGCAGGTGTCTGAAGTGGTTCAATGCGGGTTTTCTCAGGCTCGACAACGGGCCGAGCAGACTCGGCCCGAGTTGGCGCTTGGGTTGCGACCGCATCGGCCTTTTGCACCTGCCGCAAAGACCCTGTGTCGCTAGCTTCTTCACCTGACCGGCCGACTGGCGTTTGATCCGGATATGGGCCTCGACCGTAGGAGGCCTGAGCCGAACCATCGATTCGGGTCTCGCTCTGCGAACCAAACACCTCACCCGTTACCGTGCCGGTGACCCGCACCCTGCCACCTTTGTTGATTACGTCATGACCCACGGTGCCGCCGATGAGCACGTCGCCAGCGTCCACGATGACAGACCCGATGACCATGCCTTGCAGGTCGAGGCCCCCCGAACGCACGAAGAGATCACCGGTGACAGTACTCAATAGCTGGGTCGGGCCATCGACAATGCAGTCACCCAGAATCACTTCGTTAAGAACGTTCATGCAACAAGCCTCCGCTTTCGTGCACGCTCAGTGTTACCGATCGCCTGTCAGCAATCCACTCGCGCACCATTGTCCACATACTACACGTTGTTTGACAGAAGATACTTTGGCACCTTTAGGCCCAACAGCACCACTATCCACTGCAACCACCCTTGTAACAGGTAGCGTTTTGTTGTGCGTCTCGCTATCACCTTCGCCATATTCGCCATCCTCACAACGGTCGCAACCATCTTTGGGGCTTCTTGGGTCGGGGCCGAAGACATCTGCGCTCCGGACGCGCCGCGCTGTCCCGCCCCACCTCCTCAGCAATTAGAACTGAACGCCCTTACCCCCGAGTCGGTGCATGTCGATTGGCAGAGCGCCAACGGCGAGCAAACCAGCGTCAACGGCTTTCGCGTAACAGTCGGCGAGGTTAGCCACGATGGGGTCGGCCAACCAGTGGTCGAATGCCCAGAACTCGCTCGCTCTATCGGCTTCGCCTCCCCCGACGGCGAAACTCCCGAACCGGCAGACTCGCAGTGCATCCTCGAAGGCCTCACTCCAGGTAAACGCTACGAGATTGCGGTCGAGGAAACCAATGCCCGAATCGGCTCGTTTCTGGCTAAATCGCGCATTACGATGCCCGTTCACGCTCCACTACAGGTTGAGGCGACACCGTCGTCGGGCGAGCCTGGGATCGAGACCACCGTCGCCTGGTCTGACCCAGACGACATGACCGGAATCGCCGGCTACTACGTGACGCTTCGCGAACTGAGCGGTTCCGCAGTCGAACTCTGTAACCCACCCCTCGACGTAGATCGCCGCTGCGGCTTTGGCGACTTGATTGAAGGCGACTACGTAGTTCGGGTTCGGTCGGTGTCGGGATCGGTGATTCTCCCGGCCTCTACCAGCACCATCATCGAAATCGAGTTTCACATCGGCGAGACGATTGATTCGCCCGCCGACGTGAAGCTTCCGGTCGTCGATCCCTGCGCTGACGAAGGCGAGCATGGCACCCGACTCATCCGCTCGATCGATCGGATCAGGGCTCGTTACGACGCTGCGGTGCAGGCCTCGATCGAAAAATTCGTGCGACGACCAAAGAAGCTGGCGACCGCACTAGCGCAACTCCAAGACAGACGAACTCGCCGGACCGCAAGAGTGAAGGTGCTATTTCAGGCCAATTGCCCCACGAGCTGATTGCTGTCGGGCGACCGGGCCACCGCGAACTGGTACAACGACAGTTCTGGCCGGTATCGTAAAAGGCTTAGGGCGATTAGCTCAGCTGGCTAGAGCGCTGCCTTCACACGGCAGAGGTCGAGGGTTCAAGTCCCCCATCGCCCACGTGGTAAGGGGGTCAAGTCTCTTCTTCTGTCAGGTTGCTGGACCTGCGAGCCAAGGCGGTCGCAGGCACCGACGAGTCCGCGTGGGAGGGCTGGTCGGAGGCGTTGACGGGGTCTCGGACTGCCGACCGGAGAGCGTACTTGACGGAAGAAGAGACTTGACCCCATAGATGACGGAAGAAGAGACTTGACCCCAT
>CBERPN010000322.1:0-5152 GCA_965524675.1 uncultured bacterium
GTTACCCGATTCGAAATCGTCGCTGAACGTGGCGGTAGATACCGGCTCGTCATAAGTGATGGAGGTCGACTCGGCGACATAGGTCGTTCCGGCCGGGAGCGGGTCGGTAACCGCAACGTTGGTTTGGGGTGTCGAGCTGGCGTTTTCGACTTCGATGGTATAGCTGATGGTGTCGCCCGGTTCTAAGTCGACGGGGGCATCGCTGGTTTTGGTGAGGCTGAGATCGGTTGGAACAAGCGCGTCAGAATCTGTGGCCTCGACCGGGGCATAGAGGTTGCCGAAAGCGTCAGCCCAGACAATGCTTACGGTATTGAGCACCGGGTCGACCGCTGCGCCGTTTACCTGTACTTGTAACGACACTGTTCCGGTCGTTCCGATGGCGACCGGATTATCGAACGACCAGGTAACCGAACCCCCACTCTCACTGCAGGTTCCCGCTACCCCGCCTCCAAAACTGCAACCGAGGAAGGTTGTGCCGGTAGGTAGGGTGTCGACAATGGTCACGCCATCGGCTCGACCGGGGCTGGCGGTGCCTGACGATGTGTTCTCATACGCAATGTCGTAGCTGAGGGTGTCGCCGACTGCGACGATGGTTTCGCCGTCGTCCTTGCTTACGGTCATCGACGGGATCGGCGGTGGGTCTTCGAGGTAGACGAGCTCGCCGAGCACGCCTTCAAAGATGTACTGGTTGTTGGGGGTCAGGCAGATTTCGGCCGACCACCAGCCAACCCGGCTGGCATCGATGGTGAAGCTGTCGCCAACCCGGGTCGCCGTTGTTGAGTTGTTCCAGATTCCGTTGCCCGAGACCGTACCGTTGGCAGTCGATCCGTCGGGCAGGGTGTAGATGACCGTTCCGGAACTGTCGATGTCGAAGTTGTGTAGTTCGATCACCGGGTCGGAGTTGTCGACGAAGAAGTAGAAGTCGTTACATACGGTGCCGGTTCCCGCATGTTGGAATGTAGAGCGTTGGATGCCCACCTGAAGCTCGTCGGCCGTGCCGGGAACGCCATCGGGATCGTCTATTTCGTCGCCGTCGACTAGCTCGGAGGTAGCGCAGCCACCGGTGGGGCAGTCGGGGTCGTGTGCGGCTGAGAGGCGCCATGAGTTGTCGTCGTCGTCGCTGACGCTGATGGTGAGCTGGTAGGTGCCAGCCCCGGCCGGGGTGAAAGTAGCGAGTTCGGTCCAAGAGGCGTTGCTGCCGCCGCCTGGAACATAGGTCTGCGAGGCCACCGTGGCGCCACTCGGATCGAACAAGGTGAAGGTGGCGTCGTCGCCCACACCGCGTAGCTCGTCGTCGGCCAGAAGCGACGGGGCGATCGGATCTGGCTCTTCAAGCTCGGGGTCGTATAGGGCGATGGTTACGGCGAGGCCAGGCCAGTCGACGGGGATGACGATATCGATCAGGTGGTCTTGACCGGCACCACCTGCTCCCGTCGGGCTGGTGTAGTAGTCGCCGATTGTGATCGGGGCGTTCGGGCCAGACGTCTGAATGAACAGGTCGTTGTTAGTTGTGGGCGGCAGCTCGACGGCCGCAGCTATAGGCGGGCGCGACAGTACCGTTATTGCTGCGATCGTGGCAAAAACCACAAGCAAAGCAGCAAAGCGTTGAAAAACAACAGCAAAGCGTCCCGGTCTGTATTGCATCTAAGGTCCCTGGGCCCAGTGCTCAAAGAGCGCTAGACCACCAAGGACCTTCGACGTTTAGCCGCACCAAATAAGCGTTCCGAGCCCTTGAGATCGTTGAAATGGCGGGAATCGGGCCATAAGGCCTAAACACCTATGGACAATGTGCCGATCATGTATGGGTGATGTATGTACCTCTCGAATCGAGTTGGCTATGAACCCGAATTGTGTAGCGGTGGCGAACCCCAAAGGAGGGGTGGGAAAAACCTCGATCGTGGCCAATGTTGCGGGTATCGCGGCCAAATCTGGGTGGCGAGTGCTGGCGGTCGATCTCGACCCGCAGGGAGACCTTTCAGCCGACCTCGGCTACGGAGCGCAGAACTACGACGCCGACGGCAACCAGTTCACCGAAGCGGTGCTGTGGGGCGGCGACGTAACCCCTATGGCCTCGGTACGACCGAACCTCGACGTCTTGAGCGGCGGCAGTCGGCTAGATGAGTTGGTCGACGGGACCGAGCACGGCCTGGCCAATACCCTCAGGGCTGCTGCGGTGGGTTATGACCTGGTGCTGATCGACTGTCCGCCAGGGGTCGGCACTCTGCTCGACGGAGCTCTGCTAGCGAGTCGCTGGATCGTGGTTCCGGTTCGCCTAGACCCAGGGTCGCTCGACGGGCTACAGGTGCTCGCTCGTCGGGTTGGGGGTATCCGCAACGAACACAATCCAGATATCGGACTGCTGGGCGTTGCCCTATTCGGTGTGGTCTCGGGCGTTGAATCGGTTGTCGACGAGGTGACCGAGCTGCTCGAAACCGACCTACAAGGCGTGGCCCCGGTGTTGGCACCGCCTATCCGCCACGACGAGCGCAGCGCATTCGAGATGAGACGTCTTGGGATGTTGGCTCACGAATCGCCGGTAACAGGTTTGGCGACGGACTACTTACGACTGAGTGCCGAGATCTTGAGCATGGTGTCGGCACCCTTAAGCATGGTGTCGGCACCCTTAAGCATGGTGTCGGCACCTATGGCCGAAGGGCTATCGGCATGAGGTCGACTCGAGATCTGTCGGGGTTTGGGGCCTCGTCGCCGGGTAGTTCTGGAGCGGCCAGAAGCTCGTCCCAGCCATCTTCTGGTAAGGCCTCGCGGTCGCGACAGGGCGAGCCAGCGATGAAACGCATCACCCTCAGTTTGCCCATCGCCGCGGCCGACGCGCTGCGGGCGAAGGTGGCGGCCGAGTCGACCTACTACCTCGACATCATCGTCGATTTGCACCTCGGCTATGCCGCTGAGATGTCCGGCGAGCAAGAGGCCGATGCCGAGGACTCGCCAGCGATGCCAGCAAGCCTCGAGCTGCGCCGCCGCCCGCCGGCCGGCCGAGTTCAGATACCGCTCAACATCCCGACCGCGGTGCTCGTCCACATCGACACCATGGCCGACGATCTACAAATCTCCAGGTCGGCCTACGTAACCGAACTGCTCCGAAATTTTGTGGCCTGAGCACCGTGACGGTGCTCAGGCCACACTAGATTTTAGATAGCCAAGCCGGTGCTGTGATCGAAGAAGTGCATGCGTGTGGTGTCTACCGCTACGTCGACGGTGTCGCCTAGACGTACCTGGCTGCGAGGGTTGAACCGGCCGACACAGCTGCTGCCGTCACCGGTGCCTACCTCTTCAACAGCGTCGGGGTCGCCGCTGTCGGCCGCCTTTGCATCGATGGAGAAGTGAACCATGATCTCAGAGCCGAGCGATTCCATAAGGATGATCTCGGAGCGGAATTGCTGGTTGGGCGGATTGGTCTTGAGCGATGCGTCTTCGAGATCTTCGGGCCGGATGCCAGCGCTGATCGGGCCGCCAGCTCTTGCAGCGAGTTCGAGTTTGGCATCGAATACCGACCTTGGGATGTGCAGCTCGATGCTTCCGAGGTGAAGGGTGGCGCCTTGGTCGCCGAGCTCGCCGAGTTGGGCTTCGTAGATGTTCATCGAAGGTGAACCAATGAACGAGGCGACGAAGATGTTCGCGGGGTGGTCGTAGAGGTTCTGTGGCGTATCGACCTGTTGGAGGTAGCCGTCTTTGATTACCGCCACTCGGTCGCCCATGGTCATGGCTTCGACCTGGTCATGGGTGACGTAGAAAGTTGTTACCCCGAGGTCACGCTGGAGGCGAGCGATTTCGGCCCGCATCTGAACCCGTAGTTTGGCATCGAGGTTCGACAATGGTTCGTCCATCAGGAACGCCGATGGCTGGCGCACGATGGCTCGCCCCATGGCAACCCGCTGACGCTGACCACCCGAGAGCTGACCCGGCTTGCGGTCGAGGAAATCTTCGAGTTCGAGGATTTGAGCGGCGTTGCGAACCCGAGAGTCGAGTTCGGCCTTGGGAACCTTGGCCAGCTTGAGCGAAAAGCCAATGTTGTCGTACACGGTCATGTGGGGATATAGCGCGTAGTTCTGAAACACCATGGCGATGTCGCGATCTTTGGGAGCCACATCGTTGACGACCCGGTCGCCGATCTTGAGGGTGCCCGCCGTGATCTCTTCGAGCCCGGCGATCATTCGCAGTGCGGTGGATTTGCCACAGCCCGAGGGGCCGACGAGTACTAAGAACTCACCATCTTGAATCTCGAGATCAAGCTGATGGATGGCTTGTACGCCATTGGGATAAATCTTGTCGAGCTTTTCAAGAACTACCTGAGCCATCTGTTTCCCCTGATTGTGTGCGCTGCGCCAGCATGTGAACGCGGTGCAGCGTACCCATGGTCGCCCTCATGTTAGTTCATTAACCAGGACGAGTGCAGAGACGGCCTTATTGGCCAAAATTGACATAGTCGAACAAGTGTTCGATACTCGCGCGGATGAGTTCTGCAGCGCTTAGAGCAATACCGGGTGAGGTTCGAGCCAAGGTCGCGCCCATAACGCTGGCGGGCGAACAACTTTTACCACTGTCGGCGCCGCTTGCGACCCTTGTGCCATGGGGCGGATTGCGGCGTGGAACATCGCTTGCCGTCCAAGGAACCGAAGGTCTAGGAACGACATCGTTTGCCTTGGCACTAATAGCCGAAGCAACCCAACGAGGGTCGTGGGCTGTAGTGGTAGGAATGCCCGCGGTCGGATTAGCGGCCGCCGCCGAGTTGGGTGTTGCGCTCGAGCGATTGGCCGTTATCGAACGACCCGAGTCTGCGATGTGGGCATCGGTGGTGGGTGCACTCGTCGGCTCGTTCGATCTGGTTCTGGTGTCACCCCAGCATCGCCTGACCCCCTCTGACCAGCGCCGGCTGAGTTCGCGTGCTCGCGAACGCGGCACCGTAATGATGTCGGTGGGTGCCGACCCAATTGGTACTAGCGACCTTTGTTTCAAAATCGCCGATTGTCGCTGGGACGGCCTAGGAGAAGGCCATGGCTACCTGCGAAGCAGACAGGTACTGATCGAGGTCACCGGTCGCCGCGAAGCATCGCGTCCGCGGTCGCTGCGGCTACGCCTTCCAGGGTCATCGGGTCGAGCCGAAGTGGTCGACGATCTCGATGATTCAGCGGGC
>CBERPN010000323.1:0-5135 GCA_965524675.1 uncultured bacterium
GCTGGGCGCTGCGGCGGTCTCCGTGGCCTGAACGGCCTGCACGGAGTGCAGTAGTCGGGCTACGCCCACATTACGCATTCGACCCAGCCGGTTCTCGGCGCGGCGACGTACAACACCAGAGTCTGCACCCTTGCGGGGATGTGAAAGCTTGGAGACCCGAAACAACGCTGAGCGCCGTCAGGTCCAGGTTTTGTTGGCTGGCGTTCGGTGGTCACGCAGGCCGGGGGGCTCAGGCTGCGGGCTGGCGCCCTTCGCCTTACAGCGCTTTTTCAGCCCAGGGTTGTTTTGGGGGGCGCTGCGGCGGTCTCCGTGGCCTGAACGGCCTGCACGGAGTGCAGTAATCGGGCCCCGCCCTCAAGGCTGGCGCGGCCGAGCGGGTTCTCGGCGCGGTCACGCACAACGCGACAGTCTGCACCCTGACGGGGACGTGAAAGCTCGGAGACCCGAAGCGACGCTTGGCGCCGTCAGGTGCAGGTCGTCACCTAGGGCGACGCGGAGTGCCGGAACCTAACGGGGAGTGAAAGCTCGGAGACCCGAAACAACGCTGAGCGCCGCGCTTGCGTTCAGCAGTGCGCATCGAGGGCGCCTTGGCGCCCGGATTGCGCCTACGGGCTAGGCAGGATGTGAAGCTGCCCAATCTAGGAGGCGGTCGACGCTCCAGGTGTTGATTATGTTCTCGGTCTTTACCTCGAGCCTTGCGGCTTTGTCACAGCCGTATGGTTGCCATTCGAGTTGTCCTGGTGCATGCGCGTCGGTATTGATTGCGATCTTTGTGTCCCATTCGACAGCGAGGGACAGCAAATCCTCGGGAGGATCTTGTCGTTCTGGTCGACAGTTGATTTCAAGTGCTGTGTCGAACCGAACGCATGCTGCAAAGATGATCTCGGCGTCGAACTGCGATGGGGGGCGACCACCGCCTGAAAGTTTGCGGTTGGTGCAGTGCCCCAAGATGTCGACATGAGGGCTAGCGATGGCGGTGGCCATTCGGCGGGTCATCGAGTCGGACGGCATGCGGAGCTTCGAGTGAACACTTGCCACAACGATGTCGAGCCGCGCAAGATATTCGTCGCTTAGGTCGAGCGAGCCGTCGGTGAGAATGTCTACCTCCATCCCGGTGAGAATCCTGAACGGAGCTAACTCCACGTTGAGCTGCTCGATCTCAACTAACTGTTGATCCAGCCGCTCCTCATCGAGGCCGTGGGCGATCGTGAGACGCGCTGAATGGTCGGTGGCCACGAGGTAATCGTGGCCCAGCGCAATCGCGGTGATGGCCATACTGCGAATCTCGGCGCCGCCGTCGGACCAACTCGAATGGCTGTGACAATCGCCGCGAAGCTTCGCCCTAATGTCAGCTCCCGTACCCGGGTCGATTCGTGTGCGTTGCTCGAGCTTGGCGAGGTAACCGTCGTCGACACCATCGAGCGCTTCGACGATGACCGCCGCGGTGCTAGATCCAATGCCATCGAGATCGGTGAGGGTTCCGGCCGCCGCACGCTCAGCGATCGACCCGGGGGTTGCCGATCGAACCACGGCAGCGGCCTTGCTAAACGCTCGTACCTTTTGTGAAGGGGCTAACTCGCGGTCGAGGTAGTAGCTAGCTAACTCCAGAGCGTCGAGCACCACATCCATCAACCGAGACTACGGCCTTGGGATTGCTGTAGTCATAGCGCTGCCTCGTTCGAGCGGGGCCTCGGCCCGCAGAGTGGATTGTTTGGCGCTGCTACTACCCTTGGGCCGCTATGGAACGATTCGGGTTCGTTGGCCTTCCCAACGCTGGCAAGTCATCGCTTTACAACGCTCTTACCGGCGGCGGAGCGCTAGCCGCGCCCTATGCTTTTGCTACCACCGACCCAAACGTTGGCATCGCCAAAGTCTTCGACGATCGCCTAGATCGCCTAGCTGTCATGTCGCAATCGAAGAAGGTCATCCATGCCACCGTGCAGGTCAACGACATCGGCGGACTGGTGGAGGGGGCATCGTCGGGTGAAGGCTTGGGCAACAAGTTCTTGGGCGGGATTCGTGAGGTCGACGCGATCGTTTTCGTTCTCCGCGCATTCTTGGATTCTGACGTTCCTGGCCCCACCGATCCACTCGAGCATTTGCGGATTCTAGAAATCGAGCTGAGCCTGGCCGATCTCGAATCGGTTGAGAAACAAGTGAACAAGTTGAGTCGTCAGGCGAAAGGCGACAAATCGCTGCTCGACGGGGTTCGTGTTCTTGAGTTGGCGCAGGCGGCGCTCGAAGGCGGTGTGCCTATTTACCGGAGCAGTATAAAACCCGACGATCGGGCAGCGCTCAAAGAGTTTCAACTTCTAACTAACAAACCGGTGCTCGCGGTGGTGAATATCGACGAGAGCCAACTCGACGATGTCGACGACATCACTGCCCCTGTGATCGCCGAACTCGACGGTGCGCAGGTTTTTGGCGCCTGCATTCAACTCGAGGCCGAGGCAGCCCAGTTGCCACTTGAAGACAGGGCCGAGATGCTCGAGGGCTTGGGGCTCGGCGACGGTGCTCTGCCGCGATTTGTAAGAGCTGCCTATCACGTGCTCGGTTTACGTACGTACTTCACCACCGGCGAACAAGAGAGCAGGGCATGGACATTTCGGGCTGGGTCGCTCGCGCCTCAGGCCGCTGGTGTAATCCACGGAGACTTCGAGCGGGGATTCATTCGTGCCGAGTGTGTCCAATGGGATGAATTGTTAGACCTTGGCTCTTGGGCGGCGGCTCGAAACGTTGGCAAACTGCGCAGCGAGGGCAAGGACTACGAGGTGCAGGACGGCGATGTTCTCGAGTTTTTGTTTAACGTCTAGCCGGCCGCTCGGAGGGGAGGTGCCTCCGCCGCGATCGCGGTTGTTGTTGGGCGAGATTGTGCTTTGTGGCGTTGAGACGGCCGACAGTTTTGCGGCGCGTGCGCGGGGTCTGCTGGGGCGTACAGGCATCGATGGTGTGTTGAAAATTCCGAATACTCGGTCGGTGCATAGCTTTGGAATGGCTTTCGAGATCGATGTGGCGTTCTGCGATGCGGGTGGAGTCGTCAAGCGAATCGTCACCCTGAAACGAAATCGCATTACCCGCCGGGTCCGCTCATGTTCGTTCGTGTTGGAAGCGGCCGCTGGGTCCTTCAAAAGTTGGGGAGTGGCACAAGGCGACCAACTCACCATCGAGTCCGATTCTCCCGACTCCGAAGTCAACCAATGAGCACCGGTCGACTGGTGTTGGTGGGCACACCCATTGGCAACCTTGGCGACCTCTCGCCTCGGGCGATAGAAGCACTCGAAGCGGCCGACATCATCGCTTGTGAAGATACGCGCAGGACCGGACGACTGCTGCAGCTAACGGGGATTGCTAAGTCGCGCCTTATCACCGTTAACGAACACAGCGAGTTCGATCAGATCGACACGATTCTGGGTGAGATCGACAAAGGAGCGGTGGTTGTGTTGGTGAGCGACGCTGGAATGCCCGGGATCTCTGACCCTGGCGAACTCTTGGTGTCGGCGGCAGCCGAGCGAGGCATAACCGTAGAAACTGTTCCGGGCCCGTCGGCGGCACTGACCGCTCTGGTTCTCAGCGGACTCGCCGCCAGCCGATTCTGTTTCGAAGGTTTTCTACCCCGCAAGGGACGCCTGCGCAGCGAGCGAATAAGCCAGCTAGTCAGCGAGCGACGGACGGCAGTTATTTTCGAAGCGCCGCACCGTCTTGAGAGAACGGTTCAAGATCTAAGCGATGCGCTGGGCGATCATCGTCGAGTTGCGTTAGCCCGAGAACTCACCAAACTTCACGAACAGGTTTGGCGCGGAACGCTGGCCGAGGCGCAGACGTGGTGCGCCGAGCAGCCTCGGATTCGCGGAGAGTTCGTGATTGTGCTCGAAGGAGCAGACCCACCCGAGTTGGCTGACGACGAGCAAATAACCGTTGCGCTAAGGAGTATTCTCAAGGCTGGCGGTAGCCGTCGAGACGCGGTTGACGAAGTGTCTCGTTCGCTGTCGGTCGCGCACCGTCGAGTCTATTCCCTAGCCTTGGCGATCGATCGCTAGCCGAGGTTGGACGAGATCTCGCTGTAGGGCTGTTGTACCGTTGTGCCAAATAGGGTCACTGCTCCGACGACAACTACGGCGATCAGGGCGACGATCAGTGCGTACTCGACCAAGTTGGCTCCACGTTCGTCCCTGACTCTTGTCCTGATGCTCAACATATGTTGCACCATCGATGAGTACTGGTGTGACATTCATCGCTCCCGTCGTTGGCTGATCTATCGGCGGGGTTGATGTTTTTCCAAAGCGATTCGACCATCCCGGCAACGAATTTGGGCCTTATGGTCCACTGACTCCCGAAGAGATATCCCTCGGTGTGTCACACCCCCTCTTTAGAGTTGGGGCATGGTCATTCTAATTGTTGTCCTCGCCGCTCTCCTATCTGTCATGGTTGCGGCCGTCATCATCCTGCTCATCAACCAAAGTGGCGCCGCCGAGCGCTCTCAGAGCCAAGCTGATTTGAGCGAAGCAATTCGTCAGCTCTCCGAGCAGAACGACGCTCAATCGGCCGAAACGGTTGCTCGGGCTCTCAGCGCCGCAAACGAGTCGTTCTCCTCTCACCTCGGCTCGGGCCAACGCGAATTAGAGCTTCGCAGTCAGTCGTTCGATAAGCACCTTCATGGCGTGGTCGAGACGATCGAAAAGAAGCTTGGTGTTGTCGATGAGATTGTTGGTCATCGAGTGAAGGGTGTCGAGACGGCGGTTGGCGAGCGGGTTGGAGGCATGTCCAAGCTCATCGATGAACAGGTCCGATCCATGGCCTCTGAGCTTGGCGAAGTTAAACAACTGGTAGCCACGTTGCAGAAAGAGCGCGCTAGCCAGCACGGTCAACTGGTCGAGCGACTCGAGTCGACAGCGCGCGAGCAAAGAGTTCTAGCCGAAACGACAGGTCAGCTTCGGCAGGCTCTCGCCAGCCCAAAGTCGCGTGGCCAGTGGGGTGAACGCATGGCCGACGACGTCTTGCGAAGCGCCGGTTTTGTCGAGGGCATCAACTACCGCAAACAGGCACAGCTTCCGGGCGGAACAACTCCCGATTTCAGCTTCTTGTTGCCCGACGAGCAACTGCTGCACATGGACGTCAAGTTTCCCATCGACAACTAT
>CBERPN010000324.1:0-5109 GCA_965524675.1 uncultured bacterium
CCGTCGATGAGGAGATCCGCTCGCTGGCGGGTGCACATACCGCAACGCCCGAAGGACTCACACGCCTCTCAAGGGTGCCGATTGCGCTCTCGGCCTTGGGCATTGCTGGATTGCAGAGCACCCGAGTTGATGCGCTTAGTGGAGGGCAACAGCGCCGAGTATTGCTGGCTGGCCTGCTCGCTCGCGGGTCGTCGGTGATTGTTCTTGATGAACCGCTGGCCGGTCTCGATGATGAGGGCAGAGTTCAGCTAACCGAGGTTGTCGATAGTCTTCGACGTCGCGGAACAGCGGTGGTGGTGGTGACCCACGATCCGACTTGGGGTCATGACCGGGTCGACCAAATGCTGAGGATTGAGGATGGGCGTATCGCTCCGATCGAGGTGAGCGCTTCGTGAGTTCGAGTATTTTTCGCGACATCCCGATCGACTCGCCGGTCCGCCGCCTTAGGGCGGAATCGAAGCTGGTGTCGATGGTGGCGATGTCGATGGCGCTGGTCTTTGAACCGACCTGGCCGATGATCGGCACCGCGGCGCTTCTCGGCGCGGTGGTGTTCAAGCTCGCTAAGCTACCGATCGGAATTCTTCCGAGACCGCCGAGAATCCTTCTTTATGGGGTTCTCGGCGGAATGATCGGGGCCAGCCTGTCCGGCGGCGATCCGGCGGTGCTAGGCCTCGGCCTGGGTGGGCTACTCGACTATCTCAGGCTGATCTTGCTCGGCCTGGTCTTGATCTTTTGGGCTGGACTGTTGGCATGGAGCACCGGCCTCGCCGAACTAGGCGCAGGGTTGAGGCGCCTTATCAATCCGCTCCGCCGAGTTGGGTTACCAACCGACGAGCTCGGAACGGTTCTGGCGCTGGCGGTGCGAGCGCTTCCTCTGGTGGCCGACGAAGTAATGGTGGTGGCCGATGCCACGATGACCCGGCCGACCCCGCCGTCCAAACGCAAGGGCCCAGGGGTGCTTTTGCATGGGTTTACGCTCGTCGTCGATGGAGCGGTGGCGGTTGTAATCGGCACCAACCGACGGTCCCGCGATTTGGCTCGTTCGATGGTCAGTCGCGGTTCGACGACCGCCCCTCGCCCTACGCCCTTGAAGGTGCGCACCTCCGATGTCTTGACGGTAGTAATCGCCGTCGGGTTAGCCGTTGTATCTCTCTGGATCTGAGGCCCTCTCGGTGATGGCGCGGGGGTAGCGTTCTTTCCGTGATGCCAACCGACCTGCCTATCGAGAGTTGTATCGCCGAGATCCAACTCGCCTTGGCAGATCGAGGGCTAGCGGTTCTGCAGGCCGAGCCCGGCGCCGGAAAGACCACGATCGTTCCACTGCGGCTACTCGACCAGCCCTTCGTTGCCGATGGCAAAATTGTCGTACTCGAACCGCGCCGTTTGGCGACCCGCGCCGCAGCGCACCGCATGGCTTCGCTGCTTGGACAATCGGTGGGACGAACCGTTGGCTATGTCACTCGCGACGACCGCAGGGTGTCGGCCGAGACCAGAATCGAGGTTGTAACCGAGGGGGTCCTGACCCGGCGAATTCAGAACGATCCAGAACTATCAGGAACAGCGGTCGTCATCTTTGATGAGTTTCACGAACGGAGCATGCAAGGCGATCTCGGCTTGGCTTTGGCGCTTGACGTTCGCCGGTCGATTCGCCCCGATCTATGCATTTTGGTGATGTCGGCAACCATCGATGGCGAGCAGGTCGCGCAGTTGTTGGCAGGGTCGGGCGATCCTGCCCCGATCATCTCCGCCGAGGGCAGAACCTTTCCGATCGATATTCGATGGAAGCCGCGCAAGCAACGCGATTGGGTAGAGCCAGCGACCGCCGATGCAGTGCGGGTGGCTCTGTCTGAGCCGGGAGACATATTGGTATTCCTGCCGGGAGCAGCGGCGATCAATCGCACCGCCGATCTGTTGCGGGGGATTGAGTCTCCCGATGGTCAGCCGGTCGATGTTCGCCTTCTGTTCGGCGCAATGGCGAGCAACGAACAGGACGCAGCGATTGAGCCCGCCACCCCTGGGCGCCGCAAGGTGGTGCTGTCTACCGATATCGCCGAAACCAGTCTTACGGTTCAAGGCGTCCGGACCGTGGTCGATTCTGGCGAGGTTCGCAATCCGCTATTCGACCCGCGGACAGGTATGACACGATTGCTGACCGGGTCGCACTCACAGGCATCGGCCGATCAACGTGCTGGCAGGGCAGGACGAACCGCGCCGGGGGTCGCGATTCGCTTGTGGTCAAAGATGGAGCACGCGGCTCGGCCAAAGTTTACGGCGGCCGAGATCACCCGAGTCGATGTAGCGGGGTTGCTGATCGAGCTCGGAGCATGGGGAGTCGTCGATCCATCGAAGATGGCGCTACTAGATTTTCCGCCCGACGCGGCAGTTGCTGAGGGACGAGAATTGTTGACCGCTCTAGGAGCCCTAGACGCCCAAGGTCGACTAACCACTTTGGGGCACGCCATGGTTCGGTTGCCGCTGCACCCCCGCCTTGCCAGGATGGTGATCGGATCGACCGACATGGGCCTCGGCGGCCTCGCCTGCGCTATCGCCGCTCTGCTCGAGGACCGCGACGTAATGCGCGGCCGGCCTGCCGACAAGCCAACCGATCTTGGGGAGCGGCTCGAGTTGTTGTTCGACCGCGACCGCCGACATCCTGCGGTCGACGGCCAAGCGTTGCGACGGGCGAGAGAGCGATTTCGCGACCTAGTCCGTCGAGCCGGCATAGATGATTCTGAGGACCTTGCCCGAATGGGTATTTCTTTGGCTGGGGCGGTTCTGGCGCTTGCGTACCCCGATCGAATCGCGCAGCAGCGGCAGGGTCGAACTGGGCGTTACCGCATGCGCTCGGGTGGGGGAGCGCAACTCGATCGTAACGATCCGCTGGCTGTTGAGAAGATGCTGGTGGTCGCCGACCTCGATGGGCGTCGCAACGATGCGCGAATCCGAATGGCTGCTGCTGTCGACCAAGACGATGTCATCTTGGCTTTTGGCGACGATATCGAAGATGTCGCCACGATGGAATGGGACGAACAACGCAACAACCTTGTTGCACGCAATGAGCGACGACTCGGGGCGCTGCGATTAGGAACCGTCGAACGACGGCCAGAGCCTGGCGATCTGACTCGGGCTGCGCTGCTGCAGCGGGTGCGAGATACCTCTCTCGGGGTACTGAACTGGCCCAGCAAAGCCCGGGCGTTGCAACAGCGAGTCGGTTTCGCCCATTCGGCGAATCCCAGCGACTGGCCCGACCTGGGCGATCGAACCCTTATCGGGAGCCTCGACGAGTGGCTAGCACCGTTTCTTGACGGTGCAACCGGGCGAGCAGATCTCGAGCGGGTAGAGGTAACTACTGCGCTTTGGAACCTTCTGGGCTATCACCGCAAGGGTGAGCTCGATCGAGTTGTTCCGGCGATGTTGGCGATCGCCGGAGGCAGAGATCGCCCAATCGACTATTCGGGCGAGAAACCGACAGTTGCCGTGAGAGTGCAACAAATGTTCGGTGTTGTCGAGCACCCAACGGTGGGCGACGGTCAGATCCCGATCGTGCTCGAGCTGCTTTCTCCTGCCGATCGACCGATTCAGATTACGGCAGACCTACCGGGTTTCTGGCGAGGCTCATGGGCCGAGGTTCGTAAGGATCTAGCTGGGCGATACCCAAAGCACGACTGGCCAAAGGACCCTGCATAGGTTCCGTTGGCATCCTAGCTAGCTGGTACTTCTAGGTGTTCTAGGACTATACGGCTGTCGGTCTGGCGGACGTTGGCTTCGGTCTTGAGCCGGTTGAGCAGATCGTTCAGATCATCGGCTGAAGCCACGATGGCGCGAAGTCGAAAATCGAGCGGGCCGGTGAGATAGAAGCACTCGGTTATTCGGTCGTCATCGCTAACAACGCGTTCCATCGATTCGGGCTCGGAGCGTTCCTCTCGCCAAATATCGATTGTCACCTCCATCGATCGCCCGAGCTTGGCATGGTCGACCTTGGCGTGAATCCCGGTGATGATCCCGCGTTCGATCAACCGGTTTACCCTCGCTCCGACCGCGTTGGCACTCAGGCCAACCTCGACTCCAATCTCTCGCTGTGTGCGCCTACCATCATTCGTTAGAATACGGAGAATAGCGTGGTCTAGTTGATCGATCACAATGATAACCACTGTACACGGTTGATTTGGCAGATGATATCAGTGCCACCCACTGGGCAAAATGATGCATGCTTGACCCATGACCCCACAAGACCAATTTCATCAGCTCCTCAACACTTGGAACCATCACCAGGAACTGCGTTCAGATGGTGCAGACCTCGCCGAGCTTTGGACTTCTAGAGCTAACCTCGACGACGTTCGCCTAAAGGCCTTCACCGAATTGCGCCTAGCTGCCTAGCTGCATAGCCACATACCTGAGATACTCCACCGATGAGCGAACAACGAGCACGGTTTCATCTGGCGTTCCCTGTGAACGACTTGGCCACCGCCCGCGACTTTTACGGTGACGTGCTCGGCTGTCCAGAGGGAAGATCTAGCGATGCTTGGGTAGATTTCGACTTTCATGGTCATCAGATAGTCGCCCATCTTTCAACTGGCGAATCCGCTCGAGCCGCGACCAGTTCGGTCGACGGCGAACAGGTTCCGATCAGACATTTTGGACTGCTTCTCGATACCCCGGATTGGGAACGATTGGTAGCCCGGCTGCGCGCTGCCGATATCGAGTTCATCATCGAACCGCAAATCAGATTTGAGGGTGAAGTTGGCGAGCAGCGCACTTGCTTTCTGACCGATCCGTCAGGCAATGCTCTGGAGTTCAAGGCGTTCAGCGATGACTCGCAGGTATTCGCATCATGACCCAGCCGGCTGTGCGCATCGAGGCTGCCGAGACTGAGCTGCTGGTCTGGTTCGACGCAGCGCCCGAACCGCAACGCTTCGATTGGCGTTGGCTACGCGACCACGGCGAGGACCCCGAAAGCTTCGACGCCGACAACCGTCAGCGCCTGATAGACACGTTCTCAATTCCTGACAACATTCGGGGTACGGCCGCCAGGATTATCGACAGGCGGCTGGGTTCGGTGGTGGAGATCGAATGGTCGGATGGTCTCCGCGCTACCTGGATCAGCACTTC
>CBERPN010000325.1:0-5086 GCA_965524675.1 uncultured bacterium
CTTCGAGTCCTGGGCGAAGCGGGCGAACGTGGCCGCGCAAACCCGAGTGTTTAGCCGCCCCTTGCGCTGGTGCACTGGCAAGTAATACTTCGCCGCCGAGATCATTTTCGCTAAGCACCGACAACGCACGACGAGCTGGCTCGCCGCCCTCGATGACGATGCCAGCCAGCGATGCGCCTACAGCCGCCTCGAACGCAGCCTCGAAGCCTTGGTCGACATCTACGAGTTCTATTAGGGTTCCGAGGACACCGTCGATTCCGGCGAGAGATTCGATTCCGGCCGCAGTGCGCGCATCGTCGAGCGCCAGTTGCAGGGCCTCGATACGCGCTTCGATTGCGTCGACTTCGCGGTCGGCACCCGACATTTGGTCGATCGCATGCTCGGCAACAGCTTCGGCCGACGCCAGGTCGGACTCGAGCGAGGTTATTGCTGTAACCAACGGTTCTTCTTCTTCGGTCGCAGACCGCATTGCCTCGACGTAGCTAATCCGCTTGCTTTCCAGCTCGGTGGCACCGGCCTCAAGCCGCTCGATTCGAGCAACTACCTGAGTTTGCTCGGCCTGGCCACGTTCGACCGAGGAACGCAGCGCGCCCAATTCTCCACGGATCTCGGACGCCTTTCCCGACGGGGGTTCGACACCCTGCGCCCAGTCTTGCTCGAACTTTGAGCGCAGCGCAGCCAACTTGGTGCTGGCCTGGCGAACTCGATCTGCATCGGGCTGAAGTGCGGTGGCCTCGACCTCAACCTGGCTGAGATCGCTGCGCAGGCGCACTGCCTCAGATTCAAGATTTGCTACCACCGCCTGGTCGACGAAGGCGTCGCGGTCGCGGCCGATTCCCTGGCGGCGCTGTTCGAGCACGGCCACTAAGCCCCGCGACCGTTCGCGGATCGACTCGTAGCGAACCAATGCATCGCCAATATCGGCTCCGCCTTGGGTCGACAACTGTACCTCGGCTGAGGAGATGGAGGTATCGAGTCGGGCGAGATCATCTTTGATAGACCTGACCTCGGTCACGAGTTCGTGCCGACGCTCGCGTTGACCAATGACCTGTTCTTGAAGACGAGCCAGTTGTTTCCCTGCTACGAAAATTTGGAGCGCGTGCAGTTCGCCCACCAGATCTCCGTGACGGCGCGCCGCATCCGCCTGGCGTTCTAGCGGACGAAGTTGGCGACGCACCTCGCGCAACAAGTCCTGGACGCGGGTGAGGTTACCTTCGGTGGAGTCGAGCCTGCGTTCGGCCTTTTCTTTGCGTTTGCGATACTTCAGAACTCCTGCGGCTTCTTCGATGATCATTCGGCGCTCTTCGGGGCGCGCGTTGAGCACCTGTTCGATCTGGCCCTGCGACACGATTACGTGCTGTTGCTTGCCGACCCCGCTATCAGAAAGTAGCTCTTGAATGTCGAGCAGGCGACACGCTGTGCCGTTGATCATGTATTCGCTGTCGCCGCTGCGAAACAAAATACGGGTGATCTTCACCTCAGAAAAGTCGATCGGGAGTAGTCCGGCCGAGTTGTCGATGGTGAGCGAAACTTCGGCCCTACCAAGCGCCGGTCGCTTGGCGGTACCAGCGAAAATCACGTCGTCCATCTTCTGGCTACGCACCGCCGATGGTGCTTGTGCGCCAAGCACCCAAGCGATCGCGTCGACAACGTTTGACTTCCCCGAGCCGTTCGGGCCAACCACTACGGTGACGCCGGGCTCAAGATCGAGCCGCGTCGAATCGGCGAAGGATTTGAAACCCTTCATTTCTAGTGCCTTCAAGAACATCCAAAAAGGCTACCACTCAAATAACAACCACGTAATTACGGGCCTGCAATATCGAAAACTTCGATCAGACCTGAGTCTCGCAGTAGTAGGTCAAAGATCCGTTGAATTTGGTCTTGAGAATTGGCGCCCTCGACCTCGGGCTGAGATCGCCCTCACGCTGAAAGACCTGTAGATGCTCTTGGTAAGTGCCAGCCTCGCCAAAGACGTCGACATAGTCGGAATCGCTAAGCGAAGTTCCGCGATATTTCATGGCGTCGTGCAACGTCTCGACTAGCGCCCGGTACAACCTACGGACCTCTTGGCTCGACAACTCGCTGCTCGGGCGATCAAAGCGCAAGCCAGCGCTGAACAGAATCTCATCGGCGTACATGTTTCCGATTCCGATTATCACATTTTGGTCGTTGAGTAAGGTTTTGAGCGGCATGTCGTGATGGGTCAAGAGTTCGCCGAACCGGGTCCACGACAGTGGTTCTGCTACCGGGTCAAGTCCGACGGGAGCAAGGGCCAGAATCGCATCCTCGACCTCATCAGCGGCCAATACGTACAGTTCGGCCTTACCCTTCTTGTTGATAAACCGCAGCTGACCGTGCTGGGTGAAAGTGATTGTCACCTCGGTACCGTCCTCGACCTTTTCCTTGTTGGTGGTACGGCGCGGGCGCATTGCCTTCCCCAACGAGGCCACCAATACATCGCCGCTGTCGAGATGGAACAACAGATTCAATCCGGCACGCTCGACATTGACGAACTTGACGCCTTCGAGCGGTCCGGTGAACGATTTGCGACTTTTATAGCGTCCCAACAGGCTCATCGTCGCCACATCGACGGACTTCACCTTCTTGCCAGCCACCTCCCTATCAAGATCTCGGCGCATTGTTTCGATCTCGGGTAGATCAGACATCGGTTCGCTCTCTAGTACTAGTTGGTAGGGAAAGTTCGGATTCTTGTCGAATTTCTTGCTCGGGGGCGGACTCGGGTGCGAGAGTCGCCCACGCTTCTTCGGCGGCGTGTTGTTCGGCCTGCTTCTTGGAGGTTCCATCGCCCTCTCCATGGGACAGATCGTCGACAACTACCGTGGCGTGAAAACGCTTTCTGTGATCGGGGCCCGACTCCCTAATCACGTAAACCGGTGGCCTATGGCCTAGGTGAGCGACAAGTTCCTGGAGTCGGGTCTTGTAATCGCCAGCACCGGGGCCAGCGGCGGCGGCGGCATCGATATGGTCGCCGAGCAGGCGCAAAACAAGATCGTGTGACGCAACCCAGCCGCCATCGATATAAACCGCCCCTATCAAGGCTTCGGTGGTATCGGCAAGGATCGATGCCTTCTCACGGCCACCTGAGGCATTCTCGCCCCTGCCGAGACGAAGATGAGGGCCGACGTCGAGATCGCGGGCAACCGTAGCTAGCGTTTGCGCGCTAACCACCGAGGCTCGCACCTTTGCAAGCGCTCCTTCGGTGTTGGTCCGAAATCTGTTGTACAAGTGATCGGTAACCGCTAGGCCGAGCACGGCATCGCCGAGAAACTCGAGCCGCTCGTTGGAGTGATCGGCGTCGAATTCAGAACACCAAGACCTGTGTGTCAAAGCCAGAATCAATAGTTCAGGGTCGTCGAACTCGTACCCGAGGCGGGCACTGAGTTCCGAGGGGCTAGCGGGCTCAGCCTGTTCGGGTAACGACATAATCGACAGCGTCACGCACCGTTTTGAGATCTTCGAGATCTTCATCTTCTATTCTGAACCCCACCGAGCGTTCGCCGACCTCTTCTTCGAGAGCTTCGACGAGCTCTATCAGGGCCAATGAATCGGCATCCAGATCGTCCTGGAACGAATCACCTTCGTTGATATCACTCGGCTCGATTTCGAGAATGTCGGCCAATCGGTCGCGAACCAAGGTGAGAACCTCGTCGCGGGTCATCGGCGTTCCTTCAACGTGAGTCTCTGCTGGCATGGCTACCTCGTCTTGCGATCATAGAGTTGGATCATTTGGGTTCTCTGGAAGGGCGAGCCTATCAAGATTGGACTTTGTGCGCTTGTGAAGACCAGCTGGAGGCTTATCAAGTCGCTATCGCCGACCTGAGATGTTCGACGAGGTTGGTCGATAGCAGCTCCGCAGTTGTTACCAACGCGTTGGAGATGGCCGAAGCCGAGCTCGATCCGTGGCTGACCATGCAGAGGCCATTTACTCCCAGCAACACGGCGCTGCCGTAGGTATCGGGGTCGAACTTACGGTAGAGGGGTTCGAGCGACGGTGCGAGCACGCCAGCCGCCGCCTCGGCCTCGGGGGATGATCCGAATGCGTCGAGCAATCCTCCGATTAACGTTTTCATACCCCCTTCGAGAGCCTTGAGCGCGACATTGCCAGTGAAGCCATCGGTGACGACCACGTCGGCTGCGTCGGTCATGAGGTCTCGGCCCTCGACGTTTCCGACAAATTCTGCCCCGAGCTGCCCCCATGGCAGATTGGCAATTGCCTTGTGGGTGTCCTTTACCAAGGAGTTTCCCTTGTTCGACTCTTCACCAATCGATAGCAACGCCACCTTGGGGGTCTGGACTCCGTAGCGATCACGACTGTAGACCAACCCAAGTCTAGCGAACTGCAGCAGCATCTCAGGGCTGCATTCGGTGTTTGCGCCAGCATCCAACAAAAGGGTTGGCGAGCCCTTGAGCCGCGGCACGGGCGTGGCGATAGCGGGACGGCTAACACCTTTGATCCTACCCATACGAAGCAGTGCGCTGGCCATGGTTGCGCCGGTGTTACCCGCACTCACCATCGCCGACGCGCGACCGTCGCGAACCGCTTCAGCGGCACGTACGAGAGACGAGTCTTTCATTCGACGAACGCTCGACCCAGCGTCGGCTTCCATCGGGATAACCTCGGACGCGGGCAGCACCTCAAGGTTGCCGACGTCGCCAAGCTCGTCGGGCCGACCGACCAGCATTACCGAGATTCCGTGCTCGGCCGCTGCGGCGAGCGCCCCTTCAACTATCTGCGACGGGGCATTGTCGCCGCCCATAGCGTCGAGGGCGATCGGCAGATGCTCCAACGCGCTACTCGACCTCGATGGCTTGACGGCCGTGATACCAACCACAGTTTCCGCAGACTCGGTGCGGCAACTTGGTGGCATTGCAACGATCACAGAGGCTTTTGGCAGGAGCATCGAGCTTCCAAGCCGATGCGCGGCGGCTGCGGCTCTTCGCTTTGGAAGTTTTCTTCTTGGGGACGGCCATGAGGACTCCAGTAAATGGCGCGGCAGATCGCCAACGAACGAACGATGCTATCGGCAATTTTGCTCGCAGGCGCAATTTTGCTCGCAGGCGCAAT
>CBERPN010000326.1:0-5057 GCA_965524675.1 uncultured bacterium
GCTCGCCGATTCAAGTATCGAAATTGCCAAGGTTCACATCTCTGATAATGCGCGTGGCGAACCGATCGATCGGATTCGAACGGTGGCGGCCAAACGAGGTATCACAATCGAGCGCGTAACTGAACGAAGGGTCACTGCGATCGCCCGTTCTTCGCGCCATCATCAGGGTGTGGTGGCCGACGTCATCGCACCGGCGATGGCTCCGCTGTCATCGTTCTTAGAGCGTCGTCGTGGAGGTCGCGAATGGGCGACCACGGTGCTACTGCTCGACACGATTCACAATCCGGCCAACGTTGGCATGGTGTTGAGGACCGCCGTCGCCGCTGGGATCGATGGCATCATCGTGCCTACTCGCGGGACTGCCGACATAGGCCCGATCGCGATCAAGGCGTCGGCTGGGGTGGCCTTTCGGGCTCCGGTTCTTCGAGCGGACACCTCGGTTGAGGCCGTAGCGGCTCTTCGCGACGCCCGCTTCGCGGTTGTCGGGCTCGACTTGGGAGGCGGCGACCTGTACGAGGCGGAACTGCCCGATCGGGTTTGTTTCGTGATGGGCAATGAGTCGAGTGGCCTCAGCGTCAAGCCAGACTATTCGTTATCGATTCCGCTCGTAGGAGGGGTCGAATCGTTAAACGTAGCGACCGCCGCCGCAGTGCTGTGTTTTGAACTCGTCCGGCGCTCGCGGGACTAGCAGGGTGCTGAAAAATACATGGCGCCCTGCTCGACCACGATTTCCGCCACTCGCGGCGTTAATCGATCCTCAATTCGGCTCGGAGAGTATCGGATCGCTCGCCTTGCGAGAGACGAAACTTGTAGCCGCCCAGAACACCGGCATTCTTCAGCACCCTGCTAGATGCTTCGTTCGTGGTCGGCCCAGTAGGGTTCGCGAAGTAGCCGCTTCTTGACCTTGCCGGTTCCGGTCCGTGGTAACTCGTCGACGAAGTCGAAGGATCGAGGGCATTTGTAACCGGCAAGGCTTTCTCGGCAATAGCTTGCCAGATTCTCGGCTAATTGATCATCGGCGCCAGCCGAGTCGTTGGCGACCACGACCGCTTTGACCGCTTCGCCGTACTCCAGGTTCGGGACGCCGATTACTGCCACATCACCAACTAACGGGTGACCGCCGAGAACACTCTCGATCTCGGCGGGGTAGATATTGACGCCACCGGAGATGATCATGTCGATCTTACGATCGCTGAGCCACAGATAGCCGTCGTCGTCGAGGTAGCCGACGTCGCCGGTGGTAAATACCCCTGGCTCTTTGTGCGCTTCGGCGGTCTTTTCCGGTGAGTTGTGATACTCGAAATCGGTCCCGAGAGAGTTGCGAAAGTAGAGGGTTCCATGCTCTCCTGCACCAAGAGTCGAACCGTCGTCGGCGAGCACCAAGATCTCAATATTTGGTAACGGTCGGCCGACACTGCCGCCCTTTTGGAGCCATTGTTCGCTGTCGATCAAGCTGATGATGGAGCCTTCGGTCGAGCCGTAGTACTCGCTTATCTTGGGACCCCACCAATCGATCAGTGAACGCTTTACCACCGGCGGGCAGGGAGCGGCGCCATGTAGATAGAGGTTCATCGATGATCCGTCGAAACCGGCTTTGACCTCGTTGGGTAGATCGACGAGCCGCTTCATCTGGGTTGGCACCAGGTGCACATTGGTGGCTTGGTGTGTGTCGATGAGCTGGAGCAATCCGGCGCTGTCGTACCTATGTTGCATCACCGTGGTCGCTCCGCCGAGTAAAGGCATAAACGAGAACGCCCACTGAGCGGAGTGATAGACCGGACCACACAGCACCGTTGTCTGCGGATTACCGACCATATCGTTTAGCCCTGCGACGATCAGTTGCCAGACCTCTGGTGTCGTGCCGGGTTCCATAACCGAAAGCGAACTACGGACACCCTTGGGATTGCCGGTGGTGCCGGAGGTGTAGAACATTGGTCCGCCAAAACTCTGGTTTAGCGGCGCCTGGTTCGTACAGTGCCCGAAGAACTCTTCGTAATTCACGAAGCGCCCGTGGGATTCAGCTCCGATCACTAACGCTAGCTCGATTCCTTGAGCCTGCTCGTCGCTAAGGGCCTTCGTCATCTGGTCGAGATACTGATGGCCGACTATGACGGCCTTCGAACCCGAATCGCCGAGGATATAAGCGATCTCGGGTGCGACCAGATGCCAGTTTACCGGGACGTGTGTGACACCCATATTAATGCAAGCGAGGGCGGTCTCGAACCACTCGATCCTGTTTCCGCAAAGAATCGAAATCGTGTCACCTTCACCAATCTCGGCGGAGCGCAGCCCATTGATGATCTGGTTGACACGAGCATCGAGTTCGGACCAGGAAATGCAACGATGGTCGTCGACGATCGCTAGCTCGTCTGGTTTCGATTCAGCAAAGCCTTCGGTGAGTATTGGCATGGACTAAGTACTACTAGGCCCGCTGTCGGGTCGTCGATTATCGAGGCGTTCCGCACCTGAGGGAAGGCCCGGCAACTGCACCTCTATGTAGCGCCCGCCCTGGGTGGCCAACTCAAGGATGATCTGTTCGACCTCGGCCCAGTCTTGGGCTCGCAGCCCGGCGATGTTTCGGTTGTAAGGGGCATCGAAAGCAATCACGGTATTGCCGGACTCGCGTAGCCCGGTGATGTTGTGCCCGCCATCGTCTACATAAGCGTCGCAGGCAACCTCGGGTTTGGCCCCAAGAAAGCAGATGTCGCGATAAGGGATCCGTTCACGATCCAACCACTCGACGGTGTCGGCAATCGCGGTAGCGTGCCCCCAGTTGACGTAGAGGCGGTGGGTTACGATTCGTATCCATACCCCTGCATCTGAGAGGCGCCAAAGCGCATCGGCGCAGCCGTCCATCACCGGCATGTCGCGAAATATCCGATGTTGGAGAACAGCCTTTTGGTGAAGCTCTCCGAACGTCGTTGGTGTAAGCCCCCACTCGCGAAAATCCCACGATCTTTCGAGCGGTAGGTTGTCGATCGATACGCCAAGTTCTTCGGCGACGACAGCTTGAAACGCTACGGTGTAGTCGCCGCAGACGCCGTCGAGGTCGACGCCGAACACAAACGGCGATGAGTTCACTAACGGGCCCGCGCTATCCGGCGGTGATGCCGTTGTCGGCGCTTATGATCGCGCCGTGGATTGCGGCGGCGTCAGGCGAAGCGACGAACGTGATTACCTTGGCCAAGTCTTCTGGGCTCGAGAACCCGCGAGCCGAGGTATAGCGACCCATTAGATCGAAGTCGATCCCGTCGGGGATGGCGAAATTCGCAACCAGGTTGGTATCGGTTCCGCCGGGAGCCACAGCGTTGATGCGAAGTGGCGACTTGACGTATTCCATGGCCATTGCCTTGGTCATCGTGATCACAGCACCCTTGGTGGCGCAGTAGTTGACGGTGTACGCCTGGCCCATGATTCCAGCATTGGAGGCAATATTGACAATGTTGCCGCCGGTCTTGAGCAGATGAGGGATCGCCGCTTGGCAGAGCCAGAACATGCCGTCGACGTTGACCCCCCACATTTGACGCCACTGCTCTTCGGTGACATCGACGAGGTGCTCTGAGCGCGCAACACCGGCGATATTGGCGAGCACGTCGAGTTGCCCATGCATAGCGACCGTTTCGCTGATCGCGTGCCGGCAGGCTGCTCGATCAGCAACATCTAGCGTTAGCGGCGCGAAATGATCGCCGATGAGTTCTGCGGTGTGAGCCAGCGCGTCCTCGTCGATGTCGGCACCGACCACCTTTGCGCCGTCGGCAGCTAGCAAGATAGCGGTGGCGCGCCCTATGCCCGAAGCCGCGCCAGTGACGAACGCCACCTTGTCGGTGAATCGTTTGGCGGTGCTCAAGCGCTCGGCCGATCCATCCGAAATTCTTTCACTCTGTTGCCGGACTTTCTAAGTCGCTTGGTAATCATGTACAGCGATACGACACTGCTAAGCAACTGAATCAGTTGTGCCTGAGAATGGCTTAGCCGTATGTCGCGCATAAACTTCAACATGAGCTCAGACTAGCGGAGTGCAACGGATCGCCAGTGCGACGACGACTCGGCGGGCGGCCCGGCCATTGCCTATGGTGACCAACCGTGAAGTTGATCAAAGCATTGCTCGCCCGAATCAAGCGCCACAACATTCCAATCTTTGCGGCAGCAATCGCCTTCTTTGGGTTCTTCGCGCTGGTGCCGACCCTCACTGGGCTCATCAGCGGCTACGGGCTTATCGCCAACGAACAAGATGTGATCGACTTGGTGAGTGACGGACTGTCCTCCCAGCCTGAGTCGACTAGGAGTTTCGTCGAGGCGCAGATGACCGACATTGTGAATCAGGAAGGTGCCGGTATCGCATTGGGAATCTCGATTCTTCTGGCCTTCTTTAGTGCGTCGGGCGCGGTCGCGAATCTGATGAAAGCGCTAAACGTTGTCTACGACGTCGTCGAAGATCGCAAGTTCTTGCGGCTTCGTGGCACGGCCTTTGGGCTATTGGTGGGTTCGCTGTTGGTGATGGGTGCCGCCATGTTTGTTATGAGCGCATTGCCGGCAATTCTCGAAGAGATTAACCTGAGCGCTGCGGGCCAATGGGCGCTGCGGATCGCTCGTTTCCCCATTCTCGCGCTGATCATGATGGCTGCATTATCGGTGCTGTATCAATTGGGTCCGAATCACAACTCGAAGCAGCGGTCGGATTCGACCCACCAACCACTAAGTTTGGTACCGGCCAGCCCGCACCGGATGCGGCTCGTGACGTTGGGCGGCTTTGTAGCCACCGTCCTGTTCGTCATATTTACCTATTTGTTTGGGCTGTATGCCACCTCACCATTGGCTGGTGGCGCAGCCGGAATACTTGGCACCATTACCGCGATCATGGTTTGGTTCCAGTTGATCGCCCTAGCGGTGCTCATCGGTGCAGAGATAAACGCCATCGGCGAGTCGGGCGAACTCACAACTCAAGACTCCTGACGGCGACACTTTCGGCTGACCGGTCGGCGCGACAATCCCGCGTGCGCTACTGAGGGGCGGCCCCGAGTGCCGCTTTGCTCAACGAGGCGCAAGACTAGCCGAGC
>CBERPN010000327.1:0-5034 GCA_965524675.1 uncultured bacterium
TCGTCCCCCACGCAGACAAAAGGCGATGTCGGCGCCGATAGCGGCGGCTCGTTCTTCATCGCCGAAACCGGCCCAGCGCAACACTGCTGCAGCATTTGAGGAGCCACCCCCAAGCCCGGCGCCGGGCGGGATCGTCTTTTGAATTTCGATTCCTGCGGTCAAACCCACCAAATCCAACGCCTTGGAGACAAGATTGTCGGGTCCTAAATCCACTTCGGGGGCACCCACGATTGCAAGACTGTCGCCTGCCGGGTCGATACGTAGTCGATCCGCCACGTCTAGCGACACCATTTCGGCATCGATCAGGTGGTAGCCGTCGTCGCGTAGCCCGACCATGCGAAGCGACACCGTCAACTTCGCTGGTGCCAATATCTCGATCACGCAGCTTATTCTAGGAGTTGACTCGGGCGAGCCGTGCCAGCGGATCGCCGAAGACCCCTAATCACCGCCGTCGCTAAGGGTCGAACCGCTAGCTGAGCTCAAGCTGTTAGCGAGCCAGCCCCACTGCTCTACCGAGAGATCCTCCGGGCGCGATTCTGGGCGCACTCCAGCCTCTTCGAAGTTGGCTGCACCGAGTAGCGATCCGAGCGACTTACGGATCATCTTTCGGCGCTGCCCAAAGGCAGTTCGTACCAATCGAAACAAAACCTCACGGTCGGCCTCGGTCGCCGGACCATCTGGTCGGCGAACAATCTCGACCAACGCGGAGTCGACCCGAGGCCTCGGGATAAAGACCGATGGTGGCACCTTGCCCACCACAGACGCGGTTGCCCAGTAGGCGACCTTAATCGACGGGATCCCGTAGGCCTTGCTGCCGGGAGCTGCCGCCAAGCGCTCACCAACTTCTAGTTGCACCATCACAAGCATGCGTTCTATGAGCGGAACATCGTCGAGCAGATCGGCAATTAGAGGCGTGGCGATGTTATACGGAAGGTTTGCCACCAGAACATGCGATCGACCTTCCAAGATCTCTTCCCAGTCGGCGCACATCGCATCGGCCAGCACAACCCGAGCCGCCGGAGCCACCTCTTCGATTATTGGCAACATCGCTTTATCGACCTCGACTGCGCTGACCTGGGCTCCTGTCTCGAGCAGCGCCAGCGTCAACGACCCGACGCCTGGCCCGATCTCTAATACCTGGTCACCATCGCCCACACCCGCCAATCGGGCAATCCGGCGCACCGTGTTGGGGTCGGCAACAAAGTTCTGCCCCTTCGATCTTTGCGGGCGAAGGTCAAACCGTTCGAGTAGCTCGACAACCTCTGCTGGCGAGTGAGTCATCGGCTGGCCGAGCAGCGGCTCAGCTGATGCCGGCCTTAGGGGCACATTTCGGCCAAGCGCTTCGGGCCGACTGCATTCGAGTCAATGCAAGAGCCATTGCATCCTGGTTCGATGGCAGCGAAGCTGCCGGGTCTTCGCCGCTGAGCTCGGGGTGGTGAGATCCGGCCACCCAATCCCAGGTTCCTTGGCTGAACTGGTAAGCCCCGCGAAACTTTCCTGATCGACTAACTGCACCGTAGTTGTTTGTGGATTCACAGTGCCTCAGCGCATCCCATTGCTCGGCTGTGGGATCACCTGACTCGGCGGCGAGCGGAGTGACCGGGCCAGCCAGCGTTGGCGTAGTTGCTGGCGGTTCAGTGTTGGGTGGCTCGCTGCTGGGCGGGACCGTGGCTGGCGGCTCGCTAGTCGGTGGAACGGTCGCGGACGGAGGCGATGTTGTATCTGGAGTGCCATCGACTGGCTGAGTAGCCGGCGGAGCGGTCGCTGGTGGCTGAGTGGCGGGCGGCTCGGTGGGCGGCGGTTGGGTAGCAGCGACGGTTACCGGCGGTGCGGTCGAGGGCGGCGCAGCAGATGTAGTAGGCACGACAGTTCTCGGCGGCGGCACCGTTGTGACGATCGAAGTAGTGGAATTAACGAGGGTCGACGTAGTAGTGGCAATAACAGTAGGGACGGTCGGTTCTGGGTTCACCGACAACACGACATCATCTTCGCCAGCTCCGGCGGACGATTGGTAGTCGATGAGCAACAACGGCACCGACAAAACAGCAACTACAATTGCCACTGCGACGCGCCACCGTTCCTTTCGAGTTGACACGTCGTGCTCCTGGCCTTAGTCCGTTGGGACGCGCGCAAGCACGAACCCCTACTCAAATAGAGAACCTAGGTCGGTTGTAACGCGAACGCAATCAGCGGGCCACTCTGAGTGGTTATACAACTACATCCTTTACGAGAGTTGATAGAAGCTTTGGGCGTTGGCTGTGGTTGCGTTCGCCACTTCGACTGCCGCGACGCCTTTGATTTCGGCCACGCGCTCACCCACATACGACACGAACGCTGGCTGGTTCGTTTTGCCACGGTGAGGCATCGGCGCCAGAAATGGCGAATCGGTTTCGACCATCAATCGGTCGAGCGGAGTCTCCTTGACGGCGGCTCGAACATCGTCGGCATTCTTGAAAGTGACGATTCCACTTATCGAGACAAGCGCCCCGCGTTCCAAACACAACGCTACCTCAGAGGCTCCCCCGGTGAAGCAGTGAAAAACAGTCCGCGATGGCACTCCCTCTTGATCGAGCAGGTCGAAGGTTTCTTCCCAGGCCTCACGCGTATGAATGACCAATGGAAGGTCGTATTGATTTGCCAATCCGATCTGGGCCGCAAACACGTCGCGCTGCACCGGACGCGCCGACCGGTCGTAGTGAAAGTCAAAACCGGCTTCGCCGACCGCAACCACTCGCGGATGGCTGAGCAAAGGCTCGATTCCTTCGAGGCCAAACTTGGCTTCGTGGGGATGCACCCCGGCGGTGGCCCAAACCTGAGAGTACTGCTCGGCCAACGCGATCGACTCTTTCGATGTCGCCAAGTCGCAGCCAACCGTGATGAAGTGCGATACGCCTGAGTCAGTGCCCGCGGCGATATTTTCGGCAGCCGTGTCGGGTTCTAGATGGCAGTGATTGTCGATCCAACTCACGCGACTGGTTTGAAACGGGGAAACAGCGGACCGGCCTTTTCGACGGCAAGCCCACCTGGATATCCGCCCCACAGCGCCGCTTCGGGCAATCGTTGATCTTGAGGACTTCCCTGCAGCCCGATCCGACTCCATGCCGCTTGCGCGGCGTCGGGAATTGCGGGCGAGCCAAGAATCGAAACGATACGGATAACTTCAAGCGCGTTGCCCAGAACTGCATCGACCTCCTCGCCCGGCTCGAGCTTCCAGGGTTCGGTCTGCTGCAGGTACTCGTTGGTGTCGCGAATCAGCCGCCACGTAGCTTCAAGTGCTACCGACGGCTGCACCTTGTCCCAAGCTGTTGCGGCCTCGTCAAATGCAATCGCTGCCAGAGCCGCGAGTTCAGCGTTGGGGTCCGGTGCCGGGCCAACTCCACCACACTTCTTTGCCACCACGGTGCTTACACGCGAGAGCAGGTTGCCAAAATTGTTGGCTAGGTCGGTGTTGTAGCGCTCGACGATTCCTTCGTAACTGAAATCACTATCGGGGCCAAACGAATGGTTCCGCAGCATCGCGTAGCGAAACCCATCGACCCCGAAGTCGGCCACCAGATCAGCCGGGGCAACATTGTTAAGACCCGTCTTCGACATTTTTTCGCCGCCCAGCAGCAGGAACCCGTGCACGTGAAGCTGAGGAAGTTCGGCGACACCGGCTGCCAGCAACATTGCGGGCCAGTACACGCCATGAAAACGCAGGATGTCTTTGCCCAAGAAGTGATGGGTAGCCGGCCACCATGTGGCAAAGCGCTCTGGGTCAGAACCGAAACCAATGGCGGTCGCGTAGTTAATCAGTGCGTCGTACCAGACATAGAAAACATGATCGTCATCCCACGGCACCGGCACACCCCACGAGATGGAGGTACGCGAGATCGAGACATCGTCGAGCCCCTGACGAACAATTCCGAGTGCCTCGTTGCGATAGCCCGTAGGGGTAATGCTGTCACCGGGGCCTTCGAACCACGCCGTTAGTTGGTCGGTAAATGCCGAGAGCCTAAAGAAATAGTTTTCTTCGACCATGTGTTCGATGGGCCGTTTGTGAATTGGGCAAAGACCGCCTTCTATCAGGTCGTCCTCGACGTAGTAGGCCTCACAGGGAACGCAGTAGTCGCCCTCATACGTGCCTTTGTATATGTACCCGTTGTCATAGGCGCGTTGGAGAAGTTCTTTGACTACGAGATGATGCCGCGGCTCAGTTGTGCGAATAAAGTCGTCATTGCTGATATTGAGCAAGTCCCAACATTCTCGGAACTTATCGCTAGTTAGCGTGGCGTGTTCTAGCGGTTCACGCCCCAGCTCTTCAGCCGCCCGTTGCATTTTGAGGCCGTGCTCGTCGGTACCAGCTAGGAAGAACACCTCATCGCCCAATAGCCGGTGCCAACGAGCTAGAGCGTCGGCGTTGAGAGTGGTGTACGCGTGGCCCACATGGGGCACATCGTTTGGGTAGTAGATCGGTGTGGTGGCGTAGTAGCGAGGCACCTCTAGAGGCTAACGGGAGCCGATCGCGCTAGCTCCACGATAACTCGCCGCGCCTAGCGAGCCGTCAGCTCGCCTCGGCCGTAACGTCGCGCAACCGCGGCAGAGACACGACCGCAGGTTCATCGACTTCGTCCGACTTACTGGCAACAACTTCGCCAGCTTCGAGATCGGAGCGGCTACGAATATCGTCGACATGGTCGATCTGTTTTTGGAGCTGACGCCGCCGCGGCCCGGTTACTTCACCGAATGAGTTGTTGAGCGTAGTGAGGTGCTTCTCGACCTTGTCGACAGCCGTGGTGAACTTCTCCCACTCGTCGCCGAAGCTGGCCAGGACCCGAAGGATTTCCTCAGAAGTACGCTCGACCATGAAGTTGTCGACCGACTGGCGCACCACGCCCAGAACCGCGAAAAGGGTTGTGGGTGAACACAAGACAACCCTTCGACCCAAGGCAAAGTCCAAGAGATCGCCATCGTGTTCGTGGATAAATCCGTAAACGCTCTCGTTAGGAATGAACAAGAGCAGGTAGCCAACGGTGCTATCGGAGTCGGCGTAAC
>CBERPN010000328.1:0-5001 GCA_965524675.1 uncultured bacterium
GCGCGACGTCGCTTCGATGGTCCTGCTCCCGCTGGTCGCGTCGAAGGTGGAGGTTCCGATCATCGCCGCAGGCGGGATGCTCGACGGTGCGACGATGGCCGCTGCCTTCGCGCTGGGCGCCGAAGGCGTTCAGCTCGGAACGCGGATGGTGTCCAGCGCCGAGAGCCCCGTCCACGAGAACTGGAAGAACGCCATCGTTGACGCCCCCGAGACAGGGACGGTGTTTCTCAACAGCCACACGTCTCCGGCGCTTCGAGCCCTTCGAACCGAAACTTCGGAGGCACTCGAGTTCGATACAGAGAGCAACGCCATGACGGCGATGGCCAACATGAAGGCCCTTTACTTCGGGGGTGACATGAATGCCGCACTGGCTTTAGGGGGTCAGGTGGCAGGTCGAATCGAATCGGTGGAACCGGTCGCCGAAATTATTCGACAGACCGCAGGCGAATGCTTAGAACTGCTCGACGAACTCGCTACCCAATACGTGAGTTAGTCGGCGGCCGAGTATTGCGAGAATGGCATTGCGATCAGGTCTGCGATCCAAGAATCGTAGCCAGCGGCGAGGGTTGTGTTGGCCGGGTCGAGGTTGCTGATCTCGGCGAGACCTGTGGGTTCGACATCGTGCACCACGATGTCGAGGTCGGGGCGGTGCTGGTTCAGGAACGGAATCAGTTTCCATATGTCGCCGCTCCAGACCACGGTGCTGCGATCGCGACAGGCGGTCAGCTCATCGATGGGTCGACAGTCATGCACCAGAATCGTCGAGTCGGGCGAAGCGAGTCGTTCGAGGTTCATGAAGTCGCGCAGTGCAAACTCGACGTGGTGCATACCGTCGACGAACGCCATGTCGATCGGCAACTCACCGAATGGCGATTGGCCGTCGAGGCTCTCGAAATAGTCGTCGCTGGTAGCGGTGATGATCTCAAAGGTCGGCGGAAGGGGGTGTTCGATCTTGGGTTCGGGGTCGATACCGATCACCAACGTGGCAGGGTGTACGAGGTTCAGCGAGTGGCCTTCGTGGACACCAATTTCAAGGTAGGTCCGCGGGGAACGCTCGTTGTGAAGGTGACCCAGTAGGTGGTAATACGTGTCGAAACGTGGTGAGTGCCGCTCGATCACCGGTGGGTGATCAGGCGGCCGGAGCGCCGAGGCGTACCCGAGCTGCAGCAGATCGTTCGATTAGGAGCTGGGGAATGGTGACGCCATTAATAACCGGGTCGACCCCGGCGGCTGCCGCCCCATCGGCGCCTGCGCCTGTCTTGTCGCCCGACTCGGCGGCTGCGGCGGCGCGGGCTTCGGCATCGACCGCGTTAATTTCGGCCTGGCGCTCGAGGACCAAATGTTGGTCCCAAAACTTTACGGGCACGATGTCGCCGTGAGAGATATGGCCCACAACCTCACCGTTGTCGAACTGCACCCAGTAGCGGATCCAGCTCATGCCGTTGGCGAGTTGAACCTTGCCATCGGTGTACTTCGGAACCCTTGGTAGGTCGACTAGCGAACGTACCTTCGTGTGGGGTTTGAGTTGGGTGGAAGGATCGAACACTTTGGCCATGACGCCCACAAGTTACCGCCTCAGAAGGCCGCCGTGGTCATTCAACCAAAGTTGTGGTCACGATTCTCTCAATCGTCGATTGCTCGATATTGCCAACGACGCCTTCCAGCGCGGCCAGGTAGGCGATGATCTCGCCCCTTGGATATCCGGTTTCGTTCAGCCCTGTGGCGAGCGCGGTCAGATAACTAGTGTCGGGTTGGGTCGGATTGGCGCCTTGGGAACAGGTGATTGTCGCCATCGGCGCGCCGTCGTCATGCATCCCGCAGAACAACAGCAGGTCGTAGCGACCATTGCGATAACGGTGCAGCTTTCCCGTGCGCAGTTCTGCCGGTGTCGACGGTTCGACGACCGCTGCGGAGTTCTCCTGGCGGTGAATGTCCTCTAGTTGGCCCCAGGTGATTCGGTAACGGCGAGCCAGGGTCGGCTGCTCGACAGTGCGACTCGAGTCAAGAAATGCCGCGCCGCCGCCGTTCCACCGCTTAGATACTCCGGCGAACATCAGCGGATGCCAAAGGCTCGCTGGTTCGTCCTGTTCGGGGAGGCGCGAATCGCGAGCCCCACTTTCGATGTGGCCACTGGGAGAACCAGGTGTGGGCTTTCCAACCAAGTACGCGCAGAGGCGTTCGCGATGCAGGTTCGACCCGAAAGCTACATACCAAACCGGGTCATCGAGTGAATGCACAGCTTTTATTCGCGTCGACTACAACAACACGTCGCTGAGGGAGCGAACGAGGAACTGCCCATGGCCCGACCTGCCAGCAAACTCGCGCTTATCGAGCAGTACCGACCCGCGCGACAACACCGACCGCACCTGACCCGTCACCGCCATGCCTTCCCAAACCGAATGATCGAGGTTCATGTGGTGGCTCGCTACCCCAAGAGTGTGCTCGACGGTGGGATCATAGATGACGATGTCGGCGTCCGAGCCCGGCGCCAACACGCCTTTGCGGGGATAGAGGCCAAAGAGGCGGGCTGGCGTAGTCGAACAGGTATCGACCCATCGGGCCAGGCTCAACTCTCCCGCTACCACGCCTTGAAATATTAGGTCCATGCGATGTTCGAGCGACCCGAGACCGTTAGGCGTTGGTCGAAAGTCGTCGATGCCGAGACGTTTTTCGGCGTCGCAGAAAGGGCAGTGGTCGGTGGAGACCACGGCGAGATCGTTCACCCGTAGACCCTTCCAGAGCTTGTCGTGTGTGCTCGCAGGGCGAAGCGGTGGCGAACAGATGTGTCGCAGCCCGGCCATACCCGCTTGATCGAGGTGTTCCTCGAATGACAAGAACAGGTACTGCGGGCAGGTTTCGGCGAAGACGTTTTGGCCACGGTCGCGAGCCCACGCCACTTGCTCCAACGCCTCGGCAGATGTGAGGTGCACGATGTAGAGGGGTGCCTCGGCTACCGCAGCGAGTGCGCCAGCACGGTGCACGGCCTCACCCTCGAGTAACGCTGGCCGTGTTCGTCCATGCCAAACCGGCTCGATATCGCCTCGCTTCACCGCCTGGTCCCGCAGTACATCGATGGCGATGCCATTCTCGGCGTGCATCATCGACAGAGCACCCAACTCGCCGGCCCGCTGCATCGCCTGCAGAAGTTGGCCATCGTCGCTGTAGTAGGCGCCGGGGTAGGCCATGAAGAATTTGAAGCTGGTGATTCCCTCGGCGACCACCGCAGCCATCTCGCTTAGCGAGCGCTCGTCGATATCGCCCATCGAGAGGTGAAAGCCGTAGTCGATTGCGCATTGTCCTTGGGCCTCGGCCTGACGCTCTTCGATTACGTCGCGAACGTTGGTTCCAAGCATCTGCCCGGCGAAGTCGATCAGGGTTGTAGTGCCACCCCAGGCTGCCGCCGCCGTGCCGGTGGCGAACGAATCGCTAGATGTCGCTTCGGGGCTCATAGGAAGCTGGAGATGGGTGTGCACGTCGACCCCACCGGGCACGACATAGCATCCCTGGGCATCGATGATGCGAGCCGATGAGTCGGCCGCTGATCGTG
Source organism: uncultured bacterium (assembly GCA_965524675.1). GTDB lineage: Bacteria > Actinomycetota > Acidimicrobiia > Acidimicrobiales > SHLQ01 > CALLQB01. The sequence continues at coordinate 3,548 of CBERPN010000328.1, forward strand.
CGATTTCGGAGGCCGGGTCGACGATAGCGGCGATGGTTTCGCCGTCGACGATGACGTCTGCCTTAGTGGCTCCTGACGACGAGACGATCTGGCCACCTTGGATGAGGATGCTCATATTCTTTGAATCACCTGGCAATCCTGTCACGTCAACCGAACTCGGGCGGAATATGGCCGCTATGACGGCGTTGGGTTCTAGTGGTGGTCGAGGTTTAGGGTCGGTCGGGGTGTCGGGGCTAGTTGATGAGCAGTTCAGCGATCGCGGCGGTCGACCGGTCGTCGTGGGGGAACCCAGCTTCGCGGAGCTGCGTGAGCATGGTGACCGACACGTAGCCAGCCATCACCGCTCCGACATCGCTGTGAGGGTCGACCTCATCGGCGGTGACTTCACCCCAGTTCATCTCGACGTTGAACGATCCTTCGTGACCTGGCCTTGGTAGCAGCTTCACCTCACCCAACCGTCGGGGTGGCGCCGATCCAACCGTGGTCTCGCGGACACCCTTCAGATCGTCCAGTTCTTCGTTGGGGAGATTGATGTTGAGAACCTGTGGCGTCGAGGCCGGTTGAGCTAAGAGTCCACCGACTGCCGCACTGGCGATAGTGGCCGCCGTGTCCCATTTCTGATGCACCAACATTTCTTCATAGCCTTGGCCTTCAATACCCCACGACTCTGTCGCCTGGCTCACCGCAACTCCGCTGATTCCACCCAGCCGAGCGCCCAATGCTGCCCCGACCGTTCCCGACATATACACCGCGCGACCGACGTTGACGCCCGGGTTGGTGCCGGCTACAACCAGATCGAATTTCTTGTCGAAGGCTCCCATGCGGGCGAACATCACACAAAGAGCCGGCGGGCCGCTAACCGACCAAGACTCGTCGATTCCCTCGACATGAGCTTGGTGCACATCGGGTCGTTGCAGATGAAGCGCCCCGATCGCACCGCTTGCGCCGGAGAACTCGCGGTCGGGGGCGACGATTGTGACCTTGCCGTGATCGCGCATCGCGCGAGCAAGAACGTGAAGGCCAACCGAGTCGATTCCGTCGTCATTGGTTACCAGGATTTCCATGAATCGACCCTAACTGGCTTCCAGCTAGGCCGTTGCCACGGAGGCGCCGCGGTGCCGCGGAGAGGCTCGAGTTGTCGTACTTCTTTGTTCGTTGGCTGCTTCCTGGCGGCGCTGGGTGTTGTTTCCGGTCTCTGAGCGTCGGCGTGCCCGCTTGGGCGCAGATTTGGTGTTGTGCGTGGCCGCAGGTCGGTGATGATCGGTGTCTGATACGTTCGTTATTCCTGGCTCTGCAAGCAAAGAGCCTGAGTGGATAGCCAGGTTTAAGGGACGTGTCTGACACCATCTTGCGGGCGGATTAGGGACGCTTGATTAGGGACGTGTCTGACACCATTGGTTGGCAGCGAACCGTACGTAGCCTGGAGCAATAGCAACGCTGTAAGGTGGAGGGCG
>CBERPN010000329.1:0-4940 GCA_965524675.1 uncultured bacterium
TCGTTAGTTTGTTGCCCTGCGCTTTAGGTGGATGTATGCCTTCGCCGCGCTCCATTGCAGTCCGAGCTCGTGAAGTTCTGGTGCGACATCGCCAAAGTTCGCTGGGGTTAGTCCGTACAGGTCATCTGGGAACGCGTCGGATTCGAAGGCCGGTCGGACCGGCGCCGGAACTTCATGTTCTAGTAAGACCTGTGTGGGGAAACGAACCGCCGACCGCAATAGCGTCAGTGGAGTACTCGTCTGGCGATCGATGTCGGTTTCGAGCAACGTGCGCACCGCAACTGCCACCTCGGCCACTGCGGCGGTGGCCGCTATCGACGCTGGCTGGTCGAGGTCGAGCCCGTCGCAGCCAACTCTTGTGATGCTGTCGCGAACAGACCGAACAACCCAATCGCCGAGGTGCGCTTCAACTCCATCAGCTAGCTGGGCGGCCATCGAAACCAATCGGGCCTCGTCCTCTGGCTCGACACTGGCCACCTAACTAGTCTTTCAGGACTTGGTTGAGGTTGCCCGATCTCAGGCCCTCAAGGTCGAGGGTGACATACCGGTAACCGGCCGCTTTAACCGCAGCGATTACCTCCTGCCTTCGGTCGACCACCTCGGCGAGCCGATCGATCGGCACCTCAAGCCTTGCAACATCGTCGTAGTGGCGAATCCGTAGCGAGTTGAAGCCGAGCCGGTGCAAACTGTCTTCGGCACGATCGACCGAGCGGAGCACGCCAAGGGTGACCGGGGTGCCGTACGGCAGGCGCGACGCCAAGCAAGCCGCCGCTGGTTTGTCGGCCGTGCGAAGGCCCAAACGCCGTGAAGCTTGACGTACAAGGGACTTGTCGAAACCCGCCTCGACCAGCGGGAAAATGGCTCCTCGAGCTTCTGCAGCCTGTTGACCCGGACGGTGATCGCCAAGATCGTCCACGTTTACTCCTAAGAGCACGACAGCGCCGTGGTCGGCGGCGATAGGGCCAACCTCGTCCATCAAAGCGTCCTTGCAGTGAAAGCAGCGATTGCTGTCGTTGATCCGGTAGGCAGCGTTGGCCATCTCGTTTGTTTCGACCTCGATCCACTGCAGTGCCCATTCCGCTGCGAGTAGCTCACAATCGGAGTGTTCGCGCGGCGCTAACGAGGGCGACACGGCGGTGACCACAAGCGCATCATGGCCTAGAACGTCGCTGGCAACCCATGCCAACAGGCTCGAATCCACACCCCCGCTGAACCCAACCACGACGCATTCGAGTCTGCGGAGGTGCGCCCTCAGCGAGTGCAGCGCTGTCTCGACGTTGGCTGCCACCGGTGGCGCGCTGAGAGAGGGAGCGATAGTCACCCAAAAAGCCTATGGCCCCGAGCGGCCACATGAAAAGTTCTCGCCAGGCAACTTCGACGCCTCCGGGACGCCTCCGACTCGATTCCCTCTCCCCCGAAATTACTGTTCTACTGATCGCTGACCGGTCATTGCAACAGTAATTTGCTGGGGTTGAATGTAATTACTGGCCAAATGTCCGCTGACCGGTCATTGCAACAGTAATTTGCTGGGGTTGAATGTGTGCGCCACGTTGCCGAATCTGTGAAGTGTTATCGAAATGGCCTGCTCGCGCACATAGTGCTGAAGTTCGATTCGCCCGCTGTTGGTCACTTGGTCATCGGCTAGGTGAACGCCCGCTGCGACTGCAGCGATTCGCAGCGCCTTGCTTGGTGTCTCCCCGAGGACTCGCACCCGTTCGACCCCCAACGATTCGAGGCGAGAAGCAAACTCGTCCTGAGTCTCGTGCTCGGCTGACGACGAGATAATCTCGGTTCCGCTGAGCGAAGCTGCGAGTCGTACCAAAGCAAGGTCACTCTCGGCGGTACCGAGTCCGACGCGCACGGCGATCTTTGACAACGGCCGGTACCGGAAAATATTGGCCTCACAAAACAGGTCGGTATCATCGTGCTCAATCGCGAAATGCGAGTCCCACCAACGCTGGTAGTCATCAGCGGCGTCAATTTCAATGGGTTCCGTCGTCCAAGTCCCAAGCTGCATCAGATAGTTCGGTCCGCCAGCCTTGGCGCCAGGGCCAACCGAACTCGCCTTCCAACCACCGAAAGGCTGGCGTTGCACGATTGCGCCCGTAATCGCTCGATTCACATAACCGTTGCCTACCTCGACCGCATCGCACCAACTAGCTACCTCGGCAGGATCGAGCGAATGGATACCGCCGGTAAGTCCAAACTCGCTGGAGTTGGCGATGGCGATCGCTTCTTCAAGACTGTTGGCCGCCATCAATCCCAGCACCGGTCCGAAACACTCGGTGCGATGAAACCACGAGTCAACCGTGACGCCATCGCGAAGTCCTGGGGTCACCAGATCGCCGATCCGGCGGGGTTCGACAAGCCAGCGCTCGCCGTGGTCGAGTGACTCGACGGCGTGAGTGAGGCGGTCGTTTATGCCACCGACCATCGGTGCGATATCGGTCGATAGATCTGTAGCCGAACCAAGGGTCAAGCTTTCGACAGCATCGACTAGTTGGCTCCGAAATCGCTCGGATGAGTACACGTCGCCCACCAGTATCGCCAGACTCGCTGCCGAGCATTTCTGACCAGCATGTCCAAACGCAGACCGCACAAGATCCTGAGCTGCCAGATCTAGGTCGGCGTTTGGCGTGATGATCAGGGCGTTCTTGCCCGACGTCTCCCCGAACAGACGGATTGCAGGCTTCCAGGTTCGAAAAAGGTCGGCGGTGCTGGTCGACCCGGTGAGGATGATCGCATCAGCCGACTCGATAATCCTTCGGCCAACCGCATCGTCGGGTGTCCGCACAAACCGGAGCACGTCGTTAGGGACTCCTGCAGCCCAGCACGCCTCGGCAACAATCTCGGCGCACCGTGGAGTCTCGGGCGCAGGCTTGAACACCACCGAGTTGCCAGCGGCGAGACTCGCCAGCACGCCGCCAGCGGGGATCGCCACCGGAAAGTTCCAAGGCGGAACGACGGCGATCAATCCCAGCGGCTCGAAGGAAGCGCCCTCTATGGTTTCGAGGTCGGGAGCTCGGTCGGCGTACCACCTGGCGAAATCGATGGCCTCAGATACCTCGGCATCGGCTTCAGAGATAACTTTCGATGCCTCGTGCATCATTGCCGAAATCAACTCACTACGGCGTTCGGCTAGCTCGTGGGCGGCCCGATGTAACACGATCCGACGCTCGCCCGCCGAAACCTGCCGCCACCGTTCGCCCGCTGCGCGTGTGCCAGTGACCAGGGCATCTATTTCGATAAGGCTTGTGGTCACCGGTGTTGTGCACTCCATAATCTCGCTAGCCACGATTCGCTCAACCCATAGGCGGTTGGCTTTGAGGCTCGGATCGGTATCGGGCTCGTTGCGAAACGGCTGGTCGATCGCTACGGGCTCCCGAGCTAGATCGCGGTTCTGAGTACGAGCAGGGCCCGAGGCGACTTCGTCGCGACGGGCCATCGCTTGGCGAAACAGCTCCGCTTGTTCGTCAAATTGTGGAGAATCGGGAGACAGATCAAACAACGACCGCAAGAAGTTTTGCGAAGATGCGTTTTCTTCTAAGCGACGAAAGAGATACCCGATGGCCACGTCGAAATCGTCACCACCGACCGCCGGCGTGTAGAGCAACATCGATGATCCTGCTTCACGGGCGGTGGCCTCGTCGACTGCGGCCGCCTGCGCCGAAGCCATGCCCTGCAGCATCTCGAACTGGACTCGGTCGGCTACACCACGTTCGTCGGCCAGCAGCTTCGCCCACGCCACGTCGAACAAATTGTGGCTTGCAACGCCGATTCGCACCCCGATGAGCCTGTCCGCTGTCAACGCCCAATCGAGACAGTGTTTGTAGTTGGCGTCACAGTCGAGCTTTGTGAGATACGGGGTTTGCTCCCAACCGTGAAGCGCGGCATCGACCCGCTCCATCGCCAGGTTGGCACCCTTCACCAGCCGGATCTTGATAGTTCCCCCTCCGGCCGAATGACGCTGGTTGGCCCACTGCACCAAATCGGTCATCGTTTCGAAGACATCGGGCAGGTACGCCTGCAGAACGATCCCGGCATCGAAGGACGTTCGCGTTGGTTCGCTCAATACCTCCTTGAAGGCTTGTACAGTTAGTTCGAGGTCGCTGTAGTCCTCCATGTCGAAGTTGACAAACGTCGACGACGACACCGCTGCCGCCTTATCGACCAAGAGGGCAACTCGTTCGGTTACCCGTCGCAAGCTGTCGTCGTACGCCCAGTGATTGAGTTGGGACGCTACGGCCGAAATCTTTACCGACACGTAGTCGATGTCGGGAACTTCGAGTAGTTCCATCAACTGGCCAAGACGAGCCTCGGCCTCACGTTCGCCGAGCACCGCTTCACCCAAGAGGTTTACGTTTGTCGCAAAGCCGTCAGCGCGTTGTCGTTGCAAATGCTTGACCAACCGATCAGGCTCCGAGGGAGCTACGAGATGGCCAACGATTCCGCGCATGCGACGTCGGGCAAGAGGCATGACCAGGCTTGGCAACAGCGGCGCCAATCGGGCGCCGATTTTTAGCATCGCCTTGTCGATCGGGCTGAGAAAGTCGGGCAGAGTCGATGCCCTCACCAGCGAACCAAGCTGATGCGCAGCAACGGCGTTGCTGTCGGGGCGAGCCACCCGGTCAACAAAGCCCATCACAAAATCGACACCGTCGTCGTCTGTAATGAGGTCGCGTAGGCGGTTCATCGTTGCCCGGTCGGTTCGCGTCTCCAGCTCGGTAGCGCGCTCCAGCCAGCTAGCCACCAGGCGTACCGCTGGCTCAGTTAGCTCGGCACTCGATCGGATGGTGTTGCTGATACCCATACCAAGACTGTGATGGATAGCCGGGCCGTCGTCTTGTACGATCCGCTCGACCATGACGCCGCAATCGTCCAATCCCGACCCGAACCCAACCGCTGCTCCGAGCGAACGCGGTCGGTCGGTCTTTGCCTGC
>CBERPN010000330.1:0-4933 GCA_965524675.1 uncultured bacterium
AGAAGCGTCGGTCGAAACCACTGGCTCGAATCCGAGTGAACATAAATAGCTCGGCGCCACAGACAGTCGTGGCGCATCTCGGCTAGTCGGGTGAGATCAAGCTATTCAAACGTCGGGTAAACACCAGATTCGTAAACGGAGAGGCCCGCCTAACCGTGCGGCACCTCGCCGCGGCACCGCCTGTCGACCTCACGTACGATGGCGGGCTCAAATATCGAAGTGTAGCCAATCGGCGCTCGCGGACCGATGTCGTGCCCGGGCTACCCTTCACGCTCGGTGTGTCTACTAGCTCGGGGCAAGCAATCCTCGATCCTGTGATGGTCTCGTTGCTTCCCGACACAGTGACGGTCGTCTATGTCGTCGGCGACATCGAGACCGGAACGCTTCGAACGTTGCTGCACGCATACGTGACCGAGCCGCGATAACCGGCGCTAAGGAGCTGCGCCCCCAAACGCTCGCGCCGTGTAGGTCGACGCGCCCGCCCGCCGACAGCTCAGGTGAGCAGTTCGGCTAGAAGTTCTAGGAAGAACGCCCCATTTCGGGTTTGAAGGGGTCACTAAGCACCGCATCGTTCCGACCAGCGACTCCATGGACCTAGGAATCGTTCGATCGCCTCGAAGCCTGTTTATCTACCTGATGTTGTTGGTCACATTGGTGGGTGGGTTGCTATCGATCGTGCCCAGCGCCGATGCCCAAGGCGAGCAGCTAGTGGTGCGCGCGGCCGGGAAATCCGGAGGCGAGAAGCTTCAAGTTGTTGTCGAAGACAAGTTGGTCGCGACAATTACATTGCGCGGGTCGATGTCGCTCTCGGCCATTCCGTTCTGGCAAGACTTTCCCATCGAAGTACCCGCATCGACCCAGGCCTCACAAGTCATTATCAACTACATCAACGACACCGGCATCGACCGCGACGTCCGCGTCGACCGAATCACGCTCCACGGATCGGTCTTTGAGACCGAGGCCGCTGGGGTTCTCACAACTGGCGGTTGGGGTAACGGCGCAAACTGCGGAACCGGTTACTTCGAGGTGGACTACCTCGCCTGTGCTGGAGGAATTCGCTACTCCGGCGACTCTTCGTCACCAGGCACAACTCAGGAGTTAGTCGTCACCGCCACCGGTGAAACTGGCGACGAGTCACTAGAGGTCCAAGTGGCGGGCCAGGAAATCGACACCATCGCACTCTCGAAGAGTGATGACTTCAACAATGCCCCCGAATGGCGCGACTATCGGTATTCGGTTGATTCTGCGGTAACAGCAGCTGACGTAGTGCTGCGATTTCGCAACGACCAAACCGCTCCGGGCTATGACCGAAACCTACGGGTCGACCACATCGTTCTCGGCGGCGTGACCTATGAGACAGAAGAGGCAACGGTCCGAACCACCGGTAGTTGGGGCAATGGCTCACGTTGCGACAAGGGAACCTTCTCGCTCGACAACCTTTACTGCAATGGTGAGATTAGCTACGGCGGCTCTGGGTCGGACGGGGGAGGCGCTACTGGAATCGAACTGATCGTTCGTGCAGCAGGCGCGACGGGCGATGAACGCCTCGAGGTTCGAATCGATGGGCGGGTCGTCGAAACGCTGCGGCTCGGCTCGAGCAACGATCTCTTCGGCGCCCCGCGATGGAGGAGCTTCTCGGTGCCTCTGTCAGATGAGATCGAAGTAGGACAGGTACAACTCGGTTTTGTGAACGACGAGCACCGCGCCGGGTATGACCGAAATCTGCGAGTCGACTGGATCTCGTTGAATGGCGTGGTCCATCAAACCGAGGCCCGCGACGTGACCACCAACGGCGGTTGGGGCAACGGATCGAACTGCAACAACGGAAACTTTCGCCTCGATAACCTCGTCTGCAACGGCACCATCGACTTTGGATCGTCTGGTGGCGTGACGCCGGCACCACAGCCGACACCGTCGACGACGGGCAACGCCCAGCAGTTGGCGTTGGCTACCAAAGATCGCCTTTCGCGCACCATCAATCTAGGCAACGCCCTCGAAGCCCCCGACTACGAGGGCCAGTGGGGAGTAGTGATTCGCGACTGGATGTTTCCGACCATCAAGCAAGCTGGGTATACCGCAGTGCGGGTACCGGTGCGATGGTCGGCCCACGCGTCACCAAACGCTCCGTACACGATTGATCCAGCTTGGTTCGATCGAGTCGATCACGTGATTCAGCAGGCTCGTCACAACGATCTTGCGGTGGTTCTAAACATTCACCACTATGAAGAACTGAACTCGGACCCGGCTGGGCACCACGATCGCTTTCTCTCACTCTGGGAACAGATCTCGGCCCGCTACCAAAACCAGCCCGATACGGTGTCATTCGAACTGCTCAACGAGCCCTTCGGAGCCCTCAGCAATGTCTGGAACCAGTATGCTCGCGACGCCTTTGAGGTGGTTCGGCGCACAAACCCTGACCGGACCGTTCTCATAGGCCCCACCGGCTACAACAAGCTGGATCGTCTCTCATCTCTCGAACTTCCAGACGACCGAAATATCGTGCTGTCGGTGCACTACTACGATCCGTTCGAGGTGACTCACCAAGGCGCAGATTGGATCCAGGATTCTGAAGGAAATACTATCCATCCAGTCGGAGTCGCGTGCTGTGACCAGACGGTAGAGGAACAGATCCGAAGCGATATGGAATTCATCGCGCAGTGGGCCGAGGCTCGCGACCGGCCGGTATTTATCGGCGAGTTCGGCGCCATCGACCACGGAACAATCGAAACTCGCGCCGACTGGACCGCGCATGTGAGGTGGCGATCGCAGGACCAGGGCTTTGCGTGGGCCTACTGGGAGTTCTCGGCTCGCTTCGGGGTGTTCGATTCGAGTAGCTGCCAGTGGAACCTTCAACTTCACGATGCTCTGCGCCCCGGAACCATCGGCGACCTGGCCGTCAACGGTGTTGGTTGCACCGGACCCTGACCTTGATTAGCACGGCTCAGAGGTCGGTTTGACGATAAAGCTAGCTTCAAGGCCGAGTAAGTCGTCGGTTACAAGTAGGGCGGGCGGCTCAGCCTAGGGCTCGTGCTGCCGATATGTTTTAGCTATGCCGCAATCTGCCGATGACTCGCGCCAAAGAGCGACCCGCGGCTATGAGTTCCCACCGGTCCCGCCGCCGGTCGCTAGTCCAGAGCCTTCGACTTCAAGTCGAATGGGATCCGTCTTCACTCGAATTCTGGGAACGCTCGGCCGCTTCTTCATCAGTACCGGCGTCATCATCTTGTTGTTCGTTGCCTACCAGCTGTGGGGGACGGGAATTCAGGAAGCGCAGGCTCAAGACAACCTGCGAAGCCAATTCGAGAATGTCTTGGAAGAGGCCACTCTGCTGGTGCCCGAGTTCGAGCCCGCAATCGCAACAACCACCACGGTTGAACCAGCACCCGACACCGCCGAGCCCGAGGTCGTGCCGGACAAGATTGTGCCTGCTATCAGCACAACTACCACGATACCAAAGGAGTTTTTGGAGCTACTCTTCCCCGAAGGTGGTGAGGAGGTCGCCAGGCTTCAGATTCCAGTGATCGACGTAGACAAGATCGTCGTCGAGGGAGTGCAAGTAAGCGATCTACGCAAGGGCCCCGGCCACTACGCGTCCACCGCTATCCCAGGAGAGAGCGGCAACGCTGCAATAGCGGGTCACCGCACCACCTACGGCGCGCCATTTCACAACATCGATCAGCTCGTTCCAGGCGACGAGATCGTGGTGACGAATGTGCTCGGACGATTCGTCTACGAAGTGATTGGCCAAGCAGAATCGGACCGCATTGGGTTTTGCGACGGCGTTGTTCCGGGTGTTCAAACCGAGGACGCCGGCGCCGCGGCCGGGCTTAGCGGACACTTCATCGTCGATCCGCGTGATACCTGTGTTCTCGACGACTGGGGCGACAACCGACTCACGCTCACGGCGTGCCATCCCAAGTTCAGCGCTCGGCAACGCATCGTCGTTACCGCCAGGCTCGTCGGCAGCCCGGTCGACGCTCCGGCTAGGCCCGAAGCGGTCGTAGAACCCGATCTCGATGGCGGCTTGGGGGCGGGCGAAAGCGAAGGTCCTAGCGAAGTTGCGGAGACCATTGTTGAAAACAGTCCCGAGGGAACCGTCACCGAGCCGGTCGCAACAGCGGTTTTCCAAGAGGATCTCGACGAAGGCCTCGGCTGGGACACGAGCGCCTTGCGGCCTTCTATCTATTGGGGACTCGCCGCTCTGGCAATATGGGCTCTGGCTGGGCTCGCTGCCAGGAGCTGGCGCAGATGGCCAAGCTACGCAGTGGCGTTGTTGCCCTTTGCATTTCTGCTCTTCAGAAGCTTCGAGCAAATCGACCGGCTACTCCCAGCCTACTGACCAGGGCTTTCAGTCGAAGTCTGGCAATCGCTACAGATAGCGCGGCTCGGCCGCATTCACGGTGGTGACTCGGGGCGAAAGTTTGGTGGTGGTGAGTCGACCTGTAGGCGGGGTTCTGTCCAGGCTCTGGTCCGGGGACCAAAGCCTTGGGTGACCATCCATCTATGCGGTTTACCCGGAAGTATCTGCGGACGAGTCGCCCTCTCCCTGTTCAACCTTGCTCCGGATGGGGTTTACCTAGCCGCCCCGGTCACCCGGGACGCTGGTGCGCTCTTACCGCACCGTTTCACCCTTACCTGTAGCCGGTTGCCCGGCTCATCGGCGGTCTATTCTCTGTGGCACTTTCCTTCAAGTCGCCTCGACTGGCCGTTAGCCAGCATCCTGCTCTGCGGAGCCCCGACCTTCCTCAGCGCACCGAAGTACGCCGCGATCACCCAGTCGACTCACCACCGCAGATGATCGTAGCGGTTCACGCCGCTAGTGGTGCGTCTTTGAAATAGTGGTGGTGGTTCGTCGTGTTCTCGGCGTTGCTGTCAAGGACGCAGGACGATGGCCTACTCCTGAGCGTAAGCCAAGGACGAGGACGCAGCCAGC
>CBERPN010000331.1:0-4902 GCA_965524675.1 uncultured bacterium
AGTGGGGTGATCAGTGCGGCCAAGGCAATGCGAACAGTGGAGGTGGCCGCCGCTATTGCTGCGGCCATCACGATTGGGCTCGGCCATTCGGTAGCAGGGTCTTGATTGCCCGGCGCTGCGTAGGCTCGCAGGTTGTCGGGTCGCCCGAGTGCCCCAGCCGACGGCCCGAGACATACGTGGTCGCTCAACATCACTGCATCGATGCCGGCCCGTTCGGCCATTTTGGCCAGTTCTATGAGACCGATTAAGTCACCGGGTGGAACCAACGTGTGATTCTCGGTGAGAATCAGCATCGCTCGCAACGGGTGACTCATCCGAGCTCCCGGTAGGCCAATGTGCCGACGTCCACCGCCGAGCCGCCACCGTCCACCACCAGGGTTGTGCCGGTCATGAACGATGAATCCGACCCGGCCAAGAAGGCGATGCAGGCCGCGATCTCGGACGGGTCGGCCATACGGTTCAGCGGAAGAAACTCAACCAACCGTCCTCTGGATTCATCGAGGGAGCTGTCGAGAGCACCGGCCAGTTCAGCAACTTCGCGGTCACTCATTTCGGTTGCCACCCATCCCGGGCAGAGCGCGTTCGCTCGGACTCCAAAGGGCCCGAGGTCGACCGCCAATGACCTGACCAAGCCGAGCAGTGCGGTTTTGGAGGTCACATAGGCTGAGAAGGAGGGCCCCGACGTTAGAGCTGCCACCGAAGCGACCACAACGATCGATCCGCGAGTGTCTTTCAATGCTTCGGTCGCTGATCTTACGGCGAGCAGCACGCCATCGACGTTGATCTTCATCACGTGGCGCCATTGGTCGAGATCGACGTCGGCGGCCGACCCGAACGCCTCGACTCCCGCGTTGGTCACCAATACATCGAGACGGCCAAACCACTCGATGGTCTGGGCGACCGCTCGTTCGCAGTCGTCTTCAACGCTGGTGTCGGCGACGATGGCGAGTCCGCCGACCTGGTCGGCAACCGCCTCGATCGGCCCATCCCGACGACCGGTAACAACAACCCGGTAGCCGTCGTTGGCCATACGCCTGGCGCTCGCCGCGCCGATTCCTGTTCCTCCACCAGTAATTAGCGCGACTCGCACGGTGTCATCAATGCCAGAGCTGTCATCGACCATGAACAGGTTCTACCCCATTTCTGTTCTGGTCGGGCACGCGGCCCCCAGGGGGGCCACTAGCCCGACCAGTTGGGGGTTGAGGCCGTCTAGTATTGATTTTGCATACAAAATTCAATACGTTGGGCAGTTGTGACCGCCGATCGCCACGACGACGAAATTGAGCTGAAACGCCGGGTCGCTGCGAGCGCGGTGCGAAATCGCACCCGTGGCGGACTCTCCGAAGAAGTCGCCGCATACATCCGTCAACTCATTCTCACCGGCGTGTTGCTTCCCGGAGAGCGCATCGATCAGGAGGCCATAAGTGCCGATCTCGATGTGAGCCGTAGCCCAATCCGTGAGGCCGTCGTCATGCTGGGCAAAGAAGGGCTAGTTGATGTGAGGCCACGGCGAGGGGCCGCGGTGGCCGACCTCACACCCGACGACATCATCGACCACTACGAGCTATTCGGGCTGGTCGCGGGTAGAGCAGCCGCCATGGCCGCCAAGAACCTGGCGCCCGAACAACTATTGGCACTTCGTGAGATCCACGACCAGTTTGCAAGCTCGTCGCACTCCGACACCTCACCGGCTGTGTACTCCGAGTTGAATGAGCGCTTTCACGCCATCATCAACTCGGTCGCGCCCCGGCGAACCAAATGGCTGCTCGGTCACCTCGTGAGGTCGGTGCCATCGAACTACTACGAGTTCGCCGAGGGCTGGGACCAGCGCTCGGTCGACCACCACGCACGAATCCTGGCGGCCATCGAATCGGGCGATGCCAACGAAGCACGAACCGCCATGGAACATCATCTACACGAGAGCGGAATCGCGGCGGCCGAAGCACTGCGCGGCCAAGGCTTTTGGAGTTCTCAAGATCGAGACGATCGCAAGTGACCATCATCTCGGATCGGATGAGTTTCGACGAGCCGGAGGACTTCGCAGTTATCCGCACCGAGGTTCGGCGCCTAGCCGACAGCTTTGGCAACGAGTATTGGCGTGAGCTAGAGCCAAGCACCTACCCCGAGAAGTTCGTTGCCGAGCTCACCAAGAACGGCTGGCTGGGTGCACTGATCCCCGAGGAGTACGGCGGCGGGGGGCTGAGCCTCGCTGGCGCGTCGGTAATCCTGGAGGAAATATCAGCCAGCGGTGGCAACCCCAGCGCGTGTCACGCCCAGATGTACGTGATGGGCACCGTCCTGCGCCACGGCTCAACCGAGCAGAAGAAGAAGTATCTCCCAGCTATCGCCGAGGGTCGCTTGCGTCTGCAGGCCTTTGGAGTTACCGAGCCAGTGGCGGGCAGCAACACCGGGGCGATTCGCACGCGCGCCGAACGCGACGGCGACACCTGGCGAATAAACGGACAGAAAATCTGGACATCTCGCGCCGAACACTCAGACCTGATGATTTTGTTGGCTCGGACCACGCCGGTCGAGAAGTGCGAACGCCCAATCGATGGCTTGTCGGTGTTGCTCATCGAGATGCGCGATGACGACGGCCAACTCATCCCCGGGCTCACCGTCAACCCCATTGAAACGATGATGAACCACAGCACCACCGAGGTGTTCTTCGACGACGTGGTGGTTCCGCTCGATGCTTTGGTGGGAATCGAGAGCCAAGGCTTCCGGCACATCCTCGACGGCATGAACGCCGAACGAATTCTGATCGCATCCGAGTGCATCGGCGATGGTCGCTTCTTTATCGAGCGCGCTTCAGCTTACGCCAGCGACCGCGAGGTATTCGGCCGGCCGATTGGCCAGAACCAGGGGGTGCAGTTCCCGCTGGCCAAAGCCCATGTGCAGATCGAAGCGGCCAACCTGATGCGTTTCAAAGCGGCGAGCTTGTTCGACCAAGGACGGTCGTGCGGAGCGGAAGCCAACATGGCCAAGATGCTCGCTTCGGAAGCATCGTGGGCCGCGGGCAACGCGGCGCTCGATACCCATGGCGGATTCGGATTTGCGGTCGAGTACGACATCGAACGCAAGCTGCGCGAGACCAGGCTGTATCAAGTGGCGCCCATCAGCAACAATTTGATTCTGGCGTTCATTGGCGAAAAAGTCTTGGGCATGCCCAAGAGCTACTGAGAAGGACCACCATGGCAGCACCTTGCCTGCACAATCCACAGAGCATCGAGGAGTTCTCGGTTCTCATGGCCGAGAACGACATTCATACCGTTGAGATTGCCGTGCCCGACACCCAGGGGCATCTTCGCGGAAAGCGAGTGCCGATCGAACGATTTCTTCGCATCGCCGAGACCGGAATCGCCATGGCCGACGCCATCTTCGTGTTCGACATTCAGTGCGACCTGCCCGAGCATCCTCATGTCAACATGGACACCGGCTATCTCGACACTCGAATCGTGCCCGACCTTTCGACCGCCCGGATCCTCACCCACCGGCCTGGCTACGCGCTGGTGTTTGCCGATGCCTTCGACGAAACCGGCGCCCCGCACCCGTTGGCGCCTCGTGGTGTGCTGGCCCGACAGATCGATTCATGTCGAGCGGCTGGCCTCGACCCGGTGGTCGCCACCGAGATGGAGTTCTACATCTGCACCCCCGAATGGGAGCCCGCCGAGTCTCACGTACAGTACAGCTCGCTCACCTACAGCATGGGTCTCGAGCCCATCTTGGCCGATATGCGCTCAGCGTTGATCGGGGCTGGTCTCGATGTCGAAGGCTCTAACAGCGAGTACGCCCCAGCTCAGATCGAGATCAATGTTGGTCATTGCGACGCGATGACCGTGGCCGACAACACGGTGCTGTACAAGTCGATCGTCAAACAGGTGGCCGTGCAACACGGACTACGGGCTACCTTCATGCCTCTGCCTTTCGTAGATGCCGGTGGGTCCGGGATGCATATCCACACCAGCCTGCTCGACGGCGGTGGAGACAATGCGTTCGCCAGTAGCGATGGCCACCCCAACGAGCTGATGGGACGATGGGTTGCCGGCTTGCTAGAACATGCGGTCGATTTCAGCCTGCTCGGCTCGCCAACCCCCCACGGCTTCAAACGCATCAGGCCCTACACTTTTGCTCCCACCCATGTGCACTGGGGAGGCGACAACCGGACCGTGCTGGCCCGCACCATTTGTGAGGCCGGTTCGAAGGCTAACCGGGTCGAGTTTCGCTCGGCGGGCGCCGACGCCAACCCATATGTAGCCATCGCTGGCCTGCTCGCAGCCGGCCAAGATGGAATGGAACGCAAGCTCGAACTACCGGCGATTTCGACCGGCGACATGTACGGAAACCCCGGTGAATGTGTGCCGCTTCCAACTGACTATGGCGAAGCGTTGGCTGCATTCAGGGCGAGCAATCTGGCGGCCGCGCTGGGCAAGAGTTTCAGTGTCGGTTACGCCTGTATCGCTGATGCCGAACTAGCGGCTGCCGCCGAGGCAGGCGTGCTCGACGGGGATGAAACAACCGATTGGGAACGCTCTCGCTACATGGAGTTCAGTTGATGCTGACCGAGGCCCCCGACGTAACGTCCAACGAGATTTACCTTTCCGGCCTTCCTCGCGACGAGTTCGAGCGGATGCGAAAGACAGATGGTCTTAGCTGGCACCCATATGAGTCGAATGGGTTCTGGGCGGTCACACGCCACGCCGACGTGTTAACCGTTTCGAAGGACAGCGCGACGTATTCGTCGGCCATTGGCCACACCAACCTTTGGGATCTTGAGGCCGATGCACTCGAAGCTCGTCGTTCGCTAATCGACTCCGATGCGCCCGAGCACACTCGCTTACGGCGGGTGGTGAGCAAAGCGTTCACCCCCAAGAACATTCGGGTATGGGAAGAGGTGACCCG
>CBERPN010000332.1:0-4893 GCA_965524675.1 uncultured bacterium
TGGCCAGTGCCGATGTCGCGACGGTACTCACTGGCGCACGATGGTCGGTTGGGCGACAGTTTTTCGAGCTTATGCTCGTTGCCTTAGCTCCTATCATTCCCACTCTGGTCGTGTGCGAGATCATCTCCGCCATTGCCCGCTACGACTCAGACCTACGGCGGCGCGTGACATTCGTCGAACGGATGAACGAACGTATTGGGGTGGGCGACGACATTCACGATGGGCCACTTCAGATGCTGGCGCGTTTGCGATCCGAGGTGAGCGATGATCCCGAATTGAGCGCGAGTGTCGAGCAAATCCAGCTCGAGCTCGAACGACTACGTTTCGAGACCTCACTTTCGGGAGGCACTGTGCCCTTACGCGAATGCCTGCGAAACGCGCTGCGAATCTCTACCCGCGCCGGGTTCCAATTAGAGATTGAAGGCTTGCAGTCGGCATTGTTGGCCACACAACTTGCTCCCGAGCTCGCGCTACGAATCGAGCGGGTTCTGGTAACGCTAACCCTCAACTCGATCCAGGCGGGAGCCGCTACCGGATGGCTTGGGTTCGAAGCTGTCGAGGCTTCCTTTAGGGTCTCGTTCTTTGACGACGGTGCCTGCTACGACCCGATCGATGCGCTGGCATCGGGCGGAGCGTTGAGCAATCTTGAGCGTCAACTCGCCGCCGGCGGTGGGTCGCTCGGCTGGACTGAGGAACAGAACCGCACGGTGACGGTCGCACTGATTGCGTAACGACGCTAGTGCCACTAGAACGCATCACTGGCCGCGGTTCGAATACTCTGCTACAGATCGAACGCGTTGGAAGGTTGCCGTTGTCGAAGGTAGTCGTCATCGATGATGAACCCGCTTACCGCGCCGAATGGTCAAGCGCTGTCGCTGCTGGGGTGGAGATCGTCTCAATCGATCGGCCGCGTCGGCTGGAAGAGATCGATGACTTGGCAGCGATCACTCATGCTGTGGTCGATCTTTCCTTCGGAAGGTGGAACCTCGACGGGTCCGAGCGGGTACCGGAGCTGGAAACCGGGGTTGATGCAATCCTTACTCTGCGCGAGGCGGCCCCCTCTGTCGAGATCGTGGTGGTTACGAGACTTGACACAGCGATACTCACCGAGATGGCAATCGCCATCCGCCAGACTTGGCCAAACATCCGCTTCCTACATAAGGAAGATCCTCGGGTGGGATTTCAGCTTCGAGCGTTCGCCTGTGGCGAGCACTACCAAGACAACGCCGAAATAGCTCTGGACCTTTTGGCAATCGAGCCGATCGAATTCGCGTCGGTAAGAACAGCGATAGCTGCGGTCTCCAACAGCCATCAACTCACCCGAACCGCCCAGGCGCTTGCCAGTTACTCGTCTGAACCGAATGCTGCTGAGGTTGGTAGTTCGCTTGGGTGGAGTCCTCGAACCGTTACCAAGCGGGTATCGGAGCTACGCGACTGTCTTCGAGTAGCAGCGCTTCCTTTGCCTGAACGAGAAGGATTTGGCGGGATCTGGCTGTGGTCCTTCGCTCGAGGTCCCATGCTGCGCCAGTTATAGAAGCCACCACGTCCGCGAGTTAGTCGCTTGCGATCTGCTGGACCAGGTTTTCGCTGGTGACCTCGCACGCTTCGTCGATCCAATGCCGTTCACCGGTCGCCGCGGCGATATCGAGGCGCATCTTTGCCTGCCACAACGCCATGCCAGCTTGGTCGGCGAACCGGGTCGCACTCGTGAGTAATCTGAGCTTGGCTCGATGATTTGGTTCGAGAATGGCCAGATATCTCTCAGCTGGTCCCAAACAGCCCAGGCCTGCTCCGACCAACATGAAGGAGTCGCCGCGACGTTCGAGGATCTCGCTGACGGTTTGAAGTAGACCGTGATCAGAGCTGAGGGCCAACGCGTCGGCAATTGTGGCCAACACCGGAGTGCCATCTAACACTGGTGATTCGATGACGCCGCGGGCAAGCCTCTCCGCTTCGACAATGGCCTCGCTGATGCGACCCTCGACAAAAAGACATGAGCAGACTGCCGCGTCGATGAGCACCATATCGTTCATGTGTTCGCGGAACTCCATCGTGCTATCGAGCAAGACGCCATGTCGATCGCACGTCATCTCCACGATGAACTGTTGGGCGGCGAAGGTCTCGAAAGAGTTGCGGATACCAAACCGAAAGCCGTAGTCGACCGCTGCCTTGGAGGCGAGGCTCGAGCCATCAAAGTTGCCGTCCATCAACAGAGTTGTTGCTTGGAACAGCAAGGCATGCCATCGACGGATGGGAGTCAAGGATTCTGGCGGCCTCTCGATCAGAGAGCGATGAGCCTTTTCGGACTGGTCCTTTAGGCCTGCGCCAAAACTATCGAGGGCGAGCAGCATGGTTATCTCATCTCCAAGGCTTGGCGGGCAGTCTTGGATTGCGTGCTGGACTGACTCGATTTGCCAAACCTGTTCGAGAGCCGGGGTAGTTGAGGAGTATCGAAACCGCTTGGCGATCGCCAGTTCGACGACCTGCTCTGCAGACGAGGAGGCCTCGCGCATTCGGTCGATCCAGATATCGCTCGCTTCGAGGCGCCCCGCGAGACTGAGCTGGCGAGCCAGATGCCCGGCATGTTGGTGACGATCGCCATCGTCTACCTTTTCGGGATCGATCGCTTCGAGCATTGCGATGAGGTCTCGGTCGCCGTCGACGATTTCGGCTTCGGGTAACCCACTTGCTGCGACCCGCAGTGCAACGCGGTGATCGTCGGCGCTCATTGCTCGGTCAAAGGCTCGACGTCGGCGCCGACGGGCTGCTCGACTCGCACCGGTTAGGTCGAGGGCCCTCGCGAACAGACCATCGGCCATGGCCGGAAGTGGATTCGAAGACCGGTCCGACGCTAGCCGAAAGGCTTCAGCGGCTTCTCTATAGAGCTCACTATCGAGATAGCGCTCGCCTGATTCGAGGAGCGACGCGATCGCGGTTTCGGCCGAGACTAGAGGGTGGGCGTTAGCCTCGTGATAGGCCCGCCGATGTAGATCGCTGGCGAACACCTCGGCCGCGGCAGCATGCCATTCAATAAGCTGCGCTCTCAAGGTAGAACGGGTAAAAGCGGCCTGCACCAGCACGTTAGGGAACTGAAAGGTCGTAAGCGATCGCTCGATGAGTAATTGCCTGCGGACAAGCTCGTCTAGAGCCGATAGCACGAGCTGACCAGCGACCTTGCTCGTGTCAGCGAGGTCCACTAGGTCGAACTCTGGGCCTATGACGGCAGCGACGGCACCAATTCGCCGAGCATCGTCCGAGAGGTTTGCGACCACCGCATCGAGAAGCCCATCAGGCTCATAGGACTCGACCGGAGGAAGAAACTGCGCATCGGCGTCGAGGCTGTCGAGAACGGTGAGCGCCACCGCGGGCAGCCCGCCGCTGGCTTTGAGAACCTCGGCGGTCACATGGCGAAGGAGAAGTTCATTGGCCTCGGGATGTCGCGAGCGAAGCAGGTCGTGCATGGAGTTCTCGTCGAGTGCTGGCACCTCCAACGAAAGAGTCGGCCCTAGTCGACGAATCGCCGTGTCGAGTTCGGCCCAGACGCCGTTCGACCCAAGGGCGGGAGTCGCTACACACACGACAGAGTGTGGGGCACTCAGCGCACCTCGCGCCAAGAACTCCACAAGAGCGGCGCTTTGGGAATCGAACCATTGACAATCGTCGGCAATGAACAACAGATGGCGGCCGTCGGCCCGCCGGTTGAGAGCGGCTGTTGTCTCGGCCCAGACGTGGCCAACGGAATTGGTTGTGGTCAGTTCAGGCAGAGCGGCGGCCAGCGGAGCAAAGGCTGGTGCAGCGATGGGCGACGCTGTTAGGTACACAACTTCGTAGCCCTCATCGATCGCGAGTTGGGCTAGTTCGGCCACGGTGCGAGTCTTGCCGCTGCCACTGGAGCCGGTAACGATGGCCCGCTGAATCGTGTCGCCCGAACTAAAGATGTCGTTCGCCAACTTGTCGACATGATCTCGCGAGCCGACGAGTTCGTTGGTCAGTGCGGCGGCGAGTGGTTGGGGCAGTGTTGGTAGCGTCGTCGCCCTTTCGACTAAGTCAGGGGCGATTTGATGGTCGAGCAGTTTCCACTCGAGATCCGAAACGGCACTACTGACCGTTAAGCCTGCATCGACGAATTCGTGGCGGGCGTCGCGGAGTATCTCCAGCGCAGTGTTTTGGGCTCCAGATCGAGCGTGGGCAGTAATGACCGTTCGCAGGAGGCTCTCGTTGTAGGGATCTAGCTCAGCGTGCTGGCGAAAGTAGTCGAGGAGCTGAGAGTTGATGAGCTCTGGCTGGTGTTGCAGTATCCGATCGATAAGGGCCCGTTGTGCTGCTCGTAGCGATCTCTCCGAGAGTTGCATCCAACCCATCGATTCGATGTCGGGGTATATGCCAAGCGGGCTCAAGATATGAAGCAATCGACTGGTATCTATGCCAGAACCAATGTCATGGAGTACCAAATCCTGCAACTGCCAAGCATCGACCTCCCACACCTCGAGGTTCAACCGGTACACCCCGTCGACCGCATCGGGAAGGCTGTTCTTGGGAAGGTGAGGGCGCAGGCGAGCGGCCGCCATCCGTAGTGCTTCAGACCAGCCATTCGGCTGACGGTCACCCCAGACTGCCTCGGCTAGCGCGTCCTTGGACGCCCCGTTCTCGCCTGCTGCTACAAGTCCAGCGAGCAGGCGGCGTTTCGCTTTGCTGAGCTTTTCAACGCACGCGTCGGGCGTCACCGAGCAGCCAATTGTTCTAATTACCGTGACGCAGTAATCCATCCGCTCGCCCTTGCCCTCAACGAAAGGCCTCGAGTGTTTTTTTACACCGCTTGCGAAGAAACCAGCCATTCGTCGTCCCTCATGCTTACTACGGAACTAACAACTTGAGTAGGCCTTACGTACGTTT
>CBERPN010000333.1:0-4837 GCA_965524675.1 uncultured bacterium
GAAGGGTGTCAGATGTGGTGGCCGAACAGGTCATGACACGTAACCTACCGAACTAGCACCACACGGTCAAGAACAAAGGTTCGGAACTAGGGAATGATAGATCGCGTCGCCAATTCGCATTGGAAGACCTGATCAGCCAGCCAGTAGCTAGGACGACTTTCTGAATCTCATCTGACTTAACGCAACTAGTGTCTGTCAACCAATTCCACCGTCATTTCAACGACCCTCAGCACCACTCTCTGCGTCCTCGCTTCCGCAATTAGCTCCGGCTAGTGGCGAATCGACGAAACTTGGCACCGCCAGAAACACCACTTTCAACACCAGCCACCCAGACCGAATTAGGGGTTCGGCGTGAGCCGAAAGGTGGTCAAGCCGTCGCGCTCACCGATCAGAGCCTCACCCGCTCGTTGTAGATGCTCGAGGTGAGCGAAGGTCTCGCTCTCGGCCATCGTGCCCCACGATCGTTCGCGAAATAGTTGCTGCATGAACTCGGTAACGGTGGCCTCACCCAACTCGTCACTCATATCGCGAAGCTGATCGAGACGTTCTAGGTGGTGCTCGACAATCTCGTTTGAACGGCCGGAAAGATCACTGAAGACCTTCCCATGCGCTGGCAGCACGGTCGTCACCTCGAACTCGTGCATCCGTTGAAGGCTCTCGAAGAAACGCCCCAACGATCCGCCCTCGGGTGCCATGCCGCTGATGTGGGGTGTGATCGTTGGCAGTACGTGATCGCCCGACAACATGATTCCCTCGGTGGGGTCGAACAAGCACAGATGATCTTCGGTGTGGCCAGGCGTATGCACGGCAATCCAGTCGCGTCGGCCCAACTTCACCAGCTCGGTATCGGTCACCCGTATCGAAGGTTCGGGCACAGCGAAGGCGTCGCCCTGCTGCTGGCGCATCTTTACCCAACGGCGAAACTCATCGTCGGGTGGCCGTTCAAATATTGTGCCCCAAGGGGTTGGACGCTCCCAGCGATCGGATAGATCTTCGATACTCAATTCGTCGACGTCGACTTCAAGGTTTTCGTCGGCTTCGTCGGCCGGAAAGATGCTGCGAAGATCGGTGTGGGCAAGGATCTCGGCATTGGCCACGTGGCGAAGACGATTGGCGTTCCCGAAGTGGTCGACATGGGAGTGGGTAACAACTGCGGTGTGCACGTCGGCCACCTTGTAGCCAGCGGCAGCTAGTCGGGCTTCGAGCGCATTCCACGACTCGTCACCCGGCAAACCCGGGTCGACTAGCGCAATGCCTCGCTCGTCCTCGATACAGTAACAATTGACGTGCCCGAGTCCTGGCAACGAGATCGGTAGTTGCATGCGAAGTACGCCTGCTGCAACCTCGATAACCTCGGGCGATGCGTCGAGCTTTTCGCTCTTCGGCGAACCTTGTTGTTGGCTGACGTGGGAATGCTGGCCGGTCACGCTGGGGGCAGAAACAATGCCGAGCGGTAATAGCGCAACTCTTCTAACGATTCGCGAATATCATCGAGCGCACGGTGCCCACCAGACTTACGCGGCGCTCCGTTGAGACTCTTTGGATTCCAACGCCGGGCCAATTCCTTGATGGTCGAAACATCGATCGACCGGTAATGAAGATAGTTCTCTATGTCCGGGAGATAAGCGGCCAAAAAGCGCCGATCGGTACCGATCGAATTGCCACAAAGCGGGACGGTCGCAGCTTCGGGAATGTGCTCCTTCAAGAAAGCGAGCGTCTGCGCCCCAGCGTCGGCAAGCGTTAAGGTCGAAGCCTCGATTTGGGACGTAAGACCGCTGTTGGCGTGCATCTCACGAACCACATCGCCCATGCCCGCCAATACGTCGGGGGGTTGAAAGATCACTAAGTCGGGGCCCTCGGCCACCAGTTCAAGCTCATCGTCGGTGACGATTGTGGCGATCTCGACAATCACATCGGTCGTCGGGTCGAGCCCGGTCATTTCAAGATCCATCCACGCAAGCATTCCTGCGATAGTAGTGGTAACGGCGGCCGACTCCGCAGATTGCGCTAGTTGACAGTCGAGACCGGAGCTATTGTCTGCCCGTGCTCTCGATACCGATTACCCGACTCCACGACGATCTCGCGCTGCCAGCGTACGCTCAACCCGGTGACGCTGGCGCCGATCTGATCGCTGCAGAAAGAGTCGTCCTAGAGCCTGCTGGCGGTCGCGCTATGGTGTCGACCGGAATAAGCATCGCTATCCCAGAAGGCTACGCAGGGTTCGTTCAGCCCCGCAGCGGGCTTGCCGCCAAACACGGCGTGACCTGCCTAAACACTCCTGGTCTAATCGACTCGGGCTATCGCGGAGAGCTGAAAGTCATCCTGGTAAACCTCGATCCGACCGAGCCGTTCGAGGTTCGGCGCGGCGAACGCATCGCACAGCTGGTAATCCAACGGGTCGAACAAGCCGAATTCATCGTTGTCGACCATCTCGATGAGTCGGTTCGGGGCAGCGACGGGTTCGGCTCGACCGGTTCTTAGGAATCTAGGCGCTGCCCGGCAACCGTTTATGGTGGCGGAACAGGTATTTTGAGTAGTGGTGAAAGCAGAACAAGTGGTTGATGAGTCAAGCGAGGCCGACGCTCCCAGCGAAACCATAATGCTGCGCCTTCCGGCCCTTGCCGCCTACGGCCGGATCGCACGCATGAGCGGAGCCGAATTGGCGCTGCGACGGGGGCTTTCGCTCAGTGCCGTGGAAGATCTTCGGCTCGCGATCGACGAGGTACTGATCCTGCTGCTCGGGCACCGCAATCATGAAGGTTCAATCCAGCTGAGGTACGAGCTGTTTGCCAACGCCGTCGCCATCAGCTTTCAGCCAGAGTTCGACGACGGGCGCCCCGAGTACCCCTCGGACGCGACCGAGCGATTCGCTGCTCTCGCTGGCCCACTGTTGGACGATTTTACCATCGACGCCGAGACCGCAATGGTGTCAATCGTAAAGGGCTCGATATAAAGCAGCGCCGATTCCTCCATTAGGGACGCCTGATTAGGGACGTGTCTGACACCAGGGAGTAGCTGGCTATTCGCGGGTTACTTCGGAGGGGTTGGCGTCGATTCGTTGCCCTAGGTACGAGGGGTGCCGCAGCCGCCCGATCGGGCTCCACTCGCCATAGGCGACCTCGACAACAATTCTTGGTTGTAGCCAGACAGCGCCCTTCGCATCCGCTGTCGGAGGGAGCTCTTGAAACGGGCAATCCTGGATGACCAAGGGTTCGAAACACTCCATCAGACGATCGATCTCGCCATCGTTTAGGCCCGATCCCACCCGACCGGCGTAGCGAAGCTCGCCCGACTCGTAATACCCGACGAGCAAGCCTCCGATTCGACCCGACCGGCCGCCCTTGCC
The DNA here is from genome assembly GCA_965524675.1 of uncultured bacterium. GTDB lineage: Bacteria > Actinomycetota > Acidimicrobiia > Acidimicrobiales > SHLQ01 > CALLQB01. The sequence goes on from CBERPN010000333.1 coordinate 3,347, forward strand.
TGGCCCCCAACCGCCTACCACCAACTCTTGGTGACGACGCACCTTGATCTTGCGCCACGACGGCGAACGCTTACCCGGCTGATAGTTCGAGTCGAGCCGCTTAGCAATAACGCCTTCAAGCCCGGTTTCGGTGACCGCTTCGAGCAATGCTTCACCGTCGTCGTGAACATCGTTGACCCGCCAATGGTCGCCGGGTGCCACGAGCTGTTCGAGCAGTTCACGACGTTGCTCGTAACGAACCGATGTTGAATCGGTGCCATCGAAGTGCAGCAAATCGAACACCACGAAGGTGACCGGATTGGTAGCTGCTCGGCGTGCCGCCTCGGTCTCATTAGACACGTGCATCCGGTTCTGAAGAGCCGCAAAGCTCGGTAGACCATCGGCAAACGCCACCACCTCACCGTCGAGAACCGCTGGCCGGTTGCCGACGGCGGCCACAAGCCCAGCGAGTTCGGGAAACCGAATGGTCGCATCGATCCCGTTCGAGGACCGCAGCACCAATCGCTCGCCATCGGTGTGAGCGAGGATGCGCATGCCGTCCCACTTGACCTCGTACGTCCAGCCATCGCCAATCGGTAGATCGCCGCTGGCGGCCTTCATTGGAAGAATCGTGGTTAGAGCGCCGTGCACAACTGAAACGGTACCGTCAGTGCACGATGTCGGTACTGGTCGATCAACCAATATGGAACTACCGCGACGAGAAATGGAGCCATCTCGTCAGCGATACGAGCTACGACGAGTTGCATCGGTTCGCTAATCGGGTTGGGCTACGCCGAATCGGGTTCCAGGGCGATCACTACGACATTCCGCAACGCTTGCTGTCACGAGCACACGCTGCGGGAGCAATTCACACCGAGAGTCGAGAACTCGTTCGGCGACTTCGAGGGGCAGGGCTGCGCAAACCCCGTGGGGCACCTAGCTGGGAGCCGCTGGTCCAGTTGGGAGCAAATGCGACAACCCATGACTTAGCTCTGGCGATCTCGGCCGTAGCCGAACAAGGTGCGGCAGCAGCCGAGCTGGCCGAACAAGTCGAGCGGCTGTGGAGCACACTCGGTGGCCCGATTCATCGTGTGTTCGCCCTCCACCGGCCGGGAGAGGTAGCGGTCGCATTCGACACCGACCACCAGATCGAGATCGTGTCGAACGGGCCTGCTGAGGTGTGGACTACCGACACTGCGAACTACCGGGCCGTCGACTTGCTGCTCAGCCACGCTCGAGCCCAGCAGCCCGATCTGGCCGACTAAACACCCCATCCGATTAGGGGCAGCCGTTCGCCCACTCGACCTGGGGCAATCGGCCTGAGCGGAACTGAGTGGTCTCGCCAGCATCGTCGATCTCCCAGATAACTCGAAACGCCTTGTCGTCGATGTCGGTGGGAATGAACAGCAGCCACTTTCCGTCTCCGGTCGGACTCGGACGGGTTTCGATCTTGCCGGGGAACAGGTCGAGAATCTGCTGCTCGGTGGTACCGACGCCGGCACCCGAACGCGT
>CBERPN010000334.1:0-4827 GCA_965524675.1 uncultured bacterium
CACAATGCCCCCGGCCCCATATGAGAGGAACACCCACGGATAGTTCTGGCCGACCGCACCGTTACCGAATTCATCGGCGGTCAGGGCGGGGAACAAGGCGAAATTGCCCCCGAAGTTGAACCCGATCAGGGTTGCCGCCAGGTAGAGGGTCCACTCCGTCTCGGCCATCGGGATGAACAACAGCAACAACACCCCCTGGCTAGCCGTCATCGCCACGACGGACCGCTTCCGCCCCAACTTGTCGCTGAGGATGCCCCAAGCAATGCGACCTGCGCCATTGGCCAGGCTGAAGAACACCGCCATCGCCGTGCCAGCTATTGCGCTGGCCTTAGCATCGCTGATCCCGTTTTCGGTCAAGGCCTCAACCGGGTAGAGCTTCATGAGACCAATGGCCATCAGACCCGCTCCTGCGCTGACGGCAAAGGTGAGCGAGATTAGATGGAACTGAGGTGAACGAATCATCTCTCGCGGAGTGAAGTCCTCGGACCCCTCGCCGGCGGTGACAGGCGGCTCGAATCCGTGAGGCAGCCAGCCCTCGGGGGGCATCCGCATGACGGTGGATCCCGCTACGACCAAGATGGCGAAGGCGGCGCCGTAGATGCGCAATGTCGTTCCGAGCCCGAGTTCGTCGATCAGATTGCCCCACGAGCCCGCTACTTTGATCCACCCGAGTGCCCCGAACCCGAACCCGGCCACGGCCAGACCGGTAATCGTGCCCTTGTGATCTGGGTACCAGCGCATGCCTACCGCGATTGGCACAACGTACGCCAGGCCGATGCCCGTACCGCCGACCAACCCCATCCCGGCGAGAACCAGCCAGAAGTTCGTTCCGCCACCGATCGATGCGAGGGTGTAACCGAGACCCAAGGTGATCCCGCCGCCGACAGCGAGGCGGCGGGGACCCCACGATTCGAGATTGCGGCCCGCGAACACCATCACGATCGCAAAAGAGGCCAGCCCGGCTGAAAAGACAATTTGCGTCTGGAGGTTGCTCCAGCCCGAGTCCTTCAACGCAGGTGTGAAAACCGACCAAGCGTAGATCGCACCGAGACAGAGTTGGATCAGGACCGCTCCGACCACCACCGTCCAGCGCCTGCTCACATCGACACTTTCATTCGTTCCTAACATGATCGGCCCTTCAGACGCGCCAATTACGCTGTCGGCTCAAACCTATTGACCGCCCGGGGTGGCCGGTACGGGCCTAAGACCCAAATCGGTCAGATACAGGACCTTGGACGGTGGTGAGGGTCGCCGAATTCGCGGTTACATCTCACCATGGAGCAGATCGTGTCGTTAACCGGTATGGACGAGATTGTCAGAACCTTGCGCGACCGTGGTCGGACGGTGCTTGGTCCGGTGGTCCGCGACGGGGTGATCACTCATGCCGAAATCGAGTCGGTCGACGAGCTGCCAACGGGCTGGACCGAGGACCAAGATGGTGGACGCTATCGACTCGTCGCCACTGGAAGCGACGAGTTCTTCGCATTCTCCGCCCCTTCCTCGTCGTGGAAGAGGTATCTGTATCCCGAACGAACGGTGCTCATCCGCGCCAAGCGAGCGAGCGATGGAATCAAGATCGAGACACCAGTGCCGGAGGCATCCTCGGTGGCGTTCTTCGGCGTCCGGTCCTGTGATTTGGCGGCCCTCGGCGTGCTCGACCAGGTGTTTCTCGATCCGGCGGCCACCGATCCCACATACGCGATACGTCGAGCGGATGCATTCATCGTGGTGGCGGCGTGCAACAATCCGGGTAACACCTGCTTTTGTGCATCGATGGGCACCGGGCCCAGTCCCGAAGCGGGATATGACCTAGCGGTTCGTGAGTTGGTCGACGAGAATCGACACGAGTTCCTGGTCGCGGCCGGTAGCGAGCGCGGAGCCGAGTTATTGGCCGAGGTCACATCAAGCAAGGCTGGCGACGTCGACCTGGAGCAGGCGCGAACGGCGCACGACAGAGCCGTAGCCAACATGGGGCGACAGCTGAGCCATAAGGACCCGCCTCTCGCCGCGCTCGATCCCAACCATCCTCGCTGGGATGACGTAGCACAGCGCTGCTTGGCGTGTGGTAACTGCACGATGGTTTGCCCCACATGTTTCTGCAGCACTACCGAGGATTCAACCGACCTCACTCTGGCGTCAGCCGAGCGGACGCGGGTATGGGATTCGTGCTTCAGCCTCGATTTCACCCACCTTCACGGTGGATCGGTTCGCACTGAGACGAAGTCCCGCTACCGGCAGTGGTTGCTTCACAAGCTGGTTACGTGGCACGACCAGTTCGACATGTCGGGATGTGTGGGTTGTGGTCGCTGTATCACCTGGTGCCCGGTGGGAATCGACCTCACCGCCGAGATAGCGGCACTCGCCCGACCTCACCCACAACCCGAACGCTCTGGAGAAGCCAAATGAAATCGATCTCGGACCTCCTGAGCGAGCATCCTCTCTTCGCGGGTCTCGCGCCCGAGGCGCTCGAACTCATCGCGGGCTGCGGGAAGAACGTTCACTTCGGCCAAGACGATCGCATTCTCGTCGAGAATGAACCGGCCGACGTCTTCTATCTGATCCGCGTCGGCCGGGTGGCACTAGAGGTTGCGACGCCCCGGCGGGGTCCCCTCGTGATCGAGACCGTAGGCCCGGGGGAAGTCCTGGGTGTGTCTTGGATGTTGCCGCCGTATCGGTGGAGCTTCGATGCCCGCGCCGTCGATTCCACCAGGGCGGTCGCGATCGATGCGGCCTGTCTGCGCGATAAATGCGACGAGGATCCGACGTTGGGATACGAGTTGTTCAAACGGTTCGCCGGATTGGTTCGCAATCGGCTCCAAACCACCCGACTCCAACTTATCGACCTGTACGGCAATGACGCTTCCTGATATCAGCATCGTCCGGCCCGCGCCGATGACGCCGACCATGTATCGCATTGTATCTCGTCGCCAAGACTTGGCCGACACGGTCAGCTTTGAGATGGCCCCAATTGACGAGATCGTGGCGCCACCGTCGCCGGGGCAATTCAATATGTTATGGGCGTTCGGAATCGGCGAGGTGCCCATCTCGGTTGCCGGATACCAGGACGGTATTCTCCTGCACACCATCCGGGCGGTGGGGGCCGTCACAAATGCTCTGGTTGCGTGTCGAGTCGGAGACGAAATCGGCGTTAGGGGCCCGTTCGGGGTGGGGTGGAACCTGCCGCAGGCGGTCGGACGCGATGTCCTGGTGGTCGCTGGAGGCTTAGGGCTGGCGCCCGTTCGGCCGGTGATCACCGAGCTGATTACTCAGCGAGCCGACTATCGCCGTGCTGTAGTGCTGGTCGGGGCGCGCTCTCCTGAATCGTTGCTCTACCGCGACGAGTTAGAGCTGTGGCGGGGTCGGTTTGATCTCGATGTGGAGATCACCGTCGACACCGCTCCGCCATCATGGCGCGGCGATGTTGGGGTGGTAACACGCCTGATCGACCGTGCGCCGATCGATCCCCGAAACACGACTGCGTTCGTATGCGGGCCAGAGGTGATGATGCGTTTCGTCGCCCAGGCTCTGGTCGACCGGCAGGTGCCTCCCGATGAAGTGCTGGTGTCGCTCGAACGGAACATGCATTGCGCGATCGGGCACTGTGGGCACTGTCAGTTGGGCCCGGATTTCATTTGCAAAGACGGCCCCGTGATGCGGTGGCCGCGGGTCGAGACACAGCTAAGGATTCCAGAACGATGAGCAACATTGGCAAGCCGTCGTTGGCGGTATGGAAGTTCGCCAGCTGTGATGGCTGCCAACTGACTCTGCTGGATTGTGAAGACGAGCTTCTAGCGGTCGCGGAGCAGCTCGAGATCGCATACTTCTTGGAGGCCTCCAGTGCAACGGTTGCCGGTCCTTACGATATTTCGCTGGTTGAGGGATCCATCACAACACCCGAGGACGTCGAGCGCATTCAGCAGGTCAGGAGCCAATCGCGCTTCTTGGTTAGCATTGGTGCCTGTGCCACCGCCGGTGGCATCCAAGCGTTGCGTAACTTCGGTGAGGCCCATGAACTGTTGCGAATCATCTACGCCACGCCATCCTTTCTATCCACGCTGGACACGTCGACCCCGATCTCCGATCACGTCGCTGTCGACTTCGAATTGCGCGGCTGCCCGATCGATCGGAGCCAACTGCTCGAGGTGATCGGCGCCTACCTCGCCCAACGCAAACCCATAATCGCGTCACACAGTGTCTGCGCCGAGTGCAAACAGTCGGGCAATGTCTGTGTGCTGGTGGCCCACGGGACACCGTGTCTGGGCCCGGTTACGCATGCGGGGTGTGGCGCTTTGTGTCCGACATTTCATCGCGGTTGTTACGGCTGTTTCGGGCCAGCAGAAACCGCCAACACAACAGCGATGGCCGGTGCGCTGGTTGCCACCGGTATGGCGGAGCCTGAGATCGAGCGGCTGTTCCACACATTCAACGCCTGGTCCGAGCCGTTTCGCAGCGCATCGGTAGCTGTCGACCCCCCGAAACGGAGCAAGTCATGACCCATAGAGCGTCTGGCAGCAGAGTCCTCAGCACCGGCGCGCTTGCACGCGTCGAGGGTGAAGGTGCCATGCACATCGAGATCAGCGACGGCCAGCTGATCGATGTTCAACTCAATATCTATGAGCCGCCGAGGTTCTTCGAAGGTTTCTTGCGGGGCCGTGGTTACGCGGAACCGGTCGATATCACGGCCCGGATCTGCGGCATTTGTCCGGTGGCTTACCAGCTGAGCGCCTGCGCTGCGATTGAGGACGCACTCGGCGTAACCGTCGATGGACCGCTGCGTGCCTTGAGGCTGCTCTTGTACTGCGGTGAGTGGATCGAGAGTCATACCCT
>CBERPN010000335.1:0-4789 GCA_965524675.1 uncultured bacterium
CGGGAGCGATCTGGCTACGGTCGAGGGTAAGTCGTCACGCTACTTCGAACCGTTGGTGTCATTTCCGTTTGTGCCCGGCCACGAAGTGGTCGGAGAGCTCCACGACGGTAGCCGAGTCGCGCTCGAACCTGTTCTTGGCCCGGCCGCCCGCGGTGAAAAGCCCCCCTTTGAAGGCGCAGCGCCAGGCGAAGGAGACGATTACGGATACCTAACGTGTAACCATCTGATCTCCGAAGGAATACAAGTCGGTTACTGCGCATCCACCGGCGGCGGCTGGGGAACCCGCTTGGTAGCTCATCAAAGCCAACTCCATGGCGTCCCCGACGACATGAGCGACGAGGCAGCGGTAATGATAGAGCCGACAGCCACCGGCATTCACGCCACTCTCAAGGCCAACATTGCCCCTGAGTCGACGGTAGCGGTTCTTGGCGCAGGCACGATGGGGCTTTGCACCCTCGCCGCCATCAATGCACTAACCGGACCAAGCGAGGTGCTCATCGGAGCGAAGTATCCGGTACAAAAAGACCTGGCGGAAGCGCTCGGAGCAACAACAGTGGTTGCGCCCAGCGAGATGAAGCGGGCGGTCAGAAGATCGGTCGGCTGTCGCATGGTCGGCGACGATCTAGCGGGTGGGGTCGACGTTACTATCGATGCCGTAGGTTCTGCCCAGTCCATTGCCGAAGCGATCGCGATCACGCGACCTAAGGGGCGAATAGTCCTACTCGGAATGCCAGGCGTGTCGAAGCTTGACCTCACGGGGCTATGGCATCGCGAGATCGAAATGGTGGGGTCCTACACCTACGGAACCGAAACACTCACCGACGGATCAAACGTTTCGAGTTTCGCCTTGGCATTCGACCTGGTCAAGAGTGCCCGACTCGACCGGCTCGTCTCGGCCAAGTACCCGCTAGCTCGCTACAAAGACGCGATCCGCCACGCTGCTGAGGCAGGCCACCGCGGAGCGGTGAAGGTAGTCTTTGACTTACGCGACGAGAAGGCGCGCTAAGGATCCAGGCCTAAGCTGCGCCTTGGTGCGATAGCTTGTTGGCGTGATAGCTAGCCTTCGCGGTCGTCTGTTGGTCGCTTCTCCGGCGCTGGGAGATCCGAACTTTGATCGCACGGTGGTGTTCGTCATCGAGCACCACCAGGAGGGTGCCCTCGGGGTCATCCTCAATCGCCAGCTAGACATCGGTGTTGCGTACGCACTCAGCGACTGGGTCCCAGTGGCCGCCGAACCCAGGTCGATCTTCTCCGGCGGGCCGGTGGGCCAAGGTTCGGCAATCGCTCTCGCCGACGTCATTCTTGACGACGTGGGGTCAGTGTTTACCCAAATCGTTGGATCGTTGGGTGTGCTCGATATCGGATCGGTGGAGTCGATCCCTCCGCCAGGAGTTCATCGGGTTCGAGTGTTTTCCGGATACTCGGGTTGGGATGGCGACCAGTTAGAAGCCGAAATCGCGGCCGAAGCTTGGTTCGTGGTGGACGCCAAAGTCGATGATGTCTTCGCGCTCGACCCAGATGGCCTCTGGGAGCAGGTCCTTAGCCGTCAGAGCGGAGCGCTCGGACGCGTGGCGAACTATCCGCCCGAACTCTGGCTCAACTAGAAGTCTGGCCGGTTACGGTCCAATGGCGGGCTATCTCGGCCACGATCATGTCCGCTAGCCAGCCAGCTCCCTTTGCGGTCAGGTGAACACCGTCTCCTGAACGTACCCTCGTCTCCACCCCGCCAGCGTCGGGAAGGTACGCCGAGAAGCTGCCACTCGGGGCAAAGCGTTCGTCGGCAGCGATGACAGTTACCCAACGTCGCAGCGAAGCGGCCGCCCTCACCTCGCTATTCATGTCACGAAGAGCTTGGCTTGTGGCACTGTCGCGAACCGGCGGATTGGCGATCCAGAAGACTTGCCGCGCCTCGGCTGACAAAGTGTCGAGCACCAAATCGATGCGCGATCGATACTCGGTCAGCCACTCGTCGGTTCCGCGGACTAAGCGGTCACCGTCCAACTCCATGTCTTGGTAGTCGTTCCCCCCGAAGAACAACACGACGGCCTCTACCGTGCCATCGACCTCTGAAAGTCGACTCGGCCAATCGAAATAGTCTGGGCGAGCAAGTCCGGTGGCGATACGCGAGTCAAACTCGACCTCATAAGGTACTTTGCCCTTCACCGCGCGATTGGTGAGAGCTTGTCCCGGAAACTCAGCTTGGGAATCGCCAACGACGAGCAGATTCAAGGGACTCTCCGCAGATACCGATCTAATCGACTCGGGCTCGACGTCGGCATCATCGAGTGGTTGAGCCACCCCGTCATCGGCGACATCAGCGACATCGGGAATTGTTGAAACAGGATTCGCTGGGGCCTCTATCGAGTCGGGTGGTGCGACGATTGCTTTCGAGGGCTCGTCGAAACCCTCGCGTTGCGACTCAACCCAATCGGCAGGGCGGTTTAACGAAATCGCGTTTGCCACGCGATCGATCGGCCGAGCGATCGATAACAAGACATCACGTTCGTTGCCAAAGGAGCGTCTTTCGGCCGACTCCACAAGCTTGCCCGACGTAAGCAGCGCTGCGACGGTAAGGCAGAGCGCGACCGCGGTGAACACCTGGCGAGTGGAGATACTCTCGGGCGTTAAGTCAAGGTCGCGTTGTTGTTTGAACTCGGCATCGCTCCAACGGTTGACCGGCGGTCGATCCCGTCGAGTACTGGCTCGCTCGAGTGACTCCGAATGCTTCACAACCCCATTGTGTCGCACCTGGGCCGAAGTCGAAACAAGTGAGCTAACTAACTGCCGAGCTCACAGCGCTTGGTGCGGTCGCGGTCTTCTTGTTTGTTGTTCTCGACGGTGAAGAAGTGACACGTGTCGGAACCTTTGCCGCCGTCGATCACGTCGCCCCCCGACCCGCCAACCAACAGATCGCTACCACGACGACCGCGAAGTACATCGCGGTGCCGGCCTCCAAAGAGCGAATCGCCGCCGGTTCCGCCGTCGAGCCGGTCGCGGCCTCGGCCACCGTTCACGTAGTCGTCGCCAGGACCAGCAAAGACCTTGTCTTTGCCGCTCCCGCTGCAGATGGCGTCGTCACCGTCGCCACTGCGGATCGTATCGTTACCACCGAAGCTAAGAATTACATCATCGCCAGCAGTTCCCGTAATCGAATCGCGGCCCGGGCTGCCCAAAATAGTGGCCGAGCGGCCATTGCATTTCAGTGCGGGGAGGACGAGCTCTCCGTAGCCTGCGAGATTATCGCGGCCGCGGCTTGCGCGGTCGACAGTGGCCTCAGCGAGCAGCCATTTTTCGACCTCGGCTGGGGAGTCTACGATTCCGGCTGCAATTGCCAGCGCGGCGGCACCAGCCGCAGCCGGGGTTGAAGAGCTAGTGCCGTTGAAACAAACAAATCCGTAGGCCCGTGTGCTCAGACATGCCGCGGCGACAATCTCGGGGGCGATTCGGCCGTCGTTGGTGGGCCCTTGCGAAGAGTACAAAGCAATCTGTTTGCCCCCGGGCGGGTCGATGGCTCCCACCGAGACATGGCCCTTACGGCGGATGTCGACCGCGGGTCCGGTTGCACTGTATTGGTTTTGCCAATACTCAAATATGGCACCGTTACCCATGACCTCAAGAACGTCGCCAGCGGTGCCATTGTTGGCGGCTGATAGTCGGATCTTCATGTAGAGCACGGTTCCGCAGGGTGTCCCCGCCACGGTCTCAAGCGGATCCTGACCGTTGCCCTGCACCGCAAGGCTTACGAACCGCGGTTCGCCAGTGCCGCTCGGGTTGTCGTAGACGTACCAGTCGTAGTCGGTGGCGTTCGGGTCGCCCCAGTCGCTCCACCGCAAGCCGTTCAAGAAACAAGCTGCAAAGCCCATCGACTCGTCGCCGGGAGCAAACTCGTGCCAGCCATTCTGGTTGTCGTCGCGCCATTCGGCCCGGTAGTACGAGCCGAGACGGTCGCTCGAACCAGCGTTGTTGCCCGCCGAGTTGAACCAAGTGATGCCGTTGTCGACGGCGTAGTTGATGACGTCGGCCATCGGGCCTGTGCCGTCGCCGGGGCCATCGTATTGCGACGTAAGCGATCGGGTGATGATGTCGACATCGTTTTCGATGAAGTAATCGACGGCGGCTTGGAGGTCGGCGGTCGATAAGGCGGTCGCTAGGAACAGCTCGACCCCCGGTGCCGCGTCGAAGATCACTTCGCCAACGGCGACGCCATGTTCGAGACCCGTGTCGGCGATTTGGCAGGAACGCCCGTTTAATCGACAGAAAGTTCCGGTCGGCTCTGGGAGATCGCCGGAGCTAATTGCGTTCGATAGGAATGGTTCGCCAAAGAAGTCGATGATGCCAACTCGAACGCCTTGGCCGGTGTAGCCGTCGCGATGCCAATTGCCGGCCTTGGTCTTGGCGACGTGTTCGCCCACAACCTGCCCCGTAGTGATGATGTCGACCGGGTCGACGGAGCCAACACTGTCGACCGGGTCGACGGAGCCAACACTTCCGACCGGGTCGACCGGGTCGCCTGCGTAGAGGGGGTATGCCTCAGAGGGGCGTCGAACGTCGAGGATTCCCGCCGACCCCTCGAGGCCTGCGGCGTTGTTGGCGACGATCTCAACCTGCAACAGAGTTCCCGGCACCTCGCCGGTTATGGTTCCTCCGGCGGCAACCACAGCCGAACGCGCCGCCGAGGAGTCACCCGAATGCAGGACTTCAAGCACAATTAAGTCAGACGCTCCGCCGTTCAGGTCAAAGCTTGCTGCGGCTTCACCGATTCGGAAGTCTTTGCTGTACCTATTACCAG
>CBERPN010000336.1:0-4784 GCA_965524675.1 uncultured bacterium
CGGGGATTACGTTTGTCTTCATTCGTGATAGCGGCGCTTCGAGCGTGTTCGCTGAGAAGGTTGTGTGGGTACACGAATGAAGATGCCCGGCATGAGCAGCACTTGGCAGCTCGTCGAGATACTCGTCGAGCATTTCTGGGTCGAGAAGGATCGCTCTTGTTTCTTCGTCGACATCTAGCGATGAAACCTGCTCGGTCCAAAGTTCGTTGAAGCGAGGCGGGGGGCGATAGTCGGTTAGGCGTTGCACCACTGCCGCCGCCTTGATGAGCGCATTGTCGGCCCGAAACGGCCGCGAGCCATGCCCCGGTGTTCCCCTTACTCGAAGCTTGCGCCACGCAACCCCTTTCTCGCCGACATTGACGGTGATGAAAGGAGTTTCGGCTGGTCCGCCGTGAAGGCCACCGTTCTCGGTCAGAACGTAGTCGGCGCGAATCGCGTCGGGTTCGTTGTCGGCCATCCACTGCGCACCGTGCGCGCTCCCCGATTCTTCATCGGCGACCGCAAAATAGATCAGGTCACCCTTAGGGCGGAACCCAGTATCGGCGAGGTGTCGAAACGACACCGCCATCGAGGCGGTCATGTTCAACATGTCGACCGCGCCGCGACCCCAAACCTCGCCGTCGACCAACTCGCCTCCGAATGGATCGCGCGACCAGCCCGCTTCATTGACGGGCACGACATCGGTATGGCCCATTAGGCAAAGCTTTGGAGCGGTTGGGTCGGATCCTTCGATTCGTCCAACAATCGAGACCCGCCCGGGGGTCGGCTCGAACCGCTCGACCTCGATACCAGCGCCTTCGATGAGACTGGTTAGCACGTCGGCGTTGCGAACCTCTTGTCCCGACTCCGGCGTACCGTCGTTGACACAGCGGTTCCGAATCAAGGTTTGCAAAAGTTCTACGGTTTCACCCGTCAGTTTGTCCATGGCCCGACCATAGTCACGATGTTCGCGCTCGCTCTCATGGTAAGGAGTTACGTATGCTGATTGGGTGGCCACAAAGCAATACATCACCCTTGCAGTAGCGGGTCGCAAGGTGCGGGTATCGAGCCCCGACAAGCTGTTCTTTTCGAAGCGTGGCGAGACCAAGCTCGACCTAATCGACTACTACTTGGCCGTGGCCGAGCCGTTCATGCTGGCCACCGGGGGACGTCCAGCGCTGCTCCAAAGGTTCCCCGACGGCGCTAGCGGTAAGTCATTCTTTCAAAAACGGGTGCCGAAGGGCGCACCCGACTGGTTACAAACCACGACCGTGAGCACCCCCAACGGAACCGACTCAAACGCTCTCGTCATCGCCGATATGGCTCACGTCATCTGGGCGGTGAACATGGGCACGCTACCGTTTCACATCTGGCCCTACCATGCTGCGTCGCCCGAGATTGCCGACGAGCTGCGGATCGACCTCGACCCTCAGCCGGGGGTTTCCTTCGAGCAGGTACGCGAAAGTGCCCACATCGTGAGGGCATTCTTTGAAGAGCTGGGGATCCTCTCGTTCGTCAAGACGAGTGGGTCGCGCGGCCTGCATGTCTATGTGCGACTTCACAACAACTGGGATAGCTACTCGGTGCGCGCTGCGGCCGTCGCCCTCGCCCGCGAACTCGAGCGCAGGCACCCATCGTTGCTAACAGCCGCTTGGTGGAAAGAGGAGCGCGGCGAGCGGGTTTTCGTCGACTTCAACCAAAACTGTCCGCACAAGACTGTCTTCGGCGCTTGGGCGGTTCGGGCTCGGGTCGGGGCGCAGGTGTCGATGCCAATTCGCTGGGATCAAGTCGACTCGATCGTTCCCGATGACCTCACCATTGCCACAGTGCCGGTCTTGCTCGAAGCCGACGGAAACGCTTGGGCCGAGATGAACTCTGCGCCGCAGGACCTTGAACCCCTCCTAAAGCTGCACCAAGCCGATATGAAGGCCGGTCTTATGGATGCTCCTTGGCCTCCCGTGTACCCCAAGCAACCGAACGAGCCGCCAAGAGTGTCGCCCAGCCGAGCCAAGAAGACCTAAGCTCACCAAGCCTAAGAATCCGAATTCGGGCTAAATCTGGTCGCTATGACAACCCGATCAGTCCCGCGTTGCTGAGAATTATCGAAGCCGACCCCCCGAGATTGACAGAACTGCCGGGGGATCAGCTTCGGTGCGTTCGCAAACCGGGTTCCACTCGCAGTTCGCGGCTGCAATTGGCGGGCGGGGTGTCCGCCAAGACCAGATACTCACACAGATCTTCCAAAACTGAAAATCTTTCACTGTGGATACTCACAAGAAATGTCCCAATTCACACTCTGAGTGGTGGATCCTGCCCATTGCGACCGCTAAAAGTGTCGAACGTTGTTCGTTTCCGAAGGTCGACTTTTTTCAAGGCCGAAACTTCAGCAGCCGGGGTCGAGCGTGACGATCGATGCCGCAAGCGAACGAGCATCGGCAATCGCTAGATCTGGATCATTTCGGCTCGATGCGACCACCCCATAACCCCGGCCGTCGATGAAATAGGTAGCGATTGAAGGCACCCCCGAACGCGTGTAGGTATAGCTCCAGGTGTCGTCTCGAAACGACTCTTCGATGAGGCCCGAGGTGGCGGTGGTACGAAACCCGAGTTGCTCTTGGGCAGCGAACTTCCCGGTCACCGACGGGTCGCTGACGGGTGAAGAATCGACAAACAGTTCGTCAGCCCCTCGACGCCACGATGTGCGGCGGCCGTAGCGTTTTACGCCATCGTCCTCGACGAGTTCCCACCCGTCGGGAACCGCGGCAGAAAAGCATGCGCCCTGATAGTTCGACGCAACGGTATCCAGGAGCGATGTCGGAGCGGTTGAGACTTGGCTCTGTGGTGGCGGCGAAGTGGACTCGGGCACCGCCGCCTCATCGGCTACTTGGTCCTCCGTCGAGAAGACTCCGGCTAGCGCCAATGCGAGAACAATCGCCCCCGCCATTAGCAGCGCCCCGCCCAGCAGCGGCAGCTTCGATCGCGATGACCCGTTCGTTAAAGTCTGCGGCGGTACTGGAGCCGCGCTCGTCCGTGGCGGAACACGATTCGTTGATGGCGGTGGCAATTCGGGGGCCGGTGGTTCGACTGCAGGGATGACCTGCGTTGGTTCGAACTCCGGGCCTACCCGTGGCAGCGACTGTGTGACCGCCTCGCCGGAATGATCGCCGTCGACCGCTCCGCAGGTTGGACAGAACACTGAGTCAGACTTTCGGTCGGCCTCGCAGGAGGCACACTTCATGGCGCTACCACGGGTGGGTCTCGCCGTCCCAGCGCAGGAACGCACCAGACTGGGCGGGGGTGATCAGATCGATCGTCTTCCAGATCGCTTTCGCTCCATCAATTGTCTCCATCGCCGCGTGAGCCCCACCCATATCGGTCTTGAGCCAGCCCGGATGCATCGCAACCACGGCAATCTTCTCTGGCTCGAGAAGGTGCGCTGTCTTGACAGTTAGGCTGTTCAGAGCAGCTTTGGAGGCGTTGTAGCCAACATCTGAACCAGTAGTTTTGCCTACGACCATCGATCCGAGCTGCGAACTGATATTGATGATCTTCGCGTTGTCGGAATGCCGTAAGAGCGGCAATAACGCCCTAGTTAGAAGCATCGGCCCAACTACGTTCACCCGCATTTGGCCAAGGACTTGCTCGGCCGAAATATCGAAGGGTCCGCGCTCGTCTTCGCGAGCTCCAAACGCTTGTGCATCGACCCCGGCGTTGTTTATGAGTATGTCGACGTGGTCGATCCGCTTCGCGACCGCCTCGGCAAACGCCTTTATCGATTGTTCGTCGGCGACGTCGAGCTGAAGCTGCGACGGCTTTGTTGGATTTCGCACTGCCTCCATAACATCGTCGCCTGCGTCGGTAGCGAGAGCGGACAGCTCTTTACCAAGACCGCGACTCGCTCCCGTAATAACAATGTTCCTTCTCATCGCTGCCGCTCGCTGTTCCTTCTCATACTCGACACGCGTCCTTCAAGAAGTCCATCGCCGGTTTCGCGATCTCCCACTGGTCGAGAATGAACTGATCGAGCTTTGGATCAAGAAACAGCTTCTCATCAGCGAAGTTCGCCCAGTAAACCCATTGTTTGTTGAGCACCCTTGGCTCGATTTCGGCTAGTTCTTTCAACTCCGCCGGTGCTCGCTTGTGCGCATCGCCTCCGAGCGTGCCGAAGGTTTTGGCGAACTTAGAGTTCTTTCGCTCGATCTTGCGAAGGTCGGCGGCATGCTCTCCAACGTAGCGACGAATCTGGTCGCGTAGCTCGCCTTCGGGATCGTAGAGTCCACCTGCGACCGCAATCGCGTCAACCCCAATTCGACACGTATACCCAGGCCATGACGAATCGTGTTTGTGATTACGACCCACCGTTATCCCAAGCACAGTTTTGTATGGCGTCTTGTCCTTCGAGAATCGAATGTCGCGATTGATCCGGTAAAGCGCTTGCTTAGGGCCGATCTGATACTCCGGTTCCACCTCTTTGACCTGCTCGACCAATGCCTCCGCCAGGGCGTTATACGGCGCCTTCAGATGCGTCTCGTAATCCTTGCGATGCTCGTCGAACCATGCCTTGGAGTTGTTCTTCGCCAGACCTCGCCAAAACACAACCGACTCGGAGGTAAAGAACGCCATCCAGCCACACTAGGTGGTGTCAGACACGTCCCTAATCAAAGCGTCCCGAATCAAGGTCCTAGTTTGTCCTTTACCTGCGGAGCTTGGACGAAGCCGAGTGAGGACGATGGTCAGCCGACATTAGGGACGGTGCATTAGGGACGTGTCTGACTGTGAGTATGGGTGACACCGGTAGTCCGGTG
>CBERPN010000337.1:0-4762 GCA_965524675.1 uncultured bacterium
TCAGCTTTGTGAACTCGCCCTCGCTGGCGCGACGGGACTGCAACATCGCCACTCTCCGCCTTCGGCTCCGGCGCTTCGCTACGTCTCTCAGCTTTGTGAACTCGCCCTCGCTGGCGCGACGGGACTGCAACATCGCCACTCTCCGCCTTCGGCTCCGGCGCTTCGCTACGTCTCTCAGCTTTGTGAACTCGCCCTAGCTGGCGCGACGGGACTGCAACATCGCCACTATCTCCACCTTGTGGAGCATCAGCAACGCTGTAACGTGGAGGGCGCCAGCCCGTAGCGTGAGCCCAGCGGTCTGCGTGACCGGGGAACGCCAACAACACAGAGAACTAGCACGATGGACGATCAGGTTTCGAATGAAGATATCGATCTCGAGCGCATGTCCGACGTCGATAATCTCATGTGGATCGTCGAGCGAAACCCACTACTACGGAGCACCATTACAGCTGTAACACTGTTGGAATCAGCGCCCGACCAAGCGGCGTTCGAGGCTAAGGTCGACCGTGTCACACGGCTTGTTCCAAGGCTTAGACAACGAGTGGTGGCCAATCCTGTTTCGATCGCTCCGCCACGCTGGGAACTCGACCCAGAGTTTCACCTCTCCAACCATGTGCGCTGGGTTGAGATGGCGGCCGGAAGTTCGCTCGAGACTGTGCTCATCCTCGCCGAGGACATCGCCTCAAAGCCGTTCGATCGTCACAGCCCGCTCTGGGAATTCACGATGGTCGTGGGTCTCGATAGCGGTGAAGCAGCTCTCATTACCAAATTGCATCACTCGATCGCCGATGGGATGGGTTCGATTCAGATCATGCTCGAACTCTTCGAACTCGAACCCGCTCAGACAGAAGTGGCAACCAGCGACTTGCCACCCGCTCCCGAGGCACACCCTCTCGGCCAAGGCGACCGGGTAAAGAATGCGATCGTTTTTGAGCGAGAGAAGCAAGCCGATCTGTTGCGTCAAACCCTTGATGCCGTGCGCGGAATGCCCGACTCAACTCGCGAACGGGCCAAGATCATCGCCGAGACCGCATCATCGATGGGCCGAGCTCTCAAACCGGCCACCGAACCGATGAGCCCGCTGATGTCGCGCCGTTCAACCGACCTTTCTTTCGGCACGCTCGACTACCCACTGAGCCGTCTAAAGGCTGCCGGACACGCCGCTGGGTCGAAACTCAACGCGGCTTTTCTCGCGGGCATTATTATTGGCCTGCGCGAGTATCACGACCACCATGCCACCCCGGTAGATGCCCTGCGAATGGGTATGCCGATCTCGACACGTACCGATGCCGACGATGCCACCAGCAACAATTTCGCGGCCGCCCGCATCGAGGTACCGCTTACTATCGACGACCCGGTCGAGCTGATGCAAGAACTCGACCGACTCGTCGAGCGCGAGCGGCACGAGCCATCACTGGGGCTCACCAAGCACGCGGCGGGCCTGCTTAGCCGTCTGCCGAAGCGAATGACCACAGAATTCATGACCAACACCATGAAGGGCATCGACTTCTCGGCTAGCAATGTTCCCGGCGTACCGATTCCCGTATACCTCACGGGTATTCCGCTGGGAGGACAGTATCCGTTTGGCCCACTAAGCGGTTCGGCGGTCAACCTCACTTTGCTGAGCTATCTCGACATGGTCTACATCGGTATCAACATGGATGCAGCGGCCATCCCCGACGGCGACGTCTTTCAGGCCGCGCTCAACCGAGGATTCGACAAAGCCCTGGCAATCGCAGAATAACGATATGGCCGCAGCAATTCTAGATGCCCTCATCGTCGGCGCTGGTCCCGCGGGCACGGCCGCTGCGCTAACACTAGGCCGCGCTGGCCGCCACGTTTTGGTAATCGACAAGGCGGAGTTTCCGCGCGACAAGATTTGTGGCGACGGGCTTACCACTCTGGCGCTTCGGCTCCTCGACCAGCTAGGACTCGAGCCCGATTTGGTATCATCCTGGACTCCTGCAGCAGATGTCTTGGTTAGGTCTCCGCGCGGCCGCGAGAATCTTCTGCCGCTGCCGGACGGTGCTGGCGCGTTCGCCGCGGTCGCTCGTCGAATCGATCTTGATATGGCGATGGTCGATCTCGTCCGATCGGAAGGGGTCGAAGTTATCGATGGCCATGCCTGCACCGGCATTGAAAGGGCTGGTGACCATCTCATCGTGAGTATCGAAGGTCGCGACCCAGTCAGATGCCACTTCGTTGTCGCCGCCGACGGAATGTGGTCTCCGGTTCGAAAGATGTTGGGTGTAGCGACACCCGGCTACCTGGGTGAATGGCATGCGTTCCGGCAGTATTTCTCGGGTGTAGCCGACGCGGCCTCGACCCGATTACACGTGTGGTTTGAACCCGATTTACTCCCGGGATATGCCTGGTCATTCCCACTCGTCGGTGGCCGCGCCAACGTTGGGTTCGGCATCTTGCGGGGCGGCCAGCTGACCGTACGCGACATGAAGGCGCTGTGGCCCGATCTGCTTTCTCGGCCTCACATACGCGCGGTTGTTGGCATAGACGCCGAGCCAGAATCCGCTCACCGAGCCTGGCCCATCCCAGCGCGAATCGATCGAGCCCGATTGGTCAGCGGCCGGACGCTATTCGTTGGTGATGCAGCAGCCGCAACCGACCCCATGACCGGCGAAGGGATCGGACAAGCGTTGCTAACTGGGATCCGAGCCGCAGAGAGCATTGTGGCCGCCGGAACTCCAACCGAGGTGGGGAGCCGCTATGCGGACGAGATCCGAACCGAACTAGTTGCCGATCACCACATGGCCGCTGGCCTGTCAAGAATTCTTGGTTATCCGAACGGCGCCGAACTGGCCCTTCGCGTAATCGGCGCGTCCGATTGGACTCGCAGACACTTTGCTCGCTGGCTGTTTGAGGACTACCCCCGTGCAATCCTGCTCACCCCTAAGCGGTGGCAGACAAAGATGTTCGACTCTTCTGGGGCGTACGGATAGATATCGCTAGCTAGAACTAGATAGAGAGAGCCTTAAGACCTGCGTCGATTGTGTCGACTACTAGTTCATATGCCCTCCCCTGTGACCGCCTCACAGATCGATGAGCAGCTGCTTCGGCTTCCGAGTCACTACCTCGTCGCTCGCCGCGACGATGCTCGATTAGTCGTCGGGCCCGCTGGGGTGTTTGTCGTCTGCGGAGACTTTGGCGGTCTCGAAGAGGCATCCGAGGGAGCGTTCGAGCTAGCGAGGGTTACTCGGGTGAGTCTCGCCGACACGGTTTTACCAACTCCGGTCGTCGAGTCGGTCGTGGTGAGCCGGGCTCGCCAGAGCACTCCCGGGGAAAGTCTCGTGGTGTTTCTGTATCTACTCATCGACCTGGTAAGTACTGGCTCACAAATCGATCCTCGTACAGTCTGCGAGGTGCGAACCTTGCTATTGGAAGGGTCACTTGTTCCAGGCTGGGAACTGCAGCAACCCCTCGTTCAAGCCGCTTGACCGTAGACTCCACGAGTGTCGAGTATCGATAGAGCCGACGAGTTGGCGGACGCGTGGGCTAAAATTCTAAGAGGTCACCCGATCGCTGATCAGCTTTTCTATCGGGCGTCAGAATGGGGCGACTGGAGCAAGATTTGGCATGTTTGTGGTATCGGGCGTGCAGTAGCTGTTCGAGATCCACAAATTGCTCTCCGACTCAGTCTTGCATTGGGAATCGAGTCGGCGTTTGTCAATGGTTTCGTGAAGTCTCTTTTCAAACGAGACAGGCCAATCCTCGAAGGTGAACGACCACTAAAGCTACGCCAACCGAAGACGAGCAGCTTTCCAAGCGGTCACGCTAGTTCGGCTTTCATGGCAGCAGCGCTGCTCGCAGACGAATACCCGCCGCTTAAACCGCTGTACTATGGCGCTGCGGCAGTGGTTGCGTACAGCCGCATTCATGTCAGAATTCATCACGCCAGCGACGTCGCGGGCGGGGCCGCGGTTGGGGTCGGACTCGGGGAACTGGCGAAGCGAGTGCTACCGCTGCGCAGTTCCTAGCGATACGGGCAACCGATAATCGATTAACTGGTCTGTAGCGCCTCGAGGTCAGGTGATGACTCAGGGGCGGTCATCTCAGCACTCGCTAGGATCATGCGAACGTCGAGCAGCAGGTCCGAGACCTCGTCGGTGGGAACTAGGTTGCGATGTTGCATGTGACCGAGGCCTTGATCGATCAAAGCAAGCGCCTCAGCAACCGTATCGAAATCGATAGTTTCAGTCATTAGCGCACCTCGCTATTGTGGACTTGCGTCCGGGTTTCGTTTTGGACTCTTGTCCAGCTACCAGACCTCTGTGGTCCAGTGACACTACATTACTTCGTTACGACCACCAACAAGGGGCAGATCGATGGAATTCCACCTATCGGCCTATTCTGATTCGTTCGTACGGCCCAGCGGAGATGGCGCATAGCCTCACCGACTACTATCTGCGTAATGGATATTCGGGACAAAGTCGTGGTGGTTACTGGCGGAGCATCGGGTATCGGAAAGGCGTTAGCAGCGCGATTTGTGGCTGAGGGGGCCGCACACGTGGCCATCGCCGACGTGAACGCCGAAGGGGTCGTGGCTGCAGCGGCCGAACTGGGCGGTATTGGCGAGGTTCTCGATGTGAGCGACCCGGGCGAACTTGAGAAGTTCATCGATCACGTCGAAGCCAAAGCCGGTCCAATCGACTTGTTCTGTAGCAATGCAGGCATCGGAACCGGAATGGGTATCGACGCAAGCGACGAGGCCTGGGCCACAATTTGGGGTGTCAACCTGATGTCGCAC
>CBERPN010000338.1:0-4706 GCA_965524675.1 uncultured bacterium
AAGCGTACGGTCGGTAAGAATCGACATTAACCCCCCGCCTCGTTCCCGTAAGCTGTTCGGCCCGGCCGTCCAACAGAACAGCACCAAGAAGCCGAGCCCGAGCAACACCTCAAGAATGGCGATGCCATACACCGACGTGAGGGCGACCCATGCCGGAAGTCCGAGACGACCGAAGTAGTTCTCCATCTTTTCGTCTCTTGTTACTCCATAGAATCCATCGGGGAGGGTGGGGTGCAGGTCATAGATGATGGTGTCGGAATCGGTTTCGGTGAGCACCCCCTTGCGCGACCAGCCGTCGAGGTTTGGCCCCGGTGAAGAGTTGAAGAACTTGTCGCCGCCGTTGAGGAGCCAAAAGAGCCCCCAAAACAACAACAAGATCACCATTAGCGATGTCCGTCGGTCGAGTAGTCGTAGTAGTCCTGCCATTGCTTCTCCCTGCTGTGGCCCTGCCAGTTCCGCTAACGGCAGTCTTTGAAATTCCTCATTGGCCAAGACGCCGCAGCCGCACAGCGGTTACATTCGAGATGTCGATACCCCCACACCAAGAGTTCCTGAATTGATTACTGCAGTCATATTTGACATGGGTGGCGTTCTGGTTGAATTGGGGCCGATCACCGAGATAATCGGACCTGGTTCAACCATTGGCCCCGAAGCATTTTGGAAGAAGTGGATCACTAGCCCAACGGTTCGACTGTTCGAAACCGGTGGTTGCTCTCCCGAAGAGTTCGGCGAGAGGCTGGTCGAGGAGTTTGCCGTTGCGATATCGGCCGAAGAGCTAGTCGACCACTTTGCCGCCTGGCCAAAGGGCCTCATGGCTGGAGCGACCAGGCTCGTCGAGGATCTGCGTGGCCACGTCGATCTTGCGGTCTTGAGCAATACCAACGCACTTCATTGGCAACATCAAGCAGATGCCGCTGAGGTTCGTGGCCTTTTCGATCGTCAGTATCTGTCGCATGAGATGGGTCTGATAAAACCCGATGCAGCAATCTTTGAGGCCGTGGTTGCTGACATGGATCGCAGGGCCGAAGAGATCTTGTTCGTCGACGACAACCAAGCCAATGTCGACGGCGCCCGATCGGTCGGTTTGGCTGCCGAGTTAACCAGAGGTGTAGATCAAGCTCGGGAAGCGATTGACCGCTACGGACTTGGCTCGACTCAGATTCGTTGAATGAGATCGGCCGACAGTCCTTCCCAAAGCGCCACCTAAACGCTAGGTGGCTTTGGAGATTGGTTCTTCGAGCACGACGAGCGTGGTGGCGTCGCCAAAGCTTCGGGCGTTGGGTTGGATGCTCGATAAGCGGTTGTCGCGCAGCGATAACAAGACGATCTGATTAGGGGTTGTTTGTTCGGGTGAGACGGTGCGCAGTCGACGATTGTCTCTGAAGGCTTTGTCGAGGATCTGGTGGGTTATTTCAGCACCGAAGGCTGAGCGAGCAATTACCGAGCCAATCACGCCGGGTTCGCTTTCGGCTTGTTCATCTTTGAGTTGGTAGATGTGTTTGCGGGTTAGCAGCGAGGCGAGGCGTTCTTGAGCGACGACGTTGAGTTCGGGGTTGGTCGACAGAATCAAAGCATCGCGTATGCCGATCGCTTCGACGGCGGCGTCTAGGTCTTCGGAATCGATTCGCCCGTTGAACACCAAGAGCCCGTCGCGTCTGGCCAGCCTCGCTTCTCGCCGGTCGCTTGTAACCAACAGGACGGGAACCTCTTGGTCGGCCAGCGCTGCCGCGAGGTTACGCACCCAGAGTTGGCCGCCCACCAACACGATTCCGTGCGGTTGCGCCCGGGCTACCCGGGTGAGGCGGGCCACTAAAACCGTGGTGGTGCCATAGATGATGACCGTTGCGACGATGACCGTGAAGACGATTGGCACCAGCTCAGAGACTTCGGTTCCGCGGGCCTCCTCGAGCTCGATTGCGAACACGGCGGCGACCGCTGCCGCGACGATTCCGCGCGGCGCCATCCACATCATGAACAGTCGGTCGTTCCGGCGAAGGTCGCTGCCGATAGTCGATACGAGAACCGCGAGCGGCCGGGCGACCAGTACCAGAACGGCTACTAGCCCCAGGCTCGGGAGCAAGACGTTGCCGACCTCGCCGAGATCGACCCGGGCGCCGAGCACGATGAATAGGCCTCCAAGTATGAGCGCACCGAGATCTTCTTCGAACTCTGAGATGTGCCGGGCAGCCACACGGTGTTGGTTGGCCAGCACGACGCCTAGGACGGTGGTTGCTAGAAGTCCTGCTTCGGGACGGAGCTGGTTCGCCAGGGTGAATGCGAACACCGCCGCCATAAGCGTTACCGGGTTTTGGAGATGGTCGGGCACCCAATGTCGTTCGAGGCTTACGATGAGCACGATCGCTACGAGGACTCCGGCGCCGGTGCCCGCTCCCAGTGTGGTCGCGATTCGTAGGATGGCGTCGGTGAGGTCGCCGTCGCCCAAGATCGCGTCGAGGGTGACGATGGCGAGGGTGGCACCGACCGGGTCGATCACGATGCCTTCCCAGCGCAGGATTGCCGCGCTCGGCTCGCGCGGCCGAGCGATTCGTAGCAGCGGAATAACGACGGTGGGGCCCGAAACGGTCAGAATCGCGGCGACTAGCACAGCTAAGTCGGTATCGATATCGAACAGCGTCGTAACCGCGATAATGCCTACCAGCCAGGTCACGAGCACACCGAGGGTTACCAGGCGAGCGACGACGTTGCGGCCTTGTGTGAACGTGTCGAGGCGCAGCCCGAGGCCACCTTCGAACAACAAGATGCCGACGCCCAGCGACACCAGCGGAAATAACATCGGGCCGAATTGTTCATCGGGGTTGACGAGCCCGGTGATAGGCCCAGCTAGTACCCCGGCGCCGAGCAGCAGAATTATTGATGGCACGCGTAGTCGCAGGCCTATCCACTGACATGCCACGCCAGCAACGATGACCACAGCGATCGCGATCGACAACTCTGATTCGGTGGACGCGAGGATCATGAGATAGAGAAATTAGCGTCCTCTGTTGCCCGGTTAGGGATCACCGAGGAAGAATCAGGAATAATGTATCGCTGTCGAGCGGTCCCGATAGTGAAATCCACCCGTTTGACGGGAACAGGGTCGGCGGGTCATCGATTTTGAGAACAGTACCCAGCGGCAATGTTTCACCGATGACCACCTAGACCGCCTCAGCACCGCATTCACCGATGATACGAGCACATGTGACGGGTTCACCCCCGCCGGTGACGGCCAGTTCAACGAAACCTACAGCTACGACACCATCGGCAACCTTACAACCAAGCCCGGCAACGGCACCTACAACTACGGCACCGGCAATACGACCGCCGCAGGTGACGCCGGCCCGCACGCTGTGGTTGATACAACACTCGGGGGGAACACGTTCAGCTACGACAACGCCGGCAACATGACCACCCGCACCGTCGGCGGCGTAACCCAAACCCTCAGCTACGACCTACAGAACCAACTCGAAACCGTCACCCAGTCGCGCTATGACGCCGACGGGATAAGAGTCAAACGAGACGACGGAACAGCAACCACCACCTACTACCCGTTCCCCGGATATGAGTACGAGTTCGCCAACGCTGGCGGAGCCGTCTCAACCACCTACTGGCTCAGTTTCGGCGGCCATTCTCCCAAAAGACCAGGTCAGTAGCCATATTTCGCTAGCGCCCTCGCCAGGATTCGAACCTGGGCACACGGTTTAGGAAACCGATGCTCTATCCCCTGAGCTACGAGGGCGGGCACGTCACTTTACCTTTCGGTGCTGCAATCTTGCGGACCGGTCCCACGGTTCGGCTTTGCGAGAAGTTGCAATCAACCCTGAACAGCTATTTCTAGATTAATCAACCTTCGCTTTTGTTCTAAAGTCATTCTCAGTATTTGAGACACCTGAGCCTGAGAGCGGTCACAAGCGAATGTCGAGATCGACCGCATCGTGGTCGATGGCGACAGCTACGCGTCCGAGGCATTCCGATTTGGAATTACCCTGACGCAACTATCGAATCTCATCATTGCACTGGACGGCTGGTATTGGATCTGGAATCGTCGGAGTGTCGAGCTATTGACGTGATGGAGTGGAGCGAGATGAGTCTGGAAGTGATTGGGGCTGGGTTCGGCAGAACCGGAACGCTCTCGATGAAGGTGGCATTGGAGCTGCTCGGTTTTGAGAGAACCCATCACATGGACGATGTCCTGCGAAGTAGGGCACAGACCAGACTCTGGCACGACGTTGCCAGCGGTCAGCCTCCGGATTGGGACCAGATCTTCGATGGCTTCCGCGCCTCGGTCGACTTCCCGTCGAGTACCTACTACAAGGAGCTTCTCACCCATTACCCCGAAGCAAAGGTAGTGCTGACCGTCCGCGACGTCGATCAGTGGTACAGCAGCGCCTCCGACACGATCTTTGAGATGACCAAGGTCGCTCCGAGCTGGTTGAGTCGACTGGTCCCTCGTGCGCGGTTGGCCTCAGAAATGGCTAGCGGAACGATTTGGGATCGCATCTTTCACGGGGGGTTCGCCGACGACCGATCTGGTCGCACTCATTCCGATAGCTGTTGTTGAAGCGCTCGCTCCACAATTGTCGATCGTCGCTCTGCAGGTGCCATTCCGTTTGGCAGCGAGACCTGTTGGGCAGAGCTGGCACAAACGCCACACCAATGACCCGGTTCATCGGTGGCTGCGCGCTCAGATCGCAGAGACGACGCGGCAG
>CBERPN010000339.1:0-4666 GCA_965524675.1 uncultured bacterium
AGCAGGAATTCAGACTTCTCTTGTTGCCCATAGGCAGTGAGGAACTTCGCAAACTCGTCTTCGAGGTAGCCGAATAGCGTGTGTGGCAAGCCCCACATATTCATCGACACCAGCGTCGCATCGTCGAAACTTCCCACGGGGTCGGTGCTGGCGATAACCCCATCGCGATGGCGCTCGATGCCGTGAGTTTCAGTAATCCCGGTCAGCCGCCCGCTGTCGTTGCTGTGGCAGACCCCTCGCGAAACCGATCCGAACTGGGGAAGGGTTCGAGAAAGCTCAAACCCGACGACCGCCGCCTGCCCCGGATCCGCCTCGTCGAGAAACGATATGGCCTGCTGAAACGATGTTGGGCCATAGTAATCGTCGGCGTTCACCACTACGAACGGACCGTCTATAGCCGGGGTGAAGCCGAGCGATGTGGTCGATGACCTGTTGCTCGATGCTCGACCGCACTATCAGGGTCACGTCGCTGGCTCCGAACCGCAACGCGTCGAAAATCGCATAGTCGAAGAATGTTTCGCCGTTCGGGCCAACATCGACCAGTTGCTTGTCGCCGCCGAAGCGAGAGCCAAGGCCTGCGGCCATGATTAGAAGTGACACACTCATAGGGGGGATTCCTTGTTGTTTTTCAAGAGCCGCGCTCGCCTCGAATAAAGGCATCGCGAGCCTTGTCGCCTTCACCCAGAAGGTTTAGCTCGAAGGTGAAACCCTGCTCGTAGCGATAGCTGCGGCGGACATCGACAGGATCGATCCCATTCATGGAGGCCTTCGCTGCCCGAATTACTCGAGGCTCTTTGTTGGCGATCGTACGGGCTAGCGACTTGGCCTCAGCGATGAGATCGTCTTCGCTGGTCACCTTGAAT
Organism: uncultured bacterium; assembly: GCA_965524675.1. Taxonomy (GTDB): domain Bacteria; phylum Actinomycetota; class Acidimicrobiia; order Acidimicrobiales; family SHLQ01; genus CALLQB01. The sequence goes on from CBERPN010000339.1 coordinate 864, forward strand.
ACCGAGCCATAGCCAGCGAGTTCTTGAGCCGTAGCGGTCTGCGCTGTGTAGAGCATCTGGCGGGCACGATGCTGAGGCACTAGGCGACATAGATGGGTGGCAGCTCCAAGCGCGCCGTTGTCGACCTCGGGCAGCCCAAAGACCGCGCTCGCCGCTGCCACGATGATGTCGGCGTTGCCGACGATTCCAATACCCGTGCCGAGACAGAAGTCGTTGACTGCAGCGATCACCGGGACAGCGCAGTCATAGACGGCGTTGAACAACTCATAACAAGAGCGATTCGCCTCGACGATTCCTTCATTGCCGTCAAGTGCTTGTAGCTCTTTGATGTCGACCCCGGCGCAGAAGCCGCGACCATTGGCTGTGATGATGACAGCCCGCACGGCTTCGTTTCGCTCATATGACTCGAGCAGCTGCGCTAGACGATACGCGTCGGCAGTGTTGAGGGCGTTGACCGGAGGATTGTTCATCTCAAGCAGGCAAACACCACGGTCGTCGATCGTCTCGTCAATAGCCACGTCTGGAATCTACAGCCGTCTTCGACCAGCTACGGTGCCTCATGGCAGATTTGGCCCCACCATCACCGGCGTCGACACTCATCGTGACCGATCTAGATGGCACGCTCTGGGACCAACATCAATGGATCCACCCCGCCACGAGTGCTGCGATGGCCGAGCTCGAGCTCCGAAATGTTCCTATTCTCTTGGCGACAGGCCGGCGCCTAGCGAGCGCAAAGTCTGGGTTCGCCCTCAACGATCTCTGGAAACCCAGCATCTTACTCAACGGCACTCTGGGCGTGGACTTCCCCGCTGGCGACGTCTTTCACACAGCGACCTTCACGGCCACCGATGCCGAAGTTGTACTCGACGCGTTCGCCGAACACGGCCACGTGCCCTGCGCATACGCAACCGACGGAATGGTCTACGTCGGGCCCGACGGCACAACAAGCAAGGGCCATCACCGGGCGCTGTTGGGCGACATTGCTTCCGGCGATCATTCTGCGGTTGTCGCGGCCGGTGAAGTTCTTGGCTTTAGCGTGAACGGTGTGCAACTCGAAGGCCTCGAGGGCCTAGCGCCACGGCTTCGCCAGCACGGCATGCTCGTCGACCACTATCGAGATCCGTTGTATGGCGGTTGGTCGGTGATGGCCCAACCTCCAGGCATCTCCAAGCTCACGGGTATTGCCGCCTTTATCGCGCATGCTGGTTTGGGGTCGCCCACGGTAATTGCGCTCGGCGACGGCGGAAACGATGTCGAAATGCTCGCTGGCGCTGACATCGGCCTCGCGGTCGAGGATGGTGATCCGGCTGCAATCGCTGCGGCCGACCAAACGATCGCGCCTCCTTCGCAAGGCGGTTGGGCCAAGGTGCTCGAAGAATTGCCCTGATTCGCTCAGAATCCTCTGCTAAAGGCCATTGGTTCAACCTGCCGATAAATGCTGTTGTATGGAAACCTCCTCACTACCCCCCGAACGGTTGTTGCGTACCCCAGCGACCATCGATGAGTTAGGTCTCCCGCGGACGCTCATCGAGGACATTTTGTTGCGACGACTGCTGTCGGAACGTCAGTCGATGCTCTTCGCGTTGTGCGAAAACATCGGGCTGAACATTGCAATCGGGCGCGACATAGCGGACGACCTGCGCGAGAAGAAGATCCTGGAATACCACGCGCTCGAAGGACGCGACTACCGAGTCGGGCTCACCGATGCAGGCATCAGACTCGCGACACAGCGAATGGCCTCCAGTCAGTACTCCGGATTCTTGCCCGTACCGCTCCCCCAGTACGTGCGGGTGGTCGAAGCCCAAAAAGCCAACATCGTGCTCAACCGCGAGACCATTCGCGCCGCGTTCGCCGATCTCGTGGTCGAGGACGAAATGCTCGATGCACTTGGCCCAGCGTTTCTAAACGATGGTGCAATCTTCTTGTACGGCCCTCCCGGCACAGGTAAAACAGCCCTCGCGGAGCGCATGATTCGGATGCACAAGGACAAGATCTTGGTCCCTCGCATGATCGAGGTCGACGGTTCGCTCGTCAGTGTGTTTGATCCGGCGGTTCATTCTGCCGAGGAAGAACAGCCCCACGGACTTGACCCACGCTGGGTCTCATGCGATCGCGCGATCGTGATGGTCGGCGGCGAACTCAGCGCGAACATGCTCGACCTTCAACTCGACCTAGTCTCTGGAGTGTATTCGGCGCCAATTCAAGTGCTCGCAAACAACGGGATTCTGGTCGTCGACGACTTTGGTCGTCAGCAGATCGAACCCGCTGAGCTAATGAACCGTTGGATTGTTCCTCTCGCCCGCGGAATCGATTATCTAAAACTGGCGAATGGCTCAAAGTTCACGGTCCCGTTCGAACTCAAGCTTGTCGCTTCGACGAACCTCGACCCGAACGAACTCGGTGATGACGCCTTCCTACGACGCTTGCGTAACAAAGTATTTGTCGGAGCGGTCACCCCGAACGCCTTCAACTGGATCCTCGCCAGGGTCGCAAAAGCCAAGGGCATTGAGGTGAGCGGGGAGAGCGCACAGCATCTGAAGTCGATCGCCGAACGCGAGATCGGCGAGCTCCGCCCCTACATCGCGGTCGACTTCTGCGATCTTTCGATCGGAATCTGTCAGTATGAGGGGACTCCCCGAGTCCTCGATAAGGCGCTAATCGACCGGGTGGCGGCCGTGTACTTCGTCAATCCTGCGGCCGCCTCGGCAACGTCGTCGTTCAGCGGATCACTCGTTGCCGAGATGGCTTCGGTGTCGGCGTAACACAACCTTAATCCTGCCTTTCCACAGGCCATGACTGGTGGTTAGGGTAGGACGTGTCGCGATCATCATCTGAGTCTTCAGTCCCTTCGTCAAAGTCTGCCCGGACCGAACTAGTCCAGCTAGGCAATCCTAACGATTTTCGAGCGCGCCATATCGGTCCCGGCGAAGCCGACATCGAAGCCATGCTCAAGACCATCGGGCTCGCCTCGACCGAGGCTCTCATCGAGTCGACCATCCCACACTCGATCCTTTCGGCAGAGCCGCTGAACCTCGGCGAAGCCAACACCGAGTCGGCGACGATCGCACGACTTCGCCAACTCGCCGACAAGAACCAGGTGTTCACCTCGCTCATAGGAGCGGGCTACCACGACACCATCACTCCCGCTGTGATCCGGCGAAACGTCTTGGAAAGTCCTGCCTGGTACACCGCCTACACGCCTTACCAGCCCGAGATCAGCCAAGGTCGTCTCGAAGCATTACTCAACTTCCAGACGATGGTCGCTGACCTGACTGGGCTTGAGATTGCCAACGCGTCGATGCTCGATGAGGGCACGGCCGCTGCCGAGGCCATGACGATGTTGCACCGGGTTAGCAAGGCGAAGCGCAACAGCTTCGTGGTCGACAAAGCGTGTCATCCCCAAACCTTGGCCGTCATCGCCACGAGAGCCGCTCCACTCGGAATCAACGTGATCGTCGCCGACCGCGAAGCGCCTCTCGATGCCGACACTTTCGGGGTTTTGTACCAGTACCCGGGGACCACTGGAGAGGTGTACGATCTCGCGCCGCTCGTCGCTACTGCGCACGAGGCTGGGGCGCTTGTGGCGGTAGCGGTCGACATCTTGGCCTTGGTGATACTGAACTCGCCTGGCTCGGCAGACGCCGATGTTGTCGTCGGGTCAGCCCAGCGTTTCGGGGTGTCGTTGGGATACGGCGGCCCTCACGCTGGCTTTCTTTCCTGTCGTGAGTCGTTCAAACGGTCACTTCCCGGCCGCCTCGTTGGCATGTCGGTCGACAGCGAAGGCCGCCCCGCCCTGCGTCTGG
>CBERPN010000340.1:0-4654 GCA_965524675.1 uncultured bacterium
GCAATTTTGCTCGCAGGCGCAATTTTGCTCGCAGGCGCAATCCGGCCCTGTCGGGCCTCGATGCGCACTGCTGACGCTGGCGCCCGACCCCGTCGCTCGTTTTTACCTGGCGGCGCTTAGCGTTGTTTCGGGTCTCCAAGCTTTTCACGTCCCCGCCAGGCGCAGACTCCAATGCTGTGCGTGGCCGCGCCGCATACGGATTCGGGTCTGCTCGGTCGATGGGCGGGGCCTGATCACTGCACTCCGTGCAGGCCGTTCGGGCCACGGAGACCGCCGCAGCGCACCGGCTGGGGCTTGGGCGGCCCGAGCGCCGAAGGGCGGAGGGCGCCAGCCCGCAGCCTGAGGCCCCACGGCCTGCGTGATCAGGGAACGCCAACAAGGGCGAGTCTGGAAGCCAAAGCCTCATAGCGAAGCGCCCGCGGGTGGTGTGCGGGTGGTGTGCGGGTGGTGTCAGACACGTCCCTTAAACCTGGCTAGACACTCAGATTCGTCGCTTGGAGCGCCAGGCATAACGAACGTATCAGACACCGAAAGTCGCAACCGCGCTAACAACGACCCTGAACATCTTGAACGCGACAGGGCGCAGGCAACAGAACTCGAGCAGCCCCACCGCGCCAGCAAGGGCGAGTCCACAAAGCCAAAAGTCATAGCGAAGCGCCGGAGCCGAAGGCGGAGAAAAGTGATCGCGCCTAGTCGAACTTTACGTTGTCTAGGGCTGCCCAGCGCGGGTCCCGGGGTGGCTCTTTCGTTTGTGGTTCTTCGGCTTCGGTCGTGGTGGGAAAGCGTTGCGGGTCAGGGCCAACGCAATCGTTGGTACAGAGAGGTGTCATGGGTAGGCAAAGCACCACGGCATCTCGAACTGCTGGCTCGATGTCGACCACGTCGGCGCCGAGCGAATAGGTCTCGCCGGCCGTGGGGTTCAGCTCGAAGAACTCATCTAGCTCGCTCAGCAACTCGCCCGCAACATCTTCAAGACACCTGCGACACTCACCGGTCCAAGTGACCCGTGCAGTTCCGGCCAGGCTCATCCCGCTCACGATTACCTCAAGACTGAGATTGAGCTCGGCCTTGGGGTGTGACCTGACCCGAGCCGACTCGAGCTCGATCGAACCAAGATCAACAGTGCGCTGAATTTCACGTTGAGAGCCAACCTTGCCGCGAATATCGCTGATGCCGATAAGCATTCTGGAATCAGCGCGCGACTCTTTAGCCACTGTCGTCCTGATCAAAGAAACCGCCCGAGTCTTCAAGATCGGGGTCGGGAAGCCCGCCATCTGTGCCCCCTGGTCCCAGCTCGCTCGACGTGGAATCGGCTAGCGGGTTGCGCTGCAACTTGGCACGTCCCTGGACCACAACCTGCATTGTTCGGTCGAGCACGTTTTCGAAGCTTCCCAGCTTTTGGTCGCAGTAATCCTCGGTTTCAAGGCGTAGGCGCCGAGCATCAGATTCTGCTTTTTCGACTATCTCACGCGCCCGCCGATCGGCCGATCGAACTACCTCAGCGCGCTCGACCAGCCTGGCGGCCTGGGTCTGGCTCATCTCGATAATGTCTTCGCCCTCGCGTCGAACCTTGGCTAGGAACTCTTCACGCTCTTTAAGTAACCAGCGTGCTGCTCGCAACTCGTCGGGCATACGCTCGACCGCCTCGTTCAACAGCTCGAGCACTTCTTCCTTGTTGATCATCGATGAAGTCGATAGCGGCATTGGTCGCGCAGCATCGATCACCGCGATCGTCCTGCGGATCAGGGCCTCCGCCTGCGGCGGCTCGTACTCAGGAGCTGCAGGCGTTGCAGCCTCTGGCTCAAAGCCGAGTTCGGCTTCGCCATTGGCCTCGTCCTGAAAGTTGCTCATCGAAAGATCACTCATCGCTCTTATCTTGGTCGGCGAAGCGTACTGCGAGTCGCTTCAAAACTGGAGGCGGAACCATTGAGGATACATCTCCACCAAAACTGGCGATCTCGCGAATTAGCTTCGAAGCGAGGAACGAGCGACGCGAGGCAGTAGGAAGAAATAGCGTCTCGACTCCGGAGATCTCCTTGTTCATCTGCGCCATCTGAAGCTCGCTCTCGAAGTCCTGAACAACCCGCAGACCTTTGACAATAAAGTCGGCCTGCACATCGCGTGCGACGTTGACAACCAGCGTCGAAAAGCTCATCACCTCGACATTGGCTAGATGCGCGAAACTCTCGCCCAGCATCGCAGTGCGTTCGTCTAGCGAGAACAGCCCGCGTCCCTTTCCGGGGTTACCGACGGCTGCCACAACAACCGAATCAAAAAGCGCCGCAGCACTCTCAACTATCTCCACGTGTCCGAGATGAACCGGGTCGAACGAGCCCGGATACAGCACACGGGTCATAAGGCGTAGTCGTCTCGGTCAGGTTCCATGATCATCACCACGCTACCGCCGTACCTACGACTCCTCACGATCGACCAGTGCTTACCCGGATCGATTTCTTGGCCAGATTCGATCACCACAGTCAATCCCGGGACATTTTCGAGTAACTCCAACAGCTCGGCCCACTCGTCGAATTGGTATGGAGGGTCAACAATCGCTATGAGACGCGCCTCGTCGCCAGACTCTGCGAGTCCAAAACGTTCAGCGCTATTTGCCAAGAAAGCGAACGCATCGAGGCGATGAACGCTGGCCTGGCTAGCCAACTTGGTCGTGTCGAGGTTGATTTCGATCGCATCGATCGCGGCGGACGAACGTTCGATGATGTGGGCATGAGCAGCACCGCGCGAGAGTGCCTCGATAGCCATCGCTCCGGTTCCTGCAAAAAGGTCCCAGACAACGGCCCGGTCGACAACCCCAAGCGAATACAGGGCGTTGAAGGTGGCCTCACGCACCCGGTTTGTTGTGGGACGAACATCGGTTCCATCAGGAGCGACCAGCTGCAACCCCCGAGCTGTTCCGGCAACGACTCGCATGTGCACAAGACTTTCACAGCTAAGACACCTGGAAGCATTGGGCGTAGAGTGCGGCGGTGGACGTTCCCGAGAAGATTGTTTGTGTCGATTGCGGCGGCGTCTGTCATCGCTTGTCGTACCCGCCAGAGGACGGCTTCGTCCCAGGCGACATTGTCGCCTACCGGTGCGCCGACTGCCTAGACCGTTGGGACGTCGAGTTCGATTGATCGTTAGATTTAGCCCTTGAGTAAGAAGTCTGACTCTTCTCTTCCCAGAAACAGGCCTAGCTCCTCGGCCAGTTCGGGATAATCGGCCAAGCCCCTGCTCGGGTCGACCAACTCAAAGGCGACCTCGCGTGCCCGTTCCACCCAGACTCTGTCGCGACGAAGCGAGGCGAGCCGCAGATCGTTCTGACCCTTCTGACGTTCTCCCATGATCGTTCCCTCGCCTCGTAGTTCGAGATCGACTTCGGCTAGCTCGAAACCGTCGGTGCTACGCACGATTGCAGCCAATCGTTGCTCTCCATCGGTGCTCACCTCGTCGGCGAGTAGGTAGCAGTACGAGCGATGTTCGCCTCGGCCCACCCGCCCTCGCAGCTGATGAAGCTGCGCTATTCCGAATCGGTCGGCGTCGACGATCACCATCACGGTCGCGTTTGGCACGTCAACGCCCACCTCCACCACCGTCGTGGCCACTAACACATCGATCATTCCCGCCCGGAAGCTAGCCATCGTGGCTTTCTTCTCCTTAGGCGTCACCCGGCCGTGCAATAACCCCAGCTTCAGAGCGCTGAGTTCGCCGCCAGCGAGTTCTTCATGGACTTCCTCAGCCGAGCGGACCTCTAGCTTGTCGCTAATTTCGATGAGTGGACACACGACGTAGCATTGCCGACCTGCTGCGACCTCGGTCCGCACCTGGTCCCAGACCATGAGATCGTCGAGCGGGCCCTTGGCCCAGTGGGTTTCGATCGGGGTTCGGCCGGGAGGCAACTCGTCTAGCACCGACACGTCGAGATCCCCATACACCGTCATTGCTGCTGTACGAGGAATCGGGGTCGCCGTCATCACCAAGACATCGGGGACGACTCCCGAGCTGTTCTTGTCGCGCAGCGCGGCCCGCTGCTCTACACCGAAGCGATGCTGTTCGTCGATTACCACTACCCCCAGTGACGAGAACTCGACCGCTTCTTGAATCAGCGCATGGGTACCGATAACTATGTCGACCAAACCAGCAGCTAAGTCGCCGACAACCCGAGTGCGGTCGGCCCCCGTAACCCGACTGGTGAGCAGCTCGACCCGCAGGGGGCGTTCGCCAAAGATGTTCGTCTCGTCAGATACCGAGAAATCGCGCAATAGCTCGACTATGCCGAGTTGGTGCTGTTCGGCGAGCACCTCGGTTGGGGCCATGAATGCCCCTTGATGCCCGCCCTGAACCCCGACTAGAAGTGCGCTCACCGCCACCAGCGTCTTGCCAGAACCAACGTCGCCTTGAAGTAGTCGATGCATTGGTTGCGCCGAGGCTAGGTCGACCTCGATCTCGTCGATCGCGCGATGCTGGGCCGCTGTTAGTTCGAACGGCAGTTGCTGATGAAACGAGCCGACGAGCTCGCCATCTAGATGGTGGATCAGACCTGCCGATGTTCTCGCCAGCTCAAACTTGCGTTGCACAAGCTCAAGCTGGACCCTCAGCAACTCGTCGAACACCAGCCGGTTGCGGGCGGTTTGGGCATCGGCCATCGATTCCGGGT
>CBERPN010000341.1:0-4613 GCA_965524675.1 uncultured bacterium
CGATTTCGACGAGCCAGCCCGGCTCGAGGAGACCAGCGCACACAACGGTCCGAGCCGCTTGGTGATCCACTAGGTGCCGCTTAAGGACCTCAACATTGGCTGGATCATGCGCTGGAGCGGCGAGGTAGAATCTGAGGGAAACGAGATCGGCGACCGACATGTCGGCTTCGGCCAAGAGGCATTCGAGGCGATATCTACGGCGCTGAATCTCGCTGCTGACAGGGTCGAAACGGTCGCGTCAGCTCAGCTCACGGCATAGGCGGAGGTACGCCCGATCATCCACCGAGTTGGGTCCGGGCCGTAACGACTTCCCCACTGTCCACAGCTCCCCGATTGCTGCTGGGTCGGTTTCGAGCAGATGTTTCAGGCGAGCTTCGCTTTCGGCCAACGATGAACGAGGATCGGGGAAGCCGTCGCTGGTCAGCACGGTCTCAGTCGCGTTGTTGGCCACCGGGAAGACCTCGACAAACCGGTCCGGAACCGGCCGGCCGTTCACACACCCATACCCCCATGGGCCCTGCTGGTTCGACAATTGCTGCTGGAGATCGAAGAGCGGCCTGGCCGCGGCAGCTCCTGGATCATCCTCGAGGATCTCGGTTAGCGACGTTCCTGATTCGAGGAGCGCCGAATTGATCGCCGCCCGAAACCCGTAAGCCGCGTCGTCCACCCGTTTGGTGCCCACGTTAGGTTGCCCATCGACGAGGAAACTGCAATCTCCCTCAGCGGCGAACCGCCCACCAGACCACCCGCCAAATTTCATGCCCGTCTCGTCGCTTGCACCATCGATGACCGCCGCGAAGTCTGTGGTCACCACGATTAGATCCTCGCAGATGATGTCGTCCGACTTTCCCTCGACAAATTGTTCAACAACCGACCAAACCACAGCAGCCATTCTGGCGCAGCAGCCCTCGGGGCGCTAAGCCTTGCCGCTTTCAGATACTCGGATCGAAGCAAGCGATGATGTCGGCCAGCTGATCACGCCACGCTAGTCCGAGGTCGGCGGGTGTCTTCCCAAGCCGTACAACCACAAGGTCGAGCGCCGGGACACAGACAATTCGTTGACCCTCATAACCGCTGCAGAAGAAACTGCCGTAGCGATCATCCAATAGCCACCAGTGCTCGCCGTAGCCTTCAAGATCTTCGTCGCGAGCGTGCATCGTACGTGCGCAATCGATCCAACCTTCGGGCAGCAAGCGCTCGCCGTTCCAGACACCATCTCGCAGGGCGAAGAGCCCGAAGCGAGCAAAGTCTCGGGCGGAGGCATACACAAACGACGACCCGACGAACGTTCCGACCTCATCAAAGCGCGCCGTTGCGGTGCTCATGTGCAGCGGACCAAATAGGCGGTCCTGGAGATATGCCTCATAGGCGGAGCCGCCGCCGAGAGTGTCGCGAACAATCCTGCTCAAAATATTCGACACGCCACTCGAGTATTTCCAGACGGCCCCCGGTTTGTCTTCGAGAAGCAAGGCGGCGGCGTAGCTACCCATATCGTCTTTGCCGTCGCCAAAGAGCATCTCGATAACATTCGACACCTGCCCGTCGATGTAGTCCTCGTTCCAGATCAACCCCGGGCGCATCTGCAGCAGTTGACGAATTGTTATTTCAGAACGGACATCGGTCCACTCGCCGACCGGCGCGGGAGTATCAGGATCGAGCAGGCCATCGCATACGAGCATCCCAATCACTACCTGCAACATGCTCTTGGCCATCGACCACGAGATCAGGGTTGTGTCGGCATTGGTGTCTGAGCCATACGCCTCGGCAACCAACCGACCGCGATGCACAATCAGAGTCGCCAATCCAATGCCCAACTCGGGTGGCTGATCTTCAATCGCTCCGGTGGTGAGCAACTCGACCCGGTCGGGGTCGAAGCATGGCTCGACCCCGCCGAGCGGCCATTGACTCTCGGGCCATTCGACATCGGGGGGTTGAGGGGGTAGCGGCAGAAGCTTCGGATAGGTACCGGTGTGATCCATCAGCCAAATCGCTCCTGTGTGCGGTCCTGTGTCGAGGTCACGAGGGTGAGGAACTGTCGAAGTATCGACGCCGTAGCACCCCAAACGGTATTTCCGTGTAACTCGAAGAAGGTGATCGCTCGTTCGGTACCGCCAATCTTCCAGATCTCTTCGCGCCATACTTCATCGAGCAACAACTCCGACAGCGAGACCTCGAGAATCTCATCTACCTCTTCGGGCTGGGCGGCGAGGGTGGGGCGGCCTTCTACCCGGGCCACGAAGGGGTGGATAAGCGATTGGCTGCCTACCGTCACGAAGCGATCGAGTTCGCCAAGGTGGTGCACTAGCGACGGGTCGAGATCGACTTCTTCCTTTGCCTCTCGTAGGGCTGTCTGCCAGAGGTTGTCATCGGTCGGATCTTCACGACCCCCAGGGAAGCTAACTTCAAAGGTGTGCGAACGCAGTTGGGCCGACCTGCGGGTGAGGATCACTACCACCTCGCCGGCATGATCGTATAGACCAACCAGCACGGCAGAACGGCCGCGAGCGGCGCTGGGTCGACCGTGGATTTTCGGGGCACCGCGGTCGTTAAGGCGGTCGGCGATCGTCGCTAGGTCGATTCGCCGTTCTGCACCTTCAAGGTGAGCCCAGGGCGCCCGATCGCCGAGTTTCCACTCTTGGGGACGGGGAATCTCTTGTGGACCACCCCTGTAGGTCAGGTCGAACCCTCGTCGATCATCGACTCGAGCAGGTCACGAATCCCGCCGGTCTTTAGATTCGACATGACTCGGCCAGGTGGGGTCTCGCCGCGCTCCCATTCCATCCATTGATTCAGAAGCTTCGCCGGGTCTGGCGCCGGGTGGACGAATTCGTTCATGGTTCAACGATACCGGTGCCGTCGCCCGCCCGACCCACCGAGGCCTAACTCAGACCATTTTGGTGTTTCTCTCTAGATCGTACAGTTGGTGCCGTTAGGAACCCCATGAATCGTCGCGTACATGCAGTAATTGCGTTCTTTGCCATCATTTCATCGCTGGTTGGATCGGTAGGGCTAGCCTCGGCCGACATCGACCACGACGAGCTCGTTCCGGCGCAACCTCGCTCAGACACCCCGCAGGTGCTCGATGGCATCGTCTGGGACACCACACGCTGGAACAACATGATCATCGTGGGCGGCGACTTTGCGCAGGTCGAAGATGACGGGACAATCTACGACCAGGCCAACCTGATGGCATACGACATCAATACCGGCAACCTGATTACCTCCTTCGATCCTCAGATCAACGGCCGAATCCGCGAGGTTGAAGTTTCCGAAGACGGGCAATCGCTCTTCGTCGGCGGCGCATTCAACGCCGTCAACGGCACCACCAGAAAGCGCTTGGCCAAGATACGCACCAACGGAAACCTGGTGACAGCATTCAACGCCAACGTGTCATCAGAGGTGAATGGACTCGCATTGTCGGGCGGCAAGGTCTACGTCGGAGGCAGCTTTCTTAAAGTAGAAGGTCAACCGCGTTCCAAGCTGGCCGCGGTCGATGCGGTCACTGGCGATCTCGACACCACCTTCGACCTGCCGATCACCGGCGGAATCGGCAAGAACGGCCACTTCTCGGTGAAGGCCCTCGACGTCACACCAGATGGGTCCACCCTGATGGTGGTTCACACCGGCTCGTTCGTCGACGGGCAAGACCGAGCAGGTGTAGCCCTTGTCGACCTAACCGGCCCCAGCGCTCAGGTATCTAGTTGGGGTACGACCCTTTATCGCGACTGGTACTCACGTTGCGCTGGCGGCTACTTGTCACTTCGTGACGGCGAGATCTCCCCCGACGGTACCTATTTTGTCGTTGGCGGTAAGGGCCACGATCGTCCGCCGGTATGCGACAGCGCAATCCGTTGGCCGATCACTGGTGTCGCCGACACTCAGCCCGACTGGATCTCGCGCCACTTCGACAGCGTGTACGCGATCGCGATAAGCGATCATGCCGTCTACACAGGCGGACACTTCCGTTACCAGGAGGCTCCCGGCTCTCCCGACCCATACCCTGGCGATCAGTTCATCACCTACAACGTTGGTGACCCAGCCCAAGTTGCGCTGCTAGGCGACGACATCGTCGCTAGAGACCAGGTTGGAGCACTCGACCCCGCGACGGGCAAGTCGCTCGACTGGGCACCATCAACCAACTCGTTTGGCTGTGTCTGTTCCCTGACGGTTATCGATCGCGGCCTGCTGCTCGGCCACGACCGTACCCAGATCGGCGGAATCACCACTGGCCGAGAAGCCTTCTTCGACTTGGGCGGAACTACCGACACGACCCTCCCGACGGTCACCATTTCGGTGCCGGCCGCCGGATCTACCCATGGCAGCCCTGCCCAGTTCAGCGGAACGGCATCAGACAATGTTGGCGTAGCCAAGATGTTCATGTCGATTCGCAGCCGCAACGGACTCGGTTGGCTGCGCCGCGACGGCTCCTTCGGCAACTACCAGAAACTCGTGGTCGCCATGGGTAGTCCCGGCGCTGCAACAACATCTTGGTCGGCTTCGCCCGCGCATCCCGAAGGTGACTTTCGTATCTACGTCTGGGCAGAGGATCCGGCAGGTAACCGAACCAACCCGAAACCGAAGGCCCAGTTCTTCGTATCGACCGGGATCGACAC
>CBERPN010000342.1:0-4582 GCA_965524675.1 uncultured bacterium
CGGCAAGGCCGCCCATGCGCCCGCGAACACACCCGGAGCACGACTGATCGAGCGGGCTTCCTCAACCAAGTCAGCAATCTCGTCGTCTCGCACCAACCGGAGTTCTAGCCGCGGCGTTGTTATCCGTATGTTGAAAGGCGGCCAATGATCGACGGTCATCACAAAATTGTAGCGAGCATTGATAGACGGCTCTACCGATTTAGTGCTGCTTGACTAGCTGGTGATCGTGACTTGGCCTGTGCGCTTCGAGTAGGTCGCTGCGAAGTTTCGACGAGCACGAGCGAGTACCGACTCTGTCGCCGACAACGACCGGTCTAACTCGGCTGCCACGGTTGCGACCGGTAGGTCTTCGAGATACCGCAGAACCAGTGCGGCTCGCTGCGCCGTCGGAAGTTCATCGAGCACGGCGAGAACCAGCTCGCGTTGGCCGAATTGTTCGATATCACCGTTGATTTCGACCGAGTCTTTCGATGCGGCCACCACGAGGTGCCACTTCGATCGACGCCGACCGGTCTGTCGCCACTCGTCCACCACTCTTCTGCGAGCGATGGTCATTAGCCACCGGGGGTCGAGAACGTCGGCTCCCTTTGATTGAAACGCTCGCAACGTTTCAAAGAACACGTCGCCGGTTATGTCCTCTGCGCGCTCATCGGTGACCCGTACTCGGACAAATGCGAATACCTGATCGAAGTGAGCTAGGTAGAAGCTCTCAAACGCTTCCACCGCCGCGCTCTCCGACCGGCCCGCCGTCATCACGGACAATCCAAGGCGAGTTCGGTTGCCAAGAGACAGAGTGAATCGGTGGTCAGTTTCCAATCTCCGCCACGGTTGATAAACGTACCGGTGAGCGAGAACCCGACCGGCACATCGTTCAGCAAGAACGAGTAGGCAAAAGAGGCTCTGTCGGGCTCGACGGTGACCGCCATGATCACCGGCACTACACCCGGGAAGAGGGCCGCGCCGCGCTCGACGATGGCGTCGCGCAGTGGAACGGCCTCTCCGGGTTCTGCTAGTAGGGCGAGCACCTCGGGAGTCGTCGGCTGGGTAATATCCCAGACCAGATTGAAGGCGGCGATTATTTCGACGTCTGTTTCGTTTTCTGGAATCGCCTCTCGTACTTCAGGCAACTCCGGTCGTTCCACGGTGCTCGGTGCGCCGCCTACGACCGAGCTCGGGTCGACTCGAAACAGACCACTACTACCCGCGAGGATGAGCGAGCCATCAACCGCCAGCACGTTGTTCGAAGTCGGAATGAACGCCCGAGCAACAATGGCCATGTCGACTGGGTCAATCCGAAAGAGAACAGAGCCGATCGCCAGATTTGCCGGCTGCCCGATCAACCAGATATCACCAGCCAAAATGACTTGCCGGGTCGCGCTGAACAGGCTGGGGCCTTCGAAGTTGAGATCGATAGCGGTCAGGTCGATCGTCGCGGGGTCGATCAGAGCAACGACACCAAGTTGAGACCAAATGCCGATGACGTAGTCGCCAACTTGTCGGATGGTGCCGCCCCGTGGAAACGCCGCGAACAAATCCGACTTGTAGGAAGCGCTGTCTAACCGCAGCAACTGATTAAGACCTTCGACCCCTACCAGCACCGAACCATCCGGGAGCGTCAGGGCCGAGTTGGCACCGCCTCCGGGCACCTCTCGCCGTTCAGTGATCTGACCGGTGGCTAGGTCGAGTTTCAGAGCGGCGCGATCGTCGCTGATTCCTTGGCGGATATTTGTGTCGTATGCCTTTGATGCCAGCCAAATCATCCCCTCCTCGGCGGCTTCGTTAATCCTTACCACCCGCGCATTGGGGGGAAGCCAAATTTCGGAGGCGAGCGACAGCGACTCGGGGTCGATTAACTGCAACAGACTGTGATCAGCGTTTGTGAGTATTAGTTGATCCCAAACAGTCTGAAAGATGAGAAACTGGAACGGACCTCCCGTTGTAGATCCGATAGGAATGCTGGCTGAAACCGCGCCATCAGCGAGCGAAACCCTATCGAGCCGGCTTTCTCCAGTAACCAACTCGGTTAACCCGTAGCCAACGCCCCCAAGTTCGACAAGGTTGAAGTAGGGCCGGTCAGACACGGTCTCTATTGCCTGAAGAATCGGTATATCCCATTGGGACCGGACGTCGACGGTTGTTGTCGTCGAAATGACCGGCACCTCCACCGTGGTGATGTCTACCGTGCCTGCGGCGACTACCGCCGCCTGCTCAAACTCACTGGCGCTGTTGGACAACGCGCAGGATGAAAGCGCAAGGCCGAACGAAATGACCACTGGCATCACTCCCCGACAAGCGCTGCTCCCCTTAGTCAAAGCAGGCCTCACGGCCGTCGCCCACGAACCCTGCTCGAGCATCGAGAAGATGGAGCCGAGTTGCCGCAACACCAGCGCGGCCATTGATAGCGTCGCCCCTCTCGACACTTGCAATACCTAGGTCGAGGCGAGCGGCCGCTACTTCGATTTCGGTGGTGCGCACATCGAACCGCGCCAAGTCGTCGGTCAGAGCACGAAGCGCGGAGCTGATGCGAATCAGGTCCGCGACCGCCATTGGTGCGTCTTGGCCGAGAAAGTCCTGGCGAGTACCGTCACCCCACGCCTCGGTGCGAAACCGAGCACAAGCATCGGCCATAGTCAAGATCGTGGGGCCAACCGGGTTCGGCGAAGCGATCGTTGGCTCGGGTGCTGACGTCGAGGAGAGCTCGATGATGGCGCCACGGTCAAGCGTCGACAGGGCCACCAACCCAACGATCAGGAAAACCACGGCTGCCGCGCCCAACACCGCTCCGGATAGGCGGCGCTTGGGTTCGGTGAACGGGGTGAGCTGAACTACCGATGCGATCGAATCGTCGTCCTCGCTGTCGTCGTATTCGGATCGAAGTTGGTTCAGTAAACCGTGTCGGAAGTCTTCTGAATAAGTCTCTGGCTGTTCGGCGGCCGCGAGCAGTCGCCGGATCTCATCATCGTCCATTGCGGCCTGGGCGTTGTGGCGCGGAACCATCATTTATTGTTCATCGCCCAGCTCCACTAAATCTGTCGCGGAAATCGACAAAATCTCAATCAGGACCGCCGTAACGACCTCCGTAGCTCAGTCAACAGAGCCTTGCAAAGGCTGACTCGAAGCGCCTTCGGGCCAGCGGCCGACTCGCGGAGAGGCTTCAGCGCTGGCCGAATATCCGGTTCGTCTGGCTGGTCCATCGCTGTGTCCATCGTCGTCTTCGACCTAGCTGAACTTCTAATCGCTCGACCGTGCACTATTCAGTCGCTCGCAACAGAGCCCCCTCGTCAGACTTGTTCGATGGAAGTATCTCCGCAAGGCTGATGTGAAATGACTATCGCTTCGGCGTCAGCCGATTCTAAGCAGTACCTATGAGTAACTTGGCAGACGATCGAGCTGCTGGTTTTGAGATAGGAGACGACTTTGAGCGGTTTAGCCAGGTCGACGATGTCTTCTCGAGGTCGCGTTGGGACCCTGAGATTCGTGACGACCGCACCGATCGCTTCTTCTCGACCTATCGACGGCCCCTTACCAAGTGGCGCAAAGCGAACGGGTTTACCCAACGCGACTATGCCTTACGAAACGCGTCTTGGCATGTAGCCGACATCTTCGCCGAGATGTACGAGGATCAAGACAGACGCGACGGTTTCCTCGATCCGCTTTCGATGCTGCGGGAGGGCCCCGAAGCGCGACTCGAACCCGAGTCTCCCGAAGCAAGCGCCGCACAGTTGAAGCACGTTGCTCATACCATCGGAGCCGACCTGGTCGGCATCACCGGATACGACGAGCGCTGGATCTACACCGAGCGGTTCAGCGCAGACACCGGTGAGGCCAAACCAAACGACCTTCCCGAAGGCCTTCACAACGTCATCATGATCGGCCAAGCGATGGACGGAGGCTTGATCCAGACCGCGCCGTCGGCGCTCTCGGGAACCGCCACCGGGCTCGGTTACTCGAAGGATGCCGCAGTCCTACTCACCATTGCCCAGTACATCCGCAACCTCGGGTACGAAGCTGTGCCAACGATGAACGACACCGCACTCGCCATTCCAATGGCTATCCAGGCCGGGCTTGGCGAGTACGGACGACACGGACTGCTCATCACTCCCGAACTCGGCACCCAGTTGCGACTCGGAAAGATCTTCACAAACCTGCCGCTGGCCCATGACAAGCCCAAGTCGTTCGGGGTCAAAAAGTTCTGCGAGAGCTGCAACCGCTGCGCGAAAGCTTGCCCAGCGAAGGCTATCCCTCACGGGGAGCCGGTGGCTGTCGCTCTCAATCGCTCGGGTCTCAAAGGCGTTCGCAAGTGGTCGGTGGATGGTGAGGCTTGTTTTGGCTACTGGTCGAAAATCAACTCCGATTGCGCAATCTGCGTGCGAGTCTGCCCTTGGTCGCGCGACTACTCACAAATCTGGAACCGGTGGTGGCGGCGCCTAGCGGCAACTCCGCTGCGAGGCCTAATGCTGCGCATCGACGATCGCTTCGACGGCGGTGCGCGTCTCAAGCCAAACAACTGGTGGGCACGTGCCAATGGCATGCTCGGTGGGGAATAGCTTTTGATGAAGCGGGGTTACATAGCAGCTCATGA
>CBERPN010000343.1:0-4570 GCA_965524675.1 uncultured bacterium
TCCTAGGCAGCGGTGACCGATTGGGTTTGCTGGAGAATCCAGGCTCGAAGATCTTCTTCGGCCATAGGCATCCCCAATCCGAATCCCTGTAACAGGTCGGTACCCATCTCTGTTAGCTGGCGTGCTTGCGATTCGGTTTCGACGCCTTCCGCAACGATCGAGGCGCCCAACAGATGGCCCGTATCGATGGTTAGTTGAACCAATGAGCGATCATCCATT
Source organism: uncultured bacterium (assembly GCA_965524675.1). Taxonomy (GTDB): domain Bacteria; phylum Actinomycetota; class Acidimicrobiia; order Acidimicrobiales; family SHLQ01; genus CALLQB01. Next base: position 220 of record CBERPN010000343.1, read on the forward strand.
TCAGCCAATCCGGCGACGAAAGTCTGGTCGATCTTTAAGATGTCGATGGGCAGTCTTCTAAGATGCGCTAGAGATGCGTAGCCCGTGCCGAAATCGTCGATCGCTATTCGTAAGCCTGCCGACCTGAGGGTCGTGAGAGTTGCGGCGGCTTGATCCAAGTCGTCGAGCAGCGCAGTTTCAGTGATTTCAATAGTCAGGCGAGCTGGATCTACGTTCCACGATCGCAGCGGGCCAAGAACTTCCTCGACCAAAGACGGAACTGAGAGATGACGAGCAGAGATATTCACCGAGGCTGTCAAAGAACCAACTGTTGGGTCGTCATCCCAATCGCTCAGCTGTTCGGCGATCGAATGCAACACCCAGCGATCCACGGCGAGAATCAGGTCGCTTCTCTCGGCGACAGGGATGAATATGCCAGGAGGCAGAAACTTCCCGGTGGGCTGTGGCCAACGGAGAAGCGCCTCAACCGATGACACCACACCGCTGAGCGAGTCGACAATAGGTTGAAAGTGAAGCTCTAGCTCATCGTTTCTAATGGCCTGCCGAAGCTCTTGTTCGATCGTGACAAACGACTGCTGGCGAGCTTTTAGATCGTCATCACAGAAGCTGACCCGACACCGCCCTTCAGCTTTCGCTTCATAGAGTGCTAGGTCGGCGTCGCGCAGTAATCCCTCCGGTGTCGAGTCAGGAGTGGCAAAAGCGACTCCGATGCTGGCGCTAATTTCGAACGACACTTCATTCGAGGTCAACGGTTGTGAAATAGTTTCCAGCACGCGATCGGCAAGTTCAATCGCCGCGGCGAGATCTGCAATCGGCTCCGCGATGACAACGAACTCGTCACCTCCAATCCGTCCGACATGATCTCCTAGACGTGTAGCGTCACGAGTTCTCTTAGCGATCGTACGAAGGACTTCATCACCGACAAGGTGCCCGTGGGTATCGTTCACCGACTTGAAACCGTCGACATCAATAAAGAAGAGGGCGAGCTGTCGGTCGCTCCGGTGGAAACGCCCCAATGCTTGACCCAGATGCGTCATCGTCTCGGACCGGTTCGCTACCCCTGTAAGCCCGTCATGACTCGCCTCGTGCGCCAGGCGTTCGCGAAACTCTTCACGCTCAGCAATCGACGTGGCGAGTGCCGAAACCGCTTCACGCAACGAGGACCCCAGCCTGCCGGTTGTCGCGACATCAAATGCGGGACTATCCAAGTCGCGTTCGGCCAACGCGGTGGCCATCTTCTCGGCAACACTCATGCTCTCGACCGCCTCGTTTAGTGCGCGCGCCGCGTCTCGTACCTCCGCAGGGCCAGCCTCTCTAACGCTGTCACCAAAGTGACCGTCACGCAGTTCAGCGACCACGGCCGCCATCTGTCGCAATGGTCGAACAATCCAAAGGCTTGCCGCTACCACTGCGATCAAGGCCGCTAGGCCCAACCCAAGTGTGAAGGCAAGGGTGCGGTTACGCGACTCCTGTGCTCTCGAGTGAACAGCCGCCGATCGGTCCAACACGTCGATAAGGGAAGCCTCCACGAAGTCGACGTGGCGACTAACCGCATCCAACGACTCTAAGAATGCGGTCACTTCGCCTGACAGATCGTCGGCAGGAATACCGGTCACCATCCTCGAGTCAGCCGAACCGGCTAACGCTATCCCAGCGGTTAGCTCGTCGACACGAGTAAAGAAGGCTACAACTCTTGGGTCCGAATCGACCTCAGACCAGAGTGGTTTTAGATCGCTGCCCTCTGGGATGATCAGCTTGAGACTTGCGAGATTGGAGCGAAACGTCAACCGGTGCTGTAGAAGAACGATCACTTCTTTGGAAGAAGGGGCGCCCCTCATCTCGAAGCGAGCACCGAAATATGCCTCGGTCATCTTTGAAACAGATTCGCGGAGCTTGGTCGATAGGACTAGGACGTCGACTGCATTTGTCAACTCGTCGGCATTTCGAACCCCGCCGACGAGTCTCTCAATCTCGCGAATGTCCGAGTCGATCGCTGCGGCCGCGACCGACTCGACTTCGTCGTAAGCAGTCTCGATCACATTGTTGTCGGCGCCCGGCCGCACCGCTGCCCGAGCTCGTTCAATCTTTTCCAAATCGCTTTTGGAGAGCTGGATCTTGGATAACGCGTCGTCCACGCGCTCTTGTGCCCGGAGATATTCGAGTTCTACATCGAGCCCAGTGATTTCAATGAGAACGGCTGGTGAGAGGCCAAGTTGGTGTATCGCGGCAAGCGCGTGGGCCCAATATGACTCCACGTCGACCAACACTTCGGTCTGGATCGCTTGGTCGAGGTGGGGGGTGATCTCTGCGATCTGAAGTGTGCGATCAACCTGAGTTTTGGCATCTGCCACGTCCGCAGCGGCAAGCGATCCCAGCCCGAGCAGTGGAACAAGTGCAACCGCCACAAAAAGGGCTCTAACCCCAGGTGCAAATCGCGATGTTTCAGTTTCCACATAGACGTTTTCGGCCAGTTAGCGATGAATCAATAGAGGCCAGACTCCTCATTTTTCGATCACTATTGTTTGACAGTGCCTCCTCGCATCATCGACTCGGAGTGCGAAGCATCGCTTTCCCAGTTTGGCTATCGGAGTGCACGCTGATCAACTAGCTTGCTTAGGACGTCTCACCAAAGGTTCCTGAGTTGCGCGAGATAGTTATCTTCACCGGTAACGCCCACCCGGGTCTAGCAAAAGAAATCTGCGAACGTCTCGACGTTCCGCTGTCACCCACTCGAATAGAGCGGTTCAGCAACGATTGTCTTCAGGTTCAGCTTGGAGCGAACTGCCGGCAGCGAGACGTATATATCGTGCAGTCACTGGTTCCTCCCACCCAAGAGAACCTGATGGAGCTGTTGATGATGCTCGATGCGGCCCGTGGAGCGTCGGCCGCTCAGATTACTGCTGTCATTCCGCACTTCGCCTACGCACGCTCCGACAAGAAGGATGCATCGAGAATCTCTATCGCTGGACGTCTGGTCGCCGACCTCATCATTGCGGCCGGAGCCAATCGTGTGATCACGATGGCGCTACATGCTCCCCAAGTTCATGGCTTCTTTGGGATACCCGTCGACCATCTCACCGCCATTGGGGTATTGGCCCGCCACTTCAAGGATAGCGACCTGACATCGACCGTGGTGGTGTCGCCCGACCTCGGAAACGCGAAGGTAGCGACACAATTTGCGCGGTTGCTCGGCGTCCCGGTCGCGGCGGGCAGCAAACGCCGAATGGCCGACGACCGCGTTGTGATCGATTCCATCGTCGGCGAAGTCAAGGGCATGAAAGCAATCGTGCTCGACGACGAGATCGCCACCGGCGGATCAATAATCGAACTGCTGGAACGCCTGCGAGAAGAACAATGCGAAGAAGTTTCGGTGGCATGCACTCACGGATTGTTCACCGGTTCAGCCGTAGAGCGGCTGCGTAACAATCCACTGATCAGCGGCCTAGTCACCACCGACACGGTGCCAGCCCCAGCCAACTGGCCCGAACTTCAGATCTGTTCAATTTCTCAACTATTCGCAGAGGCCATCCGCAGAAGTCACCTAGGCGAATCGGTGAGCAGCCTGTTCGACGGTGTAGATCCCGCCTACGCACCACCCCAGCAAACCCTCGCCTTCGACAACCTCTAGGACTCCGATTATCGGTGTCAGACACGTCCCTAATGAAACGTCTCTAATCAGACCTACGGCTCTCGTGGTGGCCGAATCTTCTGCTGAGCGAAGAAGTCGGAGCGAACGATAGGAACTACTAGCCCCGCTTGGGCATCATTTCCCTTTCGGGTCGAGTGCAGCGTTCCGTTCTGATCACCCTGGCGTGAAAGTGATTGAGCAAGCGAGACGATCCAGCTGTCGTTCGAGCAATACCCGTGCGCAGCGAAAAGCTCCGGCGATCCACCCACTAGGGTCCACCCATGTTTCTCAGCCGCCGCCCGGACCGCCGCGTTGAGCGGTGCTAGGACACTATCGTGAGCCCACTGAGCCTCGGCCTGATCAAAATCGACCGACAACGATCCGGCACCCACTCGAATCAACGGGCTGCAAGTCGTACCTGTCTGATCCTTGGTCGAATCGAAATACTGGGTGATATAGACCCGGTCAGGCTCAATCCCCGCCCGGTCAATCTTCTTAGCCAGGCGAGCGTACAACCGCGGTAGCTCAGCCAGCCGTTTCTTCATCCCGTCGTCGAGCGTCGAACCAGAGCCCCCGGCCACGTCGGCCCGCGTCCAACATGCGATCTGATCAATGCACTTCACGACCATTGCCCCGAACTTGAGGTCATTGACACCAATGGAGACTATTAAAGCATCGACCTCACGTTTCTTAGCGATCCGCTTCACCTTCCTCATCTGCGGA
>CBERPN010000344.1:0-4533 GCA_965524675.1 uncultured bacterium
AGCCAATTCTTGTCGAAGGTCCGGCCGGAACGGGCAAGACCCAGCTCGCAAAGAGTGTTGCCGAGATCGCTGGCGCCCGACTGATCCGTCTTCAGTGCTACGAAGGACTCGACGAAGCCAAGGCGCTCTACGAGTGGAATTACAAGAAACAGCTTCTCCGCATCCAAGCCGAGCGGAACTCTGACGATTCGTGGGACGAGATCGAGGACGACATTTTCTCTAACGAGTTCCTTCTTCAACGCCCGCTGCTAGAGGCAATCCGAGCCGACGACCCAGTGGTATTGCTCATCGACGAAGTCGACCGTGTCGAGATCGAAACCGAGGCTCTGTTTCTAGAGATCCTTTCCGACTATCAGGTGTCGATTCCTGAGCTGGGCACCATCGAGGCGAAACAAATCCCGCTGGTGTTTCTCACCTCGAACAACACCCGCGAGCTGTCCGAAGCGCTAAAGCGTCGCTGTCTCTACCTCTACATCGACTACCCCGATCTAGAACGCGAGAAGGAAATCGTCCTCAACAAGGTTCCCGATATCACCGATAATTTGGCCGACCAGGTTGCTCGAATCGTCCGTTCGATTCGTCAACTCGACTTGAAGAAGGCTCCATCGGTTTCCGAAACCCTCGACTGGGCGCGCACGCTCGTGCTCTTGGGTATCGAGCAAGTCGATGCCGAGACCGCCACCGAGACGGTCAACATCTTGTTGAAGTATCAGAGCGACATCAACAAGGCCATCAAGGAGTTCGCCCAGTCCGACGAGCTCTTGGACTGATCGAGCGCCAATGTCAACCACCGACACTCCCAGCGTGACAAGTTCACCGATGCTCGACCTGCTCAACGGGTTCATCGGCGAGTTGCGAGCGGCAGGGTTACCGGTGAGCCTTACCGAGAACCTCGATGCAATGGAGGCGGTAAAGCACATCCCGCTCGAAGATCGTGAGACCTTCAAATATGCGTTGGCGGCGACGCTGGTAAAGAACCACTCGCACTGGAAGGCCTTCGAGGTCGTCTTCGAAGTGTTCTTTTCGTTCCGCGGTGTCGAGTACGACATCGATGGCGATAGCTCGCCCGATCTCGACGACATGGACGACGATGCCCAAGCCGCTCAAGGGCAGGGCCAGGGTCAGGGGCAAGGCGGTGGTGGGGGAGAAGCGTTAAGCCCCGAGCAGTTGGCGAAGATGTTGCTCGACGCGCTTCGCAAAGGCGATCAAGCAATGATGCGAGCGCTGGCCCGCCAGGCCGTTCGCCGCTATGCGGGAATGGAACCCGGGCGACCAGTGGGCGGAACCTATTATTTGTACCGGACGCTGCGGAATCTAGATCTTGATTCGATGATGGACGAGCTCATGGATCAGAGCCGCCAAGAGGCTCCCGATGGGCTCACCCAGTTCGAGGAGCGCCTCGAACGCGATGAGTTCAATAGCCGTATCGAGCAACTCAAGAAAGAAATTGAAGCCGAGATCCGCCGGATGTTGGTGGCCGACCGCGGGGTCGAGGCGATGTCGCGAACCCTGCGCAAGCCATTGCCGGAAGACGTCGACTTCATGCATGCCACCCGCGACGAGATGAACAGCCTTCGCAAGGCGATCTATCCGCTCACACGCAAGCTGGCGGCCCGGCTAGCTCGCAAACGCAAGTACGGGCGCCGCGGACCGCTCGACTTCCGCAAGACGGTACGCACCTCGCTTAGCTACGGCGGAGTTCCCGCCGACCCGCGGTTTCGCCATCCTCGACCTCACAAGCCCGAGATCTTCGTCATCGCCGATATCTCTGGCTCGGTGGCCGCGTTCGCCCGCTTCACCTTGCATTTGGTTTATGCCATCAGCAGCCAATTCTCAAAGGTTCGCTCGTTTGTGTTCATCGACGGGCTCGATGAGGTCACCGGCTTCTTCGACGGCGTAGACGACATTGGCGAGGCTGTGCATCGTGTCAACACCGAAGCCGACGTGGTTTGGGTAGACGGTCACAGCGACTACGGCCACGCATTCGGCGTGTTCTGGGAACGCTACGGCAAAGACATCGGCCCCAAAACAACGGTTCTAATCCTGGGCGACGCTCGCAACAACTATCACGCGTCGCAGAGTTGGATAATCAAAGAGATCCAGAACAAAGCCCGCCAAGTGCACTGGCTCAACCCCGAACCAAAGAGCTACTGGGACACGGGCGATTCAATCGTCGGCGAGTACACCACCTACTGCGACGGCACCCACGAAGTGCGCAACCTACGCCAACTAGAAGCCTTCGTAGAAAACCTCATCTAGCGCTGTTTTCTTTTCTCCGCCTTCGGTTCCGGCGCTTCGCGTTGCTTGCTGGCGTTCCCCGGCCACGCAGGCCGCGGGGCTCAGGCTCCGGGCTAGCGCCCTCCGCCCTACAGCGCTCGGGTCGGCAGGCAAGGGGTCACACGCACAGGCAAGGGGTCAGGCAAGGGGTCAAGTCTCTTCTTTTGTCTTGTTACTGGGTGTGGGAACTTGGCTGATTGCGGGCACTAGCGGGCTTGGCTTGGGAGCACTTGTCGGCGGCGTCCGTGGCGCTTAGATGGGCGGCGATCGTGACTAGGAGAGCGGCCGCGCCGGAGTCCTTCTTCAACTTGCTGTCCAGTCTCTGAAGCGCTGAGGCGATTCCGGAATAGCTGTGATAACCGTAGTGAATTGCGAGTTCGGATTGGGTGAACTGGCCCAACCGCTGCCCAAGTCGGACTGCCAGGTGGCGGGGGAGGCACGAGCGGCCGCGTTGGTTGATGTGAAGCTCAGTTGAAGGGACGCCGAATGCTTCGCTGACGGCGAGGTCGATTTGTTCTAGCGAGGGTCGGGGCATGGTTCGGTTGCGAGCGGGGTCGGTTTCTTTGTCGGGTCGAACCTTAGTTAGTTGCTGTACCACTCTGGGCGGTTCGCCTATGACTGCTTTGTCGAGGTCGCCGCACATGTCGTCCCTGAGTGACAGGTCTTCGACAAACGCTTCATACTTCTCGGGCCGGTTATCGAAGTGGCCGAGCACAACTTGAGGATCGAGCCAAGCTGGGGTTGCAGCACGGCCCAGGTACGCCCTCATCGAAGACCACCGCCACGAAGTCGCATGGGCGCAGAGTCCGGCTTCGACCGGATTGCGATGGATGTAGCGAGATACCCACAACAGGTAGGCATCGTCGCAGATCAACCGCGAGGCGTACCGGCCCCGGAACAGGGTGCCGTCACGGCCGTACCGCCGATTCGAAAACTGAGTGAACACGCCGTTGAGGTGGCGCATGGCCCGACCCAGCAGGGCTGATTCGGTGTGCATGAGTAGGTGATAGTGGTTTGACATCAAACAATACGCATGGGTTTGCACATTGAAACGCTCTGAAACTTCAAGGAGTAGGCCCACGAAAAACTGCCGATCAGTGTCGTCGTGGAAGATGGTCTGATGGGATCGACCCCGGTTCATTACATGGTGTCGGGCGCCCTCGAATTCGATTCTCAGTGGTCTGGCCATGACCCCGAGACTAAGAAGGGCCTGTGACAGCTGACTTCTCAGACAGCGAACGTGAACACTTAGTTGACAAAAGAGGAGACTTGACCCCGGAGTCGGTTGACCCCGGAGTCGGTTGTTGAGCTCTCACTTTCGAGCTAGCGCGGCCTGCCGAGGAACAGATTCCAGATGAGCGTCGTTAGCCAGTGAACAGCGATTGCCGGCCATAGCGATCGAGTGCGGAGATAGAGATGTCCGGTCAGGTATCCAAGCGCCGTGACGATGACTAGGAACTCGGGTTTGATGAACAACGATGTGTCGGAAAGACCGATTAGGTAGTGGTTGAGCGGGTGCCATGCGACGAAGAGCAACGCCGACAGAGTTAGGGCACAAAACCTCTTGACCGGTCGCGCCTCGGACAACTCGCGGCGTAGCAAGATGCCGCGAAAGATCACCTCTTCGATAACGGAGGGATACAAGACTAGCAATGGAGGAAGAACGAGGACCTGAAGAAGAGTGGGTAATCCGGGTTCAAACAGGCCATTGAAATAGCCGACGCCGAACGCGAACGCGGCATACACGCCGATAAGGGTCCAGTCGCTGAGGGACAGCCCGTCGGATCGGATTCTTAGTCCGGATAAGGCTTGGCGGAAGCGTTCACGAAGGGCCTGGTGCATCAGTTGATGGTCGCACCGTAGCGGTGAACATCGAATAGGGGTTTGCCCCCATATCTGATCGTGGCTGGCACCTGCTTCGGAGCGACTCCGAACCAGCCGGTTTGTCTCGTGTAGCTCACGAGACATGGCTGGCGGAAACCGCTGACGATCCGACCAAAGGTTTTCACTCGCAGGCCTGTCCGCAGCTCTGCGCTTAGGGTCAATAAGGGTGAGTGAATCAGCTAACGATTGGGCTCTACGAAGATGCGCGACCGTGACCGGCCGCTACTGTAGGTCGTCACTTTTGCGATTACATTAGGTTTCAGAACCTCGACCTCCGTTCCTCGTGTAGTCCACTATTTGCCGGTGTAGTGATAGTCCGCGAATCGTTCGGGCCAACACCAACCGGGGCCTAGCTGCTCCAAGATTTCTAAG
>CBERPN010000345.1:0-4533 GCA_965524675.1 uncultured bacterium
ACTACCTATCAGTCCCCAACCCCCCGGATCCCTAGTCAGTTAGTCGCGGGCTAGTTCGTTTTGTCCGGACTGGTGGTGGTCGAGTTCTTGGTCGTCGTCGAGGTCGACGGTTACCTTTTCCAGGGTCCCGGTGAAGGCGAACGGACCCATGAACCTTCCTGATCCGTCGTAGTCGGCAACCGTGGTCCCGCGGTCGAAACCAATGTCGAGCCCCGACCACGAGATCATCAGCCAGAAGATCTGGTCGGTCTCGATCGTCCCGGCAGGTTCGCCATCTATCAGCAGAGCGCCAATCCCGTGGGGGAGTGGCCCGCCCTCGTCGGACCGGCGCATTCGAAAGCCGAGAGTGCGGCGCCCGGCGGGCACGTTGCGGTTCGATTCCACAATCTGATGGGTGCCTCCGATGTTGAGATCGTGGACGAGACGGCCATTGCGAACGAACAACGAGTACCCGCTGGTGGCATCTCCGTGGGCCACGAGCACTCCGTGCGCCCCACTTTCGGGAATGACGACCGTCGCCTCAATCGAGTAACTACGGCTACGGAGGTCGGGGGCCACCTCCGATGGCAGGTGCCCCATGCCATTCCAGAACGTGTAGTGGGTGCGCTCGCCACGGTGTCGTTCCGCGTTCTCGGCGAAGCGTTCGGCGAATCGATCATCGAGCGGCAGCACTTGGTACCTCTCGGCTTCGCTCCACCAACGGCCAACCATCTCGACCAGCTTCTCGGGTTGAGCGGCCGCCAGATCGTGGTTCTCATTGAAGTCTTCGGCGAGGTGATAGAGCTCCCATTGGTCGTCGTCGAAGGAACTGCCGGGTTGGTGGTAGGCCACGGCCTTCCAACCTTCGTGCCAGATTCCGCGATGACCGAACATCTCGAAGTGCTGGACAGACTTTGAGGTAGTGGAGTTGGCGGCCAACGTAGTGACGAAACTCACGCCTTCGCAGCCGTCTGGATGGTTGACTCCTATGGCGTCGAGGATGGTAGGTGCAAGGTCGGACACGTGACAGAAATTGTGGCGCAAACCCGGCTCACCCACCCCGGGCCCGGCGATGACCAGCGGGTCGCGAACCCCACCGCCGTGGGTGTTCTGTTTGTACCGTTTCAACGGTGAGTTGGCGGCCATCGCCCAGCCCCAGGGGAAGTTCGAGTGAGTGTCGGGCCCGCCGATGTCGTCGATGCGGGCGATCTTGGTGGCGATGTCTTCGGCGACCAGGTTGAACGGACCCATGGCGTTCACGAACCCTAACGGCCCACCCTCCTGGCTGGCGCCGTTGTCGGATAGCGCTATCACCAAGGTGCTATCTAGTTGGCCAGCCGTGTCGAGGAACTCGATCAACCGGCCAAAGTTCTGATCGGCGTGCTCGAGCATTGCTGCATAGGCCACGGCCAGTCGAGTGAACAGTCGTTGCTCGTCGGCACCGTGGTCGGCCCACGCGTTCACCATGAAGTTGCGCTCGGGGAGTTCGGTTCCGGCTGACACGATTCCCATTTCGATTTGGCGGGCCAGCCGGTCGAGCCGGGTCTGCTCCCAGCCTTTCGCGAAGACGGTGTCGTACTTGTCGATCAGCGATTTCGGGGCCTGGTGAGGGGCATGGCAGGCACCGGGAGCCACCATCATCAGCCAAGGGGTGTCGGGCACGGTCGCGATGTGCCCTCCCAGGTAGCCGATGGCGTTGTCGAACAGATCCTTGGTCAGGTGATAGCCCGATTCGTAGTCTCCGGGCGCCGCCACGTGGCTGTTGTCGCGCACCAATTCGGGTGAATACTGGTCGGTCTCGGCATCGAGGAATCCGTAGAAACGGTCGAAGCCCCTGCCGAGTGGCCAGCCATCGAACGGGCCGGTTGGGCCGGTTTCAGTAAGGGGGGTTACGTGCCATTTACCGACGAAGTAGGTGCGGTAACCGTGGGGGCGAACCACTTCGGCCAGGGTGGGTGCGTCTTGCGCGATCTTTCCTCGGTAGCCCGGATAGCCGGAGTCGAAGTTCGACAGGCAACCCATGCCCACCGAATGGTGGTTACGGCCGGTGTGTAGGCAGGCGCGGGTAGTGGAACACATGGCGGTCGTGTGAAACCCGGTGTAGCGGATTCCTCGATCAGCCAATGAGTCGATGGTGGGCGTGTCGATTTCGGAGCCGTAGCAGCCGAAATCGGCGAAGCCCACGTCGTCGAGTAGCAACAGGAGAACGTTGGGCGCGCCCTCCGGTGCGGTTGGGCGAGCGGGCCAATGGGGCTCCGACTCGCCAAAATTGTTCCGATTCGCCCCGCAAACTCTGCCATTGAAGAAAGGTAGCTCATGGGATTGTCGCCTAGATCTTGAGGAATATTCGGAACGCACGTTTGTACATTCGGTTTGACAAATAACCCCCCCCCCTGAGTTACGCTCTCTGCGATAAGCCCAGAGGTTCGCTCCTTCGATTGCTGAGGATATTGTTTGTGCACATTATTGGACCATTTAACGCCGATTCTCGCAAGGGTAGACGGTACGTTGCAGCGGTACTAGCTGTGACGCTCGCTTGCGTAGGCCTTCTCAGTTCAGTCGCAGTTGCCCATCATGGGCCGGACAACTTGACGCAGACTGAAACAAATTCAGATAGTTGTGGCGAAGGAATAAGTGGCGGGCCCTGTTTCGCAGATGACAGGTTGCACTCGGTCTGGACAGATGACCTCGAGTGGCCAATGGGAAATCCGACCCTGAACAGGATGGCTAAATGGACCGCCGCAACGGTGATGTTCATGTTCGAAGCGGCCATTCTAGTTGAGGATGGAGCAAACGAGACCGATGTCATCTATGAGACGGAGAACAACCTTCCTGGCGGGGCAGCCGCGGCAACGATCTGTGATGATGACTCGCCGGGCGGGAACGTCTGTGATTCGAATTACATCCAATACAACATTGCTTCGATCGTTGCTGTGACAATCAACAACCCAAACCTGACCTTGACACAGGAGCGGAATATGCGCCGGATGATCGCCTGCCACGAACTCGGTCATTCGCTTGGACTCGTGCATGGAGAAAATGCGTTCCCGATATTGGACAACCAGGATGGAAGCCTGAAGTGCATGAGAACTCCAACGCTTGCCAACGGAAGCAACTCCGGTAGTCGAAACCCCGGCGCTCACAACAAGGAGCAAATTAATGGTCATTACTAGGGCGGATCGACTAAAGAAGAGGATGAGAGTAGCCGGTGTTGCAGCAGCAGCGACCGTCGCCTTTTCAAGCTGCGGGAGTCCAACACTTGACATCGAATCCGCATCACCTGACGGGCCCGTAGCCCATGCGACCGGCTTCTTTGGGTTCGAAAATCTAGCGGACTGGGTGACCTTCGCAGATCAGATCGCAGTGGTAACTATTGTCGCAGAACGTGTTGCACCAGAAACGCCCTCCCCCAAGCCCACTGATGAGCAATTGTTGGAAGAGCAGCGCAGGATGGAGAAAACACGCGAAAAGCTCGAAGTGCAACGTCGAGAGCGAGAAGAAGCTGGCCTGAGTACTAGTTCTGTTGAAGTCTCCCTTGACCAACTCACAGTAGCTCTCGGAGAGGTTGGTGCGAGTCTCGAAGACGGGAGCCGAGAGGTTGCGGCGGAGGCTAATGATTCGCCAAGTGTCTCCACGGCATACGATGCTCGTCTCGACCAGACTCTCTGGCTGCCAAGTACCGTTAGGGCTGATCTGGCAGTTGAACAAGGTGCGACATTTTCCCTTCCGAGCTATGGTCTTTGGCAAAAGGATGGGCGACTTAGCCAAGTTCGACCCGGCGATGGGCCGAGAATGGTCGCTGGCAAGTCTTACATCGTCGCCATGTTTGAGTTCGACGGGAAGTGGTCAATGCTGACCGACTCGTCAGTGATTCCTATCAGGGATGGAGCGCTCGACGAGACCGGAGTTGTGAGCAAGACTGCCAGGGGTATTGCGGGGTTAACAGTCTCGGAACTGCGCGTCAAGTTGGCTTCTATAGAGCTGAGTGACGAGGTCAAGAATGCCAAATCGGCAGACGGCATCCCTTACCTTGAGGTTCCTCCGCTGATCCGAGCCACCATCATTGTGCCAAAAGCAACCTCAACCGAATAGCGAGAACTCGGGCTCGCTTTCGGTTGTCGAACGGTTGAGGGCCCGATCGTGCATGAGATACTTGCCGGGAATCGCTTAGTCTCACTTCAGTGACAAGCCCACGAGCAGGCTCAACTTGCGACCATCGCCGGAGGCTCGGGATCCCAGCAATCTCGCATGGCTCGACAGCTCTTCAATCTGTGTCTCGCGAATCGGAGTTGATTTGTTGAGCTCATAGTCGCCGGTTAGCCGACGCACATTTGTTGATTCGGTGCACGACGATTAATAGATCGGGTTAAATCGCTTCCGGCGGCTAAAGGTTCTTGGGAGCCTGGCCGATGTTGCGGTCGCGGGTGCTCTGGATTGAGAAGGACAGTTACATGTCAGGTTCCCGTTCGTCGATTCCTCGCGTACTCGTTGCGCTCGTTCTGATTGTGCAGTCGCTAGGCGTCGGCATCGCGTTCGCGGGTAACGGTCCGCCAT
>CBERPN010000346.1:0-4511 GCA_965524675.1 uncultured bacterium
GATGACCGGCCACACCGAAGCGGTTCTCATCGTCTTCGATCCGTCAGTCGTTGGGCTCGAAACCTTGTTCGGCGTGTTCTGGGAGAACCACGACCCGGTGCAGTACATGGGTCAGGGCAACGATGTTGGGAGTCAGTACCGATCGGCGATCTTCACCAACTCAGCCGAGCAGCAGGCAGCAGCGATAACGAGTCGCGACGCTTATCAGCAACAGCTCACCGCTGCCGGATTCGGCGAGATCACCACCGAAATCGCTACCGCCGGACCCTGGTACTACGCCGAGGATTATCACCAGCAATACCTAGCAAAGAACCCTGCGGGCTACTGCAACCACGGATTTTGCCAAGTGTCCTACAGCTAACACTCGCAAATTACTGCCCCCAGCACTGCTGAGCGGTCATTACAACAGTAGTTACAGAAACCGTGGCGTAATTACTGTTGCAAACACCGGTAGGCGGTCATTACGGCAGTAATTTGGTAATGCGCCGTGAACTGCAGAACCTGGTGATCCGAGTAGAATGTAGGTCGTGCACTTTCATGGCGGATCAGAATTGACGATACTGGGACTATGAAGAAGTCTGGATTCACTATGAAGAAGTCTGGATTCGTTGTCGGGTTGCTCCTCGTGCTCGGGGCGACCGCATTCTTTACCCGCGACCAGTGGGCTTGGTATCTCGAGGACGACACGGTCGTCTCCGAAGAGGTCGTGGCTCCTCAGCTCGAGCCGGTTCAGGACGAGCGGTTGTTTCGAATCGACCCCTCGCAGTCATCGGCCTCCTATGCAGTAGGCGAGAAGCTCATAGGCCGCGACCGAAACGTCGCCGTTGGAACCACCTCGGCCATAGGCGGCGACATCATCATCGCAACCGATGTGGCTGCCAGCAAGATTGGCACCATCGTGGTAAATGTCGAGCTGTTCACCAGCGACAACAAGCTGCGCGACAAACGCATCCGCCACGACTTTCTCGAATCGAACCACTACAAGTTCGTCGAGTTCGACCCAACCGGAATCGAAGGATTGCCCGAGACCATCGTCGAAGGTAAGGCCTACCCGCTGACCATCACCGGCGATCTCACGGTAAAGGAAACCACCAATGAAGAGCTGTTCAAAGGATCGATAACCCTCGACGGCGACACCCTCAGCGCCACGATGTCGGCCACTATCTTGATGAGCACCTACGATGTCGGCCCCATCAGCATCATGGCGCTGGTTACCACCGAGGACGAAATAGAGCTCACCTTCGATTTCGTTGCCCTCGATGCCACGACTGCCGACGAACCGCGCGACCCAGCCACCGAACTTGTTGCGCTCGATCAGCCAACCTGGGCAGCCGACTCCAACTTCAGCTCTGCGGTGCTGCCAATCGTCGAGAACAAGTGCGCCTCATGCCATGTCGAAGGCGGCATTGGGCACTCGACGCTTGCGCTCGAAACGGTCGGCGATGTTGCAGGAATCGCCGACGGGATTCAGTTGGTTACCGAAGGCCGCTACATGCCCCCGTGGCCAGCATCGGATCAAAGTCTCGCGTTCCATGGTGACTGGTCGCTATCGGACGACGAGATCAACACGCTCGCGAACTGGTCGGCAAGCGGTGCCACCATCGACGTCGAACCCACCCAGCTGTTAAACCCGACGGCCACCGCAATCGAACCGCTCGAACTCGATCAGACCGTCCGCCAAGCCGAACCTTACTCAGGCGATCCGGAAGTAAAGGACGACTATCGCTGCCAGATTGTCGATCCGCAGGTCACCGAAACCACCTGGGTGAAGGGCTACAACTTCGAACCCGAGATCGATGAGGTTCACCACGTAATCGTGTTCCTCGGCAACGCTGAGGCACGCGATCAAGCCGACGGATTCGACGGCAAAGACGGCAAGCCGGGCTGGACTTGTTACGGCCTGACAAACCTAACCCAAGGCGAGGTCGACGGATTTGGGGGTTGGGTTCCAGGTCAACGACCCCGCACCTACCCCGACGGAATCGGTATCAAACTAGAGGCGGGCGACTTCTTCATTGTTCAGACCCACTTCCACTACGACCACGAAGCCCCCGCCGACCAATCGCCAATGCTGCTCGATCTGGCCGATGAGTCCGACGGAGAACTCCGTGCGGTGCACCGCGACACTTACCTGACTCCAGTCGAAATCCCTTGTCATGTCTCCGATGCCGATCTGCCAGCGTGCGACCGCGATGTTGAGCTGAAACGCATTACCGACGAATTTGGCGGTCTAGCACCGCTGATCCCGAGGTTTGTCAACAACGGCTGTGGCGTTAGCCACAAGGACTACGAACACCTCACCAATGGTGTTGCTTCATCGGTCTGCGACAAGCAGGTTGGGCTCGACGGCACGCTCTTTTCGGTTCTGGCCCATATGCACGAACTTGGCTCTAGCTACCGGATGACCCTTAACCCCGATACCCCAGCCGAGCTCGTGCTGCTCGATATACCAACCTGGTCGTTCGAGTGGCAGCTCACATACGAACCGGTCGAAGACATCCGCATCAAAGCCAATGACATCATTCGCTTCGAATGCGCCTGGGACCGTTCGTTGCAGCCGACGTGGGAACCCAAGTACGTGATCTGGGCCGAAGGTACCCAAGACGAGATGTGCTTCTCGACGGTGTCGGTAATCCCCGACCCCTAGGCTGAAACCGTTTCGGGACCGTGCCGTGGAAACGCAAATGCGAACACCAAGAACTGGATGAAGTACAGAATTGCGCCGACAATGAAAAGGGTTCGGATGCCGCTGAGCGCTTCGCTGTTAGAGCCGGAGTCGGCGGTCAAGACGAACCCCATAGCCACTCCCACAGCAACCGACAGTTGAAAGATCGTGGAACGACCAGCACCCGCCATTCCAAATTGAGCGGCGGGCACGTCTCGCATCGCGGCGGCTACCAGCATGCTGAAGCTGGCTCCCGCAGCTACACCGATCAACAGCCCCGGCAGTAGCACGCTCTTCACGTAGGCCGGTTCGATTCCTAACAACGACACTTGAAGCAATAGCCCACTGGCACCCGCCAGCGCCCCAATAATGACCGGGAGCGCGATTCCCTTGCGGTCGGCAAGGCGACCGAACAACGGCGAAACAACCATCGCCACCATCGGGCCAGGCGCAATGGCGAAGCCCGTGCGAAGTACCGACCAGCCCCACACGTCTTGAATGAAGGTGGGCATGGTGACGAGCCAGCTAAAGAACGCCAGGCTAAATGCCACCGTGCCAACGCTCGAGACCGTGAACGAGCGCAGCGAGAACAGGCCAAGGTCAAACAGAGGGGCTTCGTGACGACGCGACCGAACTACAAAGCCCGTCAGAAGTGCGCCTCCGATCGCTATGGGTATTAGGGACAGGGCTCCCCACGTACCTCCCTGCACTATCCCAAGGATGATGGCACCGATTCCTAACGATGCGAGTGGCACGCTCACCTTGTCGACCTTGTCGCCCGCCACCTCGCCATAGCTCTCGTCGAGCCATACGCGACCCAACACCAGTGCAAGAAGGGCGACCGGCACGTTGATCGTGAAGATCGAGCGCCAGCCGAACGCCTCGACAAGGATCGATCCGAGAGAGGGCCCAACCGCTGCCGCTAGAGCGCCCATAGCTCCCCAGATTCCGATTGCACTCTGGCGACGTTCAGGCGGGAACGCAGGAAGCAGTAATGCCAGACCGGCCGGGTACTGAATTGCACCGCCGACCGATTGAACAACACGCGCGAGTATCAACAGTCTGGCGCTGGGGGCGAGGCCAGCGAATCCCGATCCAACCGCAAACAGAAACAATCCGATCAGAAACACCTTCTTGCGACCGGCCTTGTCGGCCCACCAACCAGACAGCAGCAGGAATGAGGCGACACCGATGTTGTAGGCGGTAATTATCCACGACAGCGTCGCATCGTCCGTGTCGGGAAATGCTTCACGAATCTCTGGCAATGCAAGCGCGATAATGGTGGTTTCTAGGGTCACCATGAACACCACCAACGAGGTGATGGCTAGGGTTCGCCAAGCCTTCGCTGGCACTACTGGTTCGGCCACCGGCGCAACCTACATGCGATCGGCTTGCGCTCACAGTCTAGCTGAACATTGTTTGGGTTGAACGTGCGGTTGTCAGCCACAACTGCAAGGGTGTGAGCTGAGCAAGAAGTCGTTTCATCCTTAGGGGTTTCATGTCCGATCCGAACATCTCCAACGATCCGTACATCATTGTTTCGAGCGATACTCACGCTGGGCTCCAGTGCGAGCAGTATCGGCCCTATCTCGAATCATCACTGCATGAGGCGTTCGACTCCTACGTTGTCGAACGACACCGGCACCGCCGAATTGCCGAAGAAGTGAACGCCGAGTTCATCGAACAATGGGAAGGCGATAACGCCGAAGGGCTCCGCGGAGCGTATGACCCGGTCGCTCGCGACAAAGAACTCGATGCCGACGGAATCGCCGGCGAAGTGATATTCGCCGACGGCGACGCGGTTACAGGCCAAGAATCTCCACCATTCGGCGCTGGGCTGTCCGCA
>CBERPN010000347.1:0-4498 GCA_965524675.1 uncultured bacterium
GCGCTACGGTACCAGAGCAGACCGAATGTCACCCGAGGAGAGAGTCCGAAATGCACGTTAGCGAAGTGCGAGAAGATCTATTTGCCGAACAAGGCGCCCTAGACAGAATCGTTGCCGACCTCGGCGAGGAACAGTGGGATCTGGCAACCCCGAGTCCGCGCTGGAGCGTTGCGGACCAGATCGGCCATCTGGCATATTTTGATGAGGCGGCCGCGATCGCAATTGCAGATCCAGAGACCTTCGCCGACTTAGCTTTTGATTTGATGGCGAGTCTGTCTCCTCAGGCCGAGGCCACAGCCCTCGACGATGCCACTCTCGAGGGCTACCGAGCCATGTCGGCTAGCGAGCTTCTCGCCGCTTGGAGGAGCGGACGCGATTCGCTCGCTCACGCTGCGTCTCATCTGGACGACGACACCAGGGTGATGTGGTTTGGGCCTTCGATGGGTTCTAAATCGTTCCTCACCGCCCGGCTCATGGAGACTTGGGCTCATGGGCAGGACATCGTCGACACGCTGGGAGCGGTCAGGCCAGCGACCGATCGGCTTCGCCACATTGCACAATTGGGCTACATCACTCGCGGCTGGTCATATCTAAACCGGGGACTAGAGGTACCCGACACTTCGGTGAGGGTTGAGCTTGTAGCACCCTCTGGCGATGCCTGGATATTCGGCCCAGACGATGCTGTCGACTCGGTTGTTGGCGAGTCCGAGGCCTTCTGTCTGGTGGTCACTCAGCGACGCCACGTCGACGACACCGAATTGGTATTGAATGGCAGTGCGACCCGCGACTGGCTGGAGAAGGCTCAAGTTTTCGCCGGGGGTGCTAGCGACGGGCCCGCCGCCGGGGCTCTACGGTGAGTTTGGCTAGCGACCCGCCTAGCCCAAAGGTACGGACCGAACTAGACGGCGAGGTCTTCACCATCACCTTGGCCGACCCAGAGAACCGCAATGTTCTAAGTCTGGCGTTGGTCGATGAGTTCATCGCAGCCATAGACCGTGCCGAGGCCGACCCTGAAGTCCGAGTTGTGGTCGTCAGCAACGATGGTGCGGTTTTCTGCGCAGGCGCCGATCTTTCTGAACGGGCGACAAATGCGGTGCGCGGCGCCGCTCCCGACTCGGCGCTGATATTTGCACGTATCCGGAACTCGCCGAAACCGTTCGTTGGGCGGATCGCTGGTCACGCTGTTGGGGGTGGGCTGGGGCTTGCGGCCTCCATGGATATCTCTGTTGCAGTCGAAGCTGCGAAGTTCGGCTTCACCGAGGTACGGGTTGGTGTCGCTCCCGCCATCATTTCGGTTATCTGCCTTCCGAAAATGCGCCAGGCCGACGCAGCTGAAGCGTTTTTACGCGGCAACCGGTTTCTAGCCCCAGAAGCCGTCCGACTAGGACTAATCAACTATGCCGTGCCGCAGCTCCGACTCGACGAGGCGATCGCTGAAATAGTGGCCGATCTGCTAGAAGGCTCGCCTGCTGGGCTTGCCGCCTCGAAACAACTGATCACCAAAGTGCCCTCGCTGGACTTCGATGCAGCGCTAGAGTGGACGGGCGAACTCTCAGCGCATCTCTTCACCGGCCCCGACGCGACAGAAGGCATGAGGGCCTTCCTGGGTAAACGACCACCATCTTGGTCGCCCCGAAGTTGACCAAACAAAACCGCCACGAGCCGCCGCCTCTACCAAAAGGCAAAAGTGACGGCCCGCCGGGAACCAACCAGGTCTGGATATTAGATCGAGTCTGCTGTGTTCTCAACCTAGCGCGCGCAAGCGACTTTGGCATCGATAGCCGCGATTCCTCGCTCTAAGGACCAGAAATGTCAGCTACGGGCTGAACTCTAGGATCCTACGTTGAGTACTATTTCAACAGTGAGCACGACAACGATCCTCCTCAACCTGGCCTATTTCGCGCTCGTGTCTTCGACCATGTTCCGGGCTGTGCTCTGGCTGAGACTTGCGCTGCTCACCGGAGCGATTCTTTTTGTGATCTACGGAATCTCCGTGGGGCTCACATCGATTGCCGTGTGGAACACGCTCATCGCGACCCTGCATGCAATCCAGCTTCGCCGTTACCTGTTGGCTCGTCGTGGCATCTCGTTAAGCGAAGAGGACGAGCGACTGAGAGCGACCCTGTTTCCCGGACTCGACCGGTTCGACTTCTTCTCGCTTTGGTCGATGGGCGAGTCGCTCACATTCATCGACACCTTGTTGACCGCCGAAGGCACTCAGCACGACACCGTGATGTTGGTACTGGATGGAACGGTAGAAGTGCGACGCGGCGCTTCGGTCCTTAACCAACTCGGTCATGGTTCGCTCGTTGGCGAGATGAGCTTTCTCTCGGGGCGGTTCGCCTCGGCCGATTCATACGCGCTTGGTGAGGTGCGAGTGCGCCTGTGGCCGCATGGGCGTCTGGAAGCGCTCGACCAACTCAACCCGGCCGCCGCGAGAGCGCTCCACGAATTCATCGCACGCGACCTAGCCAACAAACTTACGTGATCGCGGCCCACTCCTGTTCGGCGTAGTGGGCGAGATTGCCGAGCATCGCGTCGACATCGCTGATCTTGACAGTCGGATTCATGAAGAGCATGCGGAAGGCGTTGAGCCCGTCGACCGGCTGGTAGCCAATGAGCATGGTCCCCTCAGCCTGCATGCGGGCCTTTATCATCGGCGCTAACTCGTGAAGTGCTTGCCGTTGATCAACGGTCAACTCTTCGATCGATTGTTGCCGCATTTCCTCGGGAATCCAGAGAAACACTACGTTCGTAAACGATCCGCATACCGATAGGAACGCGCCATCGCTGGCGGCTATCGATTGGCGAGCGTGGTCGGCCATCGCCACCGCGTGGTCCACCCGTTCGCCAAATCCAATGTCACCGTGCACTTTCCATGCCAGCCACAGCTTTAGGGCATCGACCCGTCGGGCGCACTGAAACGTGCGGTCTCCCGAGTCGAACTCGCCGTGCTGTTTATCGGGCTGGAATAGGTAGTCGGCGTTGGTGGCGAAACATTGAGTCAATTGATCGGGCTGCTCAACTAGCAACACGGTGCATTGCTGGGTCATCCCCATCATCTTGTGAAGGTTCCAGACAAAGGAGTCCGACCTCTCAACTCCAGACAGGTGCCGACGCTGTGATTTCGAGAACAGTGCCGAGCCGCCGTAGCAGCCATCGACGTGCAGCCAAAGCGAACGCCGGTCGCAAATATCTGCCAATGCATTCAGGTCATCAAAGGCCGAGGAAACGGTCGTCCCGGCCGTGCCGATAACGGCGAATGGGACCTCGCCTCGAGCCGTCGCAGCAGCGATTGCCTGATCGAGTAGCGCTGGGATGATCGCTCCCTGCGCGTCGCTGTCGACCTTGATTACCGCGTTACTTCCCAAACCCAGCAAAGCCGCTGACTTCACTGCCGAATAGTGACCGGTCTGCGAAACGAACAAGACAAGTCGATCGCAACCAACTCCGGCGGTCAGTACATCGGGACGACAACGATGACGCGCTAGCTGAAGCGCGTAGAGAGTTGCCGTCGATCCGCCTGGGCAGAACAACCCGGGTGGCAGCACCGTCGAGTAGCCAGACTCTTCGGGCGCTCTGTAACCGGCGACCGCTGCGAGTTTGTGAAGCAGCGCGCTCTCCATCAAGGTAAACACCGGCGCTGCTTCGAACGTTGCCGGGGTTGTGTTCAGAGCCGCCGCCAGCCAATCACCGACAACTGCGACCGGGTCGGGTCCGGCGAAGTTCTGGTTGATGAAACGGGGGTTGCTGGTATGCACCGAAAAACGAATTACTTGCTCGACAGCCGCCATCACCGACGTGCCGCCATGGGCAGGCTCTTCATTCGAGAACGACATCCCAACCGAGGAAGCGAAGGCGTCGATCAGTTGATCGGGTGAGGCGTGTTCGACAACGCTGTCGCCGCCCAGCGGCGGGTCGAGTACAAAGTCGAGGGCGAGTTGCGCCACCTCCATCGCGATTTGGTGGTTTACTCCCTGCATGGCCCCATCCTTTCAGCCAACTAACCGCACCTTCATAGACCGGCGCACATTCCTTACCGCGCTAGTCGCAGGGTCGGTGACCGTCGCCTGCTCGTCCGAGACATCGACAACCCCGGCCTCGACCTCGACGCCTGCACCCGGCACTACCCCTTCACCCACTCAAGCACCTTCGACCCAACCAGCGACGACCGTCGCCGCCACGACAACTTCTGCAGCACCAACACTAGAACTTCCGTCGAGTCCCTTCACGCTGGGAGTTGCCGCTGGCGATCCCACCGACACGGCAATCATTCTGTGGACTCGGTTAGCCCCCCAACCGTCCGCCGGAGGCGGAATGCCCGACGTCGGTGATGTGCAGGTAAGGGTCGAGGTTGCAAGCGACGAGTCGTTCTCCAACTCAAAAGAGTATTGGCTACCAGTCAGGCAGCCGATCAAGCGAGCTTCGTCGCGCTGTTGGCCGGCGACGGATAGAATCTTTTGAATCGTTTGGACCAAACTGCGCGCGAGCGTTTTCT